>NZ_JACJQD010000003.1:0-467569 GCF_014696485.1 Limnothrix sp. FACHB-1083 | reverse complement strand
ATTGCTCTGAACGACCTAATTTGTTCCGCAGTTGCTCTCGAATCTGGTCATGCATTTGCTGCCAAATTCCTTTTCGTTGCCATTTCTGGAAGTAATGGTAGACCGTGCTGTAAGGGGGTAAATCGTGGGGCAACATTTCCCACTGGCAGCCAGTGCGCTGGACGTAAAAGATGCCATTGAGGATTTCTCGGAAATCAACTTCTATCGGATGTCCAAAGCCTTTAGGAGCGGGCAGCAGCGGCTGAAGGAGCACCCACTCATCATCGCTCAAATCACTGGGATAGGCTTTGCGGGTAGGATTGGCAATGACCGGGAGACGACTCATGAGCTGGGTGATGCTTCGGGTAGGTCTAGCCTAAAACCGGATTTAGAGCTACCAAGTCGGCTTTAGCTTCTCTTTATAAATTAGCTCTTAGTCGCCATTAACTTTGGGTGTTCGGGGTGAGTCTTGCTGGAGGTGCTTTTGGGGAACCGGTTGAAGTTTTCGAGTTTAAACTGAAAAGCATTGTCCCTAACGGGCCATGCATCAGGCTGACCTTGCTAGTGGCTTTGCTTGCTAGTGCCTTTGCTTGTTCGTGGCTTTGTTAGATCGAACCGTTTGCGGGAGAGAACCATGCGACTACTTCACACCATGCTGCGGGTGGGCGACTTGCAGCGATCGCTCGATTTCTATTGCAATGTGTTGGGGATGAAACTCTTGCGCCAAAAGGATTATCCCGATGGCAAGTTCACGCTGGCCTTTGTGGGCTATGGGGACGAGTCGGAAACGGCCGTCATTGAGCTGACCCACAACTGGGGCGTGGAGTCCTACGAACTCGGGACGGCCTACGGTCACATTGCTCTGGGGGTAGATGATATCTATGCTACCTGCGAGGAAATCACGACGCGGGGCGGGCGAGTGACCCGCGCTCCCGGCCCCATGAAACATGGCTCGACGGTGATTGCCTTTGTGGAGGATCCAGACGGCTACAAGGTGGAACTCATTCAGCTCAAAAATCAGGATGCTGCCCCATCTCCATCCCTAGCAACGGCGGCTTCTTAAGTGTGGGTGGTGCAGACGGAGCGCGGGGCCCGTTGAAAGTACCCGGGCCCCGCGCGGCAGGCGGTTAAGAATCCATCAACCCGGCGGCCAGGCGAGCGATCGCCCGCCCAGCACATGGAAGTGCAGATGAAAAACCGTTTGTCCGCCATCTTCGCCGGTGTTGGCCACCACGCGATAGCCCTGATCCAGGCCTTCCTGTTGGGCAACTTTTTGGATCACAAGCATCAAATGCCCCAACAGGGTTTGGTCTTCCGCCGTGGCCGCCGCCAGGTTCTCGATCGGCTTTTTAGGAATCACCAACAGGTGGACGGGGGCTTGCGGATTCACATCCCGAAAAGCCAAGGCCAAGTCGTCTTCATACACGATCGCGGCGGGAATTTCGCGGCGGATGATTTTGCCAAAAATGGTGTCGCCACCGACAGTCATGGGAATAGGCTCCTTCGGAACGCAGAAATAATGCAGAAATTGGGAACATGAAAGCGTGAGGGTGCGAGCAGCCCTGGTGTGGGGAACCGCTCGCCGGCTGGGCGATCGAGTAGACTCTAGCACTCTGCCATGGGTTCGATGACGTTTCGATCGCCCCCCCGATTGGGTTGCGTTTCAGAATGGATCTGAAGGCCGATCGCGCTGGCTGCCGCCGTGAGCCAAGATGACGAGCCAAGATGACGAGCCAAGATCACGGATCCCGATCAAGGGGGGCAATGAATCAGCCGTTGCGGTCAATCCTCAGATTTCTTTAAGATTTGCGGCGAAAACGTTACATCTGGTAATATTCAGATGAGCGAGAATCCTTAGCCCATCAACACCTTGGCCCACTGTCGGCCAATGCAACTGACTGGAATTGATCACAACTCATTGAGATCAATCCCCTAAACCGTCTGTTACTGGTGACCTGTCAATCCATTGGGTTGAAGGGCGATTGCGTTCAGACCGCACCGTATTTGACAGACGTGCATTCACGTTTCTTAATTTTTCTTTGGCGACTGAATGACACCATTCAACCGTCGAAGCCCCTTCTCCGTTGATTGCTGAAGTGTTCATCAATCGGCTGTAATCGACTGATTTTGCTCGGATTGTTTTGACACAATTCATAAGTCAAAATGACCAGCAAAATAATCAGCCAAAGTTGATGAATAACTGCAAGCTTTTTAAATGAAATCAACAAAAATGTTGGCAGAAAATTCCTTGCAGACGATCACAGAATCAGGGCGATCGCGCGGCAAAATCCTGATTGTCGATGATGAATCGGCATTGCGGATGATCCTGACTACGCGCCTTTCGCTGGCGGGGTATGAAGTCGTGTCGGCGGCGGATGGAGAGGAGGCCCTCGAGGTATTTGACCGCGAGGATCCCGATCTGGTGGTGTTAGATGTGATGATGCCGAAAATTGACGGCTATGGCGTTTGCCAAACCCTGCGCCAAAACTCCGATGTACCGATCATTATGTTGACGGCCTTGGGCGATGTGGGCGATCGAATCACTGGCTTACAGATGGGAGCCGATGATTATTTGGCTAAGCCTTTTTCCCCTAAAGAATTAGAGGCGCGAATTGCCTGTGTGCTGCGCCGGGTGAAGGACAAAACCACGCCGCCCCCGATCGGGAATGGCACGATTCAAATTGGTTCCCTGCGAGTAGATACCCGGAAGCGCCAGGTTTATCGCAGCGATCGGCGGATTCGTCTGACCCATACGGAATTCAGCCTGTTGGAATTGCTGTTTAGCCGCAATGGGGAAGCCGTGCCCCGGGGCGAAATTCTGCAAACCCTTTGGGGTTATGCCCCTCGGATCCAAGCGGATATGCGGGTGGTGGATGTGCATGTGGCGCGGCTGCGATCGAAACTGGAAGATGATCCGCGTAACCCGGAAATTATCTTGACGGTGCGCGGCACGGGCTATGCGGCTCCTCGGATGACCGATAGTTCTGAGGCGATCGGGGCTTAAGGACTCGCCCAAAGGGATCTGCTCAAAAGAATCCACTCAAAGCTGATTGCCCAACTCGTGGTTAATCAATCGGCTGGGGGGCGCGGGGTCAGGGCATTTCATGATCGTGCTGTAATCGCCTTGATCGCCTTTCTCCTTCTGGGCTGCTAGCTCGATCGCAATCCAGTGCGCCCGTTTGCGAGGTCGGTTGCTACGATCGAAGGGCGGGGCAAGCTCGATCGCTCCGGCTGGATCAGAAGGCAACATCATGACATTTGACTACGACCTCTTCGTTATTGGTGCAGGCTCCGGCGGGTTGGCTGCTTCCAAGCGAGCCGCCAGCTATGGCGCAAAAGTGGCGATCGCAGAAAGCGACCTCGTGGGTGGCACTTGCGTGATTCGCGGTTGCGTGCCCAAAAAACTCATGGTCTATGCATCCCAGTTTGCCCATTGGTACGAGGATGCCACGGGCTACGGTTGGTCAGCAGTGGAGCCAGAACACGACTGGTCTAAGCTGATCAACGCGGTGCAGACGGAAGTGATGCGCCTTAACAAACTGCACATCAGTTTTCTGGAAAAAGCGGGCGTAGAGCTGATTTCGGGTCTGGGGCGCTTTGTGGATGAGCACCGGATTGAAATCATTAGCCCCAGCGGCACTCGCGAAGTAACCGCCCGCTACATCCTGATTGCCGTGGGTGGCGAAGCCGTGCGCCCAGACGTGCCCGGCATTGAACATACGATCACCTCTCGGGAGATGTTCCTGCTGAAGGAGCGCCCCCAACGGTTTGTGGTCTTAGGCGGGGGCTATATCGGCGTGGAATTTGCTGGAATCCTCAAGGGCTTAGGCTCTGAGGTGACGCAGGTGTTGCGGGGCGATCGAATTCTGCGCGGCTTTGATAGTGACATTCGGGATCAAATCCAGCAAGCCATGGTTGATCGGGGCATTGCTGTGCACACCCACATCGATGTCGCCACCCTCCAAATTGAAAAAACCGATGCCGGTTTGCGAATGCAGTTCAAAACCGCCGATGGTGTGGCCCATGAGTTGATGGCCGATGCCATCCTGAGCGCCACAGGCCGCAAACCCAAGCCCCAAATTGAGCCGCTGAATCTGGAGCTTGCCGGGGTGGAAGTGGTGAATGGGGCGATCGCCGTGACCGCTGACCACTGCACCAACCAGCCCCACATCTACGCCGTGGGCGACTGCACCGATCGGGTCAATCTCACCCCCGTGGCGATCGCGGAAGGGCGTGCCTTTGCCGACACGGTATTTGGTCACCAGCCTCGCACCATCAGCCATCGCAACATTCCCTCCGCTGTGTTTTCGCAACCGGAAGCCGCCACCGTGGGCATGACCGAAGAAGAAGCCCGGGCCGTCTATGGCGATCGGGTGAAAATCTACCGTGCTCGCTTCCGCCCAATGATCTACAGCCTGACCGATTGCACCGAAAAGGTGTTGGTCAAACTGGTGGTGGAGGGTGAAGACGAGCGCATTTTAGGCGTGCATATGGTGGGCAAAGATGCGGCGGAAATTATCCAAGGTATGGCTATTCCTGTGGTGATGGGGGCAACGAAGGCCGACTTCGATCGCACCATTGCTATTCATCCTTCCACCGCTGAAGAGTTCGTGACTTTGCGATAGATTGCCCAGGGCGATCGCCCCATTCTTGATTAATGGATCATTGATTAATGGATCATTAACTCATGCGCAACTCATGATTGATGTGCGATGTATCGATGATCAATTCATCCATGGGTTGATCGTGCTTGATTCATTCATGAACAATCAGCAGCTTATAGCCAATTGGTTGGCAGTTGGTTGGCAGTTAATTTGCAGTTAATTTGCAATTGGTTTGCAATTCGTTCATGATCAAGATCACGATCAACGCAATCATGATCAACCCACGATCAATTCATCATCGATCGGTTAGCAACTCATTGGCGACTGATCAATGATTCGGTAATTGATTCGTGGTTGGTTTTCCTGATCGGTTCCCGATCATCACCTTCCAAACACCCTAACTCTGGATCGCTATGACCCTCGCTCAAGATCGCGCCCAAGAAACCAACGCTCGGGATTTGTTTCGGGCTGCCTACGAAAATCGCTATACCTGGGATGCTAACTTTCCGGGTTACACCGCCGATGTGGAACTGTGCCAAGGGGAAGAAAGCTATCGGGGATCCGTGGCGATCGCGGCTGATTTCAGCGTCAGCGTCACCGGCATTGATCATCCCGAAGTGTTGAAAACGTTGGAACATCAACTGCGCGATATTGTCACCCATCGTCAGCGCAGCAGCTTTGACAAAGCCCACGGCCAAAACGAATTTACCTTGGGAGCCACTGACGAAACAGGCGCGGTGGAGGTGTTGGTTTCTGGGAAATCCATGGGATCCAGCTACAAAGTGCGCGATCGGGAAATTTGCCATGTGGAGCGTCCCGTGGGCCCCATGAAATTCATCATCGATACCCAAGCAACGATGGATACCGGTGAAGGCTATTTGCCCACCTTGACCGATGCCAACTTCTATAAGCTGCCGGAAAACCAACTGGTGAAGCAGGTGCGCTATGAAGACACCCACGAACGGGTGGGCAATTACGTTTTGATGAGTTCTCAAGCCATTCGAGTCAAGGAAGGAGACCAAGAAATCGTCACAACCATGACGTTCTCCAACTTGAAATTGCAAGGATAAACCGGATCAAACTTTCTCTTGGCTAGCCCTTGTCGATGTCGGTTGCTAGTGATTGTCTAGTTGATGACCAGTTGATTGCTAGTGAATAGTTAATTACTAGTTAATTACTGGCAATTTTCTAACTGCTTGCTAATTACTGGCTAATCACGAATTGGTCATTGGCTAATGATCGGATAGCCAGAATAACCGCTGATCAATCATTTGACCAATCATTAGTTCATGGCGCGGGTGGAATCTTTCCGCCCGCGTTTTGTTGTGCATGACATTGTGAACAACATCAAGCGTGAATCACATCAAGGATGAATCACAAGGGCCCTCAGCCATTGCTCCGGGAATTGACCTCGCGCCTAGAATGGGAGAAAGATTGGTTCGATCGCCCCCTATGCCTTACCCGCTGCACGTTGCCTTTGTTTGGCATCAACATCAGCCCCTCTACAAAAGCCGTGGCAACCTGGCCGAAACAGCCTTGGCAGACGTGCCCCAACAGTCGGAAGAAGCGCAATATCGACTGCCTTGGGTGCGGTTGCATGGCACCAAGGACTATCTCGATTTGATTTTGATGTTGGAACGGTTCCCCCGGTTGCGCCAAACCGTGAACTTGGTTCCTTCTTTGATGTTGCAAATTGAGGATTATGTGGCGGGCCGGGCGATCGACCCCTACTTGGCCTTGGCGCTCACCCCTGCTGAACAACTGCAACCGACACAAAAGCGCTTTGTGCTGGAGCATTTTTTTGATGGCAACCACCGCACCTTGGTGGATCCCCATCCTCGCTATTGCCAATTGTTTGAACAACGCAATGATTTGGGAATTCCTTGGTGTTTAGACCATTGGAAACCCGAGGATTTTGGGGATCTGTTGGCTTGGCATAACCTGGCTTGGATTGATCCGCTGTTTTGGGATGATCCAGAAATTGCCCGTTGGTTAGAACGGGGCAAGGATTTTTCTCTCACCGATCGCCAGGAAATTTGGGCCAAGCAACGGGAAATTTTGGCGCGAATTATTCCCAAACACCGATCGATGCAGGAGTCGGGCCAGTTGGAAGTGACCACCACGCCCTACACCCATCCCATTTTGCCCCTGCTGGCCGACACGGACGCGGGCCGGGTGGCCATTCCCCAAATGCAACTGCCCGCGAGCCGGTTCCAGTGGGCGGAAGATATTCCCCGGCATCTGGAACGGGCCAAAACCATGTACCAAGAGCGGTTTGGCTGCTTGCCTCGGGGGCTGTGGCCTTCGGAGCAGTCCGTGAGTCCGGCAATGTTGCCCGATGTGGCGGCGGCCGGTTTCCAATGGTTAATTTCCGATGAGGCGGTGTTGGGCTGGACGATCGAGCATTTCTTCCACCGCGACGGATCTGGCAACGTTCTGGAGCCACAGTATCTTTACCAGCCCTATCGCCTAGCCACGGATCAAGGAGATTTGGCGATCGTCTTCCGTGACCACCGCCTTTCGGATCTGATTGGCTTTAGCTATGCGGGCATGGAACCCCAAAACGCTGCCCAAGACTTGATTGGCCATTTGGAAGCGATTACTCGGCAACTGAAGCAACGCCAAGGGGACGATCGCACCAGCCTAGAGCAGCCTTGGTTGGTGACCATTGCCCTGGATGGGGAAAACTGCTGGGAATATTACGATCGCGACGGGCTACCGTTCTTGGACGCGCTCTACAGCCGCCTCAGCCAGCATCCTGAAATTGAGCTGGTAACCGTGGGCGATTATCTCGATCGATTCCCGCCCCGCGAAACCCTGCCGGTCGATCGCCTGCACAGTGGCTCTTGGGTGGATGGCTCCTTTTCCACCTGGATTGGCGACCCGGCCAAAAACCGCGCCTGGGATTTGCTGACGGCGGCCCGCGAAACCCTGGCTCGCCACCCGGAAGCCACCGAAACCACCAATCCGGCCGCTTGGGAAGCGCTTTATGCGGCGGAGGGTTCCGATTGGTTTTGGTGGTTTGGGTTTGGCCACTCGTCGAATCAAGATGCCATTTTTGATCGCCTGTTTCGGGAGCACCTGTGCGCCATTTACCAAGCCCTGAACGAACCCATTCCCCCGGAATTGTTGGAGCCGGTGGAAGTCCATGAAGCCACGGGCGATCGCACTCCCCAAAACTTCATTCACCCAATCATTGACGGCTGTGGCGACGATCAGGACTGGAACCAAGCGGGCCGAATTGCGGTGGGTGGATCCCGGGGCACGATGCACCAATCCAGCCCGATCCAAACCATTTGGTACGGGGTGGATCACCATCACTTTTATGTCCGGCTGGATTTCCAAACCGGCAAACAGCCCGATGAAATTCACCTGTGCTGGTTCTATCCCGATCGCCCCGCCCACAACAGTCCCGTGCCCCTGGAGCAATTGCCCGATTTGGCCCCGGCCAACTATCATTACCGGCATCACATTGGCCTGAAGTTGCCCACCAAAACCCTCTGGTTCTCGGAAGCGGCGGAATTTAACACCTGGCGGGCCCGACCCAGCCGCGCCCGCTTCGCTGTGGATAGCTGCTTGGAGTTGGCGGTTCCTTGGGATGATTTGCCCGTGGAGCCTGATTGGGGGCTGCGCCTAGCCCTGTTTGTGGCCCATCGGGGGGAATTTAGCGAAGTGTTACCCGGCGAGGACTTAATTCAAATGGGCGTGCCCTAGGAATAGCACCTGGAGCGATTGGGGCGATCGCCTGGTCAGCGCCCCAAATCCGCCAGCAACGGGACTGAAGCTCCACCTCGGGAAGTGCAAAACCCAAAAAACTCGAAACTCAAAAAACAAAACAAAATCGGCTAGACCGGTTGTATTACCTCAGGTCTAGCCGATTTCGTTTGTTTGACTGCAACTGAATTGCGGGTCAGTTTTGATGATCAGTCTTGGATGATCAATCACTTTGGGTGCGAAAAAACAGGGAACCGGCAGAACCATCCTGCTATTGCAGAGGCTCCACCAACCGATCCCAATCGGCGAGGATGGCGGATTGGCGCATCCCGGCTAAAGGATCGCTAGCGGTGACGGGCACGTTATAGGTGGCATAGGCATTGCGATCGACCGAGAGCAAGTAGCGCAGCGAACTGTTGCCCAGGAAGTAGACCACCACCAGGGCTGCCGCTGCTGAAGCAACGAGGGTTCCGGCCAGCATCAGCGAAAACTCCTTGTTGCTGAGGGCCTGTTGCATCAGGTGCAATGACCAAGCTACTAGGGCGATCGCCAGCAGCAGAACGACAACCATGGACAGAGTGCAGATCAAGATTTATGAGTGTGTTTTTACGTATTGTAAAGGAAATCTTGACAATCTGCCAGCAATTTATCGTTTCCTAAGGTTTTCTACAGAGTTGCGATCGCCCCAGTGTGACGCACTGGCAAGCCCGCTTGCTGCAAATCGGTCTTAATCTCGTCAATGCTGAGTTGACCGTAATGTAACAAGGAAGCGAGCAGGGCGGCTTCGGCCTTGCCTTCGGTCAGGGCTTCGCGGATATGTTGGCAGTTGCCCGCGCCTCCGGAGGCAATTACCGGCACAGCCACGCGATCGGCGATCGTCCGGGTCAGCTCCAGGTCATAGCCCGCCTGGGTTCCGTCTGCGTCCATGCTGGTTACTAGCAATTCTCCCGCGCCGCGCCGCACCACCTCTTCGGCCCAGGCGATCGCATCCAAGCCCGTATTTTCCCGGCCGCCGCGCACATATACATCCCAGGCGCTGGGCACACCATTTTCGCCGGTTCCGGGGCGGCGGCGGGCATCGATCGCCACCACAATGCATTGATTGCCAAACCGGGCACTGGCGCGATCGATCAAGTCCGGATCCCGCACCGCCGAAGAGTTGATGCTAATTTTGTCGGCTCCGGCTCGTAACAGTTTTTTAATCGTTTCTAAGTCACTGATGCCGCCGCCCACAGTCAGGGGAATGAACACCTGCTCGGCGGTTTCATAGACCACATCAAAAATAATCCCGCGATCTTCGTGGGTGGCCGTGATGTCCAAAAACACCAGCTCATCAGCCCCGGCGCGATCGTAGGCCCTGGCCAGCTCCACCGGATCGCCCGCGTCTTGCAGATTCACAAAGTTCACGCCCTTGACGACGCGACCGGCTTTGACATCGAGGCAGGGAACGATCCGTTTGGCGAGCATAGGGCAGAGGAGGGAAGGTGGACAGCCGTGAATAGCCACAGATCAAACTACGCGATCGCGATGAACCTTGGCCCCGGTGGTCTGAGCAGATGCGTCAATATAAATAATACAAATAAATCAGAGGTTGATTTATAAGATTCCCATAATCAAAATAAGAACAGCCCGCAGCAAGCTGGAGAAATCGCCATGAACCTGTCCTCAGCCCCCTCCCGTCGATTGCCCCCCGTCCAGTTGTTGACCGCCAGCGATCGGCCCACGGAAACCGGCGGATTTCGATCGCGTCTGGTCTGGGTGTTGGAACGGGTGCAAGACGCGATCGCCGTGTCCCTTTGCCTGGGCCTATTTGGCGTGATGGTGGTGCAACTGCGCGTCATTTTCATCTCCCTGCTGGAACCCCCCAACTTTCACCTGATTACGGCGGACATTCTATCGGTGCTGATTTTGGTGGAAATGTTCCGGTTGCTGATCATTTACTTGCAAGAACAGCGCGTATCGATCGGGGTGGCTGTGGAAGTGGCGATCGTTTCCGTGCTTCGAGAGTCGATCGTGCGGGGGGTGTTGGAAGTGCCCTGGCAGCAACTCTTGGCCACGGGTGCATTTCTGTTGGTTTTGACCCTGATTCTGTTGGCCCGGGTTTGGTTGCCGCCCACCTTTGAGGGCATTGACCCCGAAAAGCGGATCATGGAGCGCTATCGCCATGTCGCCAATGGGGATCTGGTGGATTAGGCCAAAAGCCCCCAACTCGCGATCTCGCCACCCCATCGATCGCGGCGATCGGGTCAAAATGCAGTAGTCTTATTAGCTGTGGATTCAGTTTACTAGAGACGGTTCCAGTGGTGATTGAGCTAGGTCAGCGCGTCAAAGTGCGCCGGATTCGCGATCGCATGTCCACCGCGATGGTTGAAAAAATTAAACAAAATCCGGTCGGTACGGTTAAGGAATACAAAATGGTTGACGGCAGCGGCATCGGCGTTGTCGTTGAGTTTACGGGTGGTTTGGCAACTTGGTTTTTTGAAGACGAACTCGAAGCGGTCTAAGCAACGAGTGAATAAATTACGCCAGTGGGAGTTGTTCCGCTGGCGTTTTTATTTGGGACAAATGATTTGGCCAGCGCTAGTAGTGGCGTGACAGGTTTCATTCATTTAGATCTCTTGCACAAATGAAACCCCTCTGAATCACGATGGGCTGATCAACGATCATCTCGTAGGTTGGGTTGAGGCACGAAACCCAACAGCAGTAAGGCTTGCAGTGATTGAGTTGGGTTTCGCAAAGCTCAACCCAACCTACTAGCTGGAGAGCGATCGACCTCGCACCACCCCACAGGAACTTGCTAGGCTGTGGGTAGCGACCTCACCCCGATCGCCCCATGACCACCGAAACTCGCCTCAACACCCTCGAAGCCCAGCTCCAGCAACTGACGATCAACGTCACCACCCTGGCCAGCGTCACCACGCAACAGTCCTTTGATTGGAATCAGCGGTTTAGCCACCTCGCCGAACTGACGGCCGCGAATACGCAGGCGATCACCACCAACACACAGGCGATCGGGGAATTACGCTTGGCGATCAACGGTCTGCAACAGGCCATTGAAGGGTTAAATAACCGGATCACCCAATTGGAGCAGATCGTAGACGATCGCACCGATACGTTTCTGGGCTTATTTGACCAAACCTTTGCCCGCATCGATCAACTCCAAGCCGCTAGCTTTGCCCGCATGGATCAGATGCAAGGCGACATCAACACCCTAAAAACAGATGTCACGGGCCTGAAAACAGATGTCACAGGCCTGAAAACAGAGATTCAACGGGTGATCGAAATTTTGGGCGAGATGCGGCAGTAAATACACGCCGGTCGGCAATCGTTGGCACAATGGGGGGCGACAACGCTAGAGGAGTGCGATCGTGGCTTTCACGCTGACGCTGTTGGGAAAAGGGGGATCGGGGCGATCGACCCTGGCGATCGCGGCGGCGATGGCCCTGGCCAACCAAGGCAAGCGGGTGCTGCTGTTTGGGCAAGATGCCGGGCCCACCCTGGGCATGATGTTGGGAACGGGGGCGATCGGCTCAGATCCCCAGGCGATCGGCTCCAATCTTTGGGCCGTGCAACCGGCCGCCACCACCCTGCTGGAACGGGGCTGGGATGAAATTAAGCGCCTAGAGTCGGAATATTTGCGCCAACCCTTTTTCCGCAATGTCTATGGTGAAGAACTGGCCGTGTTGCCGGGGATGGATCGGGCGCTGACGTTGAACACCCTGCGGCAATACGAAGCCTCGGGAAATTACGACGCGATCGTCTATGACGGCAACAGCGATCGGGCAACCCTGTTAACCATCGGCGCACCGGAGGTTTTGTCCTGGTATGTGCGCCGCTTCCAAAAGGTGGTGGCCGAGTCGGATTTTGCCAAGGCGATTTCGCCCTTTGTGCAGCCGATTTCCATGGCGGTGTTGAGCAGTGGCGGCATGTCTAGCACGCCGTGGGAAGGCCCCTTGGGTGAGTTTCAAGACTTGCTCGATCGGGGACGAAACTTGCTGGCCGATCCGCGTCGAGTGGCGGGCTGGTTGGTGGCCAATGGCGATCCGGTGTCGCAGTCCTTGGCTCAATACCTGTGGGGCAGCGCGCAACAGGCGGGCTTAACCGTGGGCGGGTTGTTTTTGAATCGATCGCGTGATCCAGGGGCGATCGGCTCAGAGTTCAATCCCCTGAGCGTGACGGCAATTCCCGAGCAAACCACCACCCCAAATTGGGACGCGCTGATCCCGTTGATGCCGGATTTTGCCACCTTGGCCCAGCAGGCTCCCCGCCCGATCGAAATCGACTTAGCCACCCAACAGGTGAAGCTGTTCCTGCCAGGGTTCACCAAGGAGCAAATCCACCTGACCCAATCGGGGCCAGAGGTGACGATCGAAGCGGGCGAACAACGCCGCAATATCTTCTTGCCGCCATCCCTGGCCGGGCGATCGGTCAAGGGCGCAAAATTCAGCGATCGCTACTTGATCATTTCCTTTTAAGCTCAGCCCCCACCCCTCGATCGTGCAAGACAATGGGATCGGCTGACCCTCTGGAGGCAATGTGGCCATGACGCTGCCAACCATCACCCCTGCGTTGACCCTGGCGGACTTTTTGCGGCGGCCGGAGATTGACGAATCGCCCGCTTGGGAATTTCACGATCGCCTAGCCCAGCAAAAGCCCATGCCCGGAGTTCAACATAGTCGGCTGCAAATTCGGTTGGCGGTGGCGATTAACGCGATCGCTTCCGGTTGGGAAGCGTTGCCGGAGTTGCGTTGTACCTTTGGCGATCGGTCGATCGTGCCGAATTTGTCGGTGCTGAAAACCGCTGAGTTGCCGATCGACTCCCAAGGAATGGTGATTGCTGAAGGGATTGAGTTTGCCCCGGCTTGGGCGATCGAGATTTTGTCGCCAGCCCAGGGCGAAACCCGTGTGATTCGGAATCTCACCCATTGTTTGGCTCATGGCAGCCGGTTGGGATGGTTGGTGTTGCCGCGCGATCGGGTGGTGGTGGTGTTTTTGCCCGATCGCGCTCCAGTGGAGCTGGCCGGGGGCGATCGGTTGCCGGTATTACCGGATTTGGATCTCAATTTGACGGGCGATCGGCTCTTTGGCTGGCTGGCGGGTGCTGCGTCAACGGAGCGGGACTAACCCAAGAGAGACGGGCATTGAGTGGGGTGCTTATACTAGCGGCATCCCCTTTCCCTCACGAAACGCCCGTAGGGTGCATGGGAGAAAGCTTGGCAGGCCATAACAATCCCCATTCATCTCCCATGCACCGCCACCCGTCACGCTTGCAACGACGATTCCCGATCGGTTGGGTGGCGATCGATTTTCGGTGCATGGGAGAACAAATGCAGCGTTTCGTGACCATTGGGCCTTGCTCCCATGCACCCTACGATTTTTCTGCGATAAAGAAGCCGCCGAAAAATCGATTGGCTTTTTTAAAGCCATATCCCAAATTCTTCCCAGCCTATCGAGTGCTATCAATGGTTTGCTGGGTCAAATTACGGCTCTGTTGGGCTGAAATGCCCCCGATCGCTCAGCCAACAAACAGCAGCGAAACGGACAAACCCGATCGATTCCCGTAGGGGCGAATCGCCATGCGCCCTCCGATACGCGAGATCTACGAGAGACCCTGGCGGAGGGCGTACCGCCGTACGCCCCTACTTGTTTGTTGTTTTTGCAAGAAAACAGCATGGTGATCTCGAAGGGTGATCAACGCATGAAAAAGATGACCCGCAAACAGCGCGACAGGAACATCCAAAAGCTCTTTCCGCCAATTGCCGACATTAAGCCGATGATGCTGCCGGACACGAGCATAATTGTGAGCAAACTGCTGCCGGTTGTTGCACCGCCAACAACGCCCAAGGTAATGGCTAAAAGCGGCCCAAAGAGCGCCCCTGCTAAAAAGCGCACCAAAAACATGACCCATGGAGCGGTTGGTTTCTGCTCTGGTGGGGGAGCCGCAATACCAGCGGGAGAGGCTGTCGCTTTCGGGGGCGATCGCGTCGGTGACAGGTGCTTAGGCTGGGTCTGTGCTGCCATGCTGTCAGCAAGGGATGGCAGTTCACGGTGAGTTGACAAGGGATTAGAGGAGTCATTGGGTGATGACTCTGAAGAAGATGGTGGGGGAGGCTCAGCCATAGGGCGATCGATCTCATCCAATCCAAATTGCGTGAAGAATTACGTCCGATTACAACACCAAATCAGGCGCTCCTCCGTTCTAGCGCAATTAGTATTAATAGGAATTGGGCGCAGTTTGTGTGGCAACAATCGGCAGTCTTGTTCTTTAATTCCACGCTGACGGCGGGTTGAGTGGGAGAGCAGACGCGATACCATGGCTCCCAACGACAAGCAAGATCCAACCCATCGATCGAACCATGACCACCGAACCCAACACCGAGGCGATCGAAACGCCCACCCCCGCCGAAGACAGCGGCTCCAAGACCCGGCAAATGCTGGGGATGAAGGGAGCCGCCAGCGGGGAAACCAATATTTGGAAAATTCGCCTGCAATTGATGAAGCCGATCACCTGGATTCCCCTGATTTGGGGCGTGGTCTGCGGGGCGGCTTCCTCGGGGCATTATGAATGGACGCTGGAGAATTTCCTGAAATCGGCGCTTTGTATGTTGATGTCGGGGCCGTTGCTGACGGGCTACACCCAAACGATCAACGACTACTACGATCGGGAAATTGACGCGATCAACGAACCCTATCGCCCGATTCCCTCCGGCGCAATTTCGATTCCGCAGGTGGTGACGCAAATTTTGGTGTTGCTGTTCGGGGGCATCGGCGTGGCCTACATCCTCGATCGCTGGTCGGGTCACGAATTCCCAATCATCACGGCCTTAGCGATCGGCGGTTCGATCGTCTCCTATATCTATTCCGCACCGCCCCTAAAGCTGAAGCAAAACGGCTGGCTCGGTAACTACGCCCTCGGCGCGAGCTATATCGCCCTGCCTTGGTGGGCGGGCCAGGCGCTGTTTGGCACGCTCACGCCGACGGTGGCGGTGGTGACGCTGATCTATAGTTTGGCGGGCTTGGGCATTGCGATCGTCAATGACTTCAAGAGCGTGGAGGGCGATCGCACCTTGGGTCTGAAATCCCTGCCTGTGATGTTCGGCATTGGCACGGCCGCTTGGATTTGTGTGGCCATGATCGACACCTTCCAAATCGGTATTGCGGGCTATTTGGTCAGCCTGCATGAGAATTTGTACGCCTCAATTTTGGGTCTGTTGATCATTCCGCAAATCGTGTTCCAGGATATGTATTTCCTGCGCGATCCGCTGAAGAATGATGTGAAATATCAAGCCAGTGCTCAGCCCTTTTTGGTGTTAGGAATGTTGGTGGCTGGCCTAGCCATGGGTCATGCTGGAATTTAGATCAGATCACCAATCCAAGCCAGCACCAGACAAGGGACTTAAGCCCCTTGCCCCAAGAGTTTTGGGATGATTGGTAGGGGCGCACCGCCGTGCGCCCTTTGCATTTTGGGACGGTAAAAACGGTTTTTTCGAGCAGGAGAAACGATCAATGGCTGATGCAATGCTGTATCAAGAAAATGAATATTTTGTCGTGCTCGAAACCAATCAGCCCGAGGTGATTTTGTCCGTGGAGGAGTTGCGCGAAAAACTGACCGGCGTGGTGGAATCCTTGGGCGATCGCCTGCCGCGTGACTTGCAACGGTTGACCACCACGGAAGCGCGGGTGCGATCGCTCATTGAAGAAGCCTGCGAGCTGGACTTGGGCCCCGATCGATTCTTGCAGTGGTATGCCGTCCGCCTGGCAAAGTAAATTGGAGACTCAGGGATGGCCCGGGAGCATTGTGCTCATCACTGAGAACCATGGCCCGCAGGTGGATAAGCACTCATGATTCAGGCAGCAATCTTGGCAGGTGGTCAAAGTCGCCGAATGGGGCGCGACAAGGTGTTGCTGCCTTGGAACGGACAGCCCATGCTCCATCGGGTTTGTGAGGTGGCCATTTCGGTGACGGAACGCCGACCAATTATTTTTTCGCCCTGGCCGGAACGCTACCAAACCCATCCCGCCACGGCTGCCTTGCCGGTGGATTGGTGGCGGGAGTCGGTGGCCGATCGGGGGCCGCTGTTGGCTTTTTCAGAGTTGCTCGATCGCGCGGCCCGAGACCTAACCGACATTAACTGGGTGTGGCTGCTGGCTTGCGATTTGCCCTGTTTGGATGGGCCCGTTTGTCGTTCCTGGCTCGATCGCCGCCACGCCCTCAGTTCCAAGCAAGTGGCGCTGGTTCCACGCACCGATCGCGGTTGGGAACCCCTGTGTGGGCTATATCGACCCGCGATCGCGCCCCAACTGCGGACTTTTATTGATCAAGGCGGGCGATCGTTTCAGGCCTGGTTAGACCAACTGGCGACGGAACAGCGAGCCATTTATCTACCGCTGACGACGCTGGAGGCGGCTACCTTGCGCAACTGCAACAGCCCTCAGGATCTGCAAGATTTTTTGCGTCACCGGGCCCCGGTCTCAGAAGACTAGGATCAGATTGCTCTGGGTTAATCAACAGTTAGCGGAATTGGTGAATGGCGCTGGCCACAATCCCCAAAATCTTAAACACCATCCCTTCGGTGATTTGCAAGGGGGCATAGATCGGATTTTCGGAATGCAGAAAAATGCGACCATCCAGCACTTGCAGCCGCTTGACCGTTACCTTGTCATCCACCAACGCCAGTACGATTTGTCCCGTCTGGGCGTTATCCGCCTCGGAGGCATCAATCACCAGCATGTCATCGGGATAGATGCCAATGCCGATCATGGAGTCCCCCGTGACCCGCACCAAAAAAGACTCGCTGGGATGCCGACTGAGATAGGTGTTCAGGTCGATCGCGTCGGGTTCCGTGTCCTCTTGGGGCGCAAAGGCATGTAACCCAGCGGCCGCCGGCATTTCATAGAGGCGCAGGGGTGGCGTGGGGTGGTCTTCAATGCGTTGGAGCCGGCCATCGGCGATGGCTTCCGTTTCCAATTGATCAAGCTGCCATTGGGCCAGGAGTTCCGGCAGGCGATCGACAAAACTGATCGGCAGTCGAACCGCTTTGGTGGGTTCGCCATATTTACCTGTGCCTTTGGGACGACCCGCGCCCGGACGGCGACCGCCTCGACCGGTCATAGTGACTCCTTGGATTGAATATGCTGAATTTTGAAGATGATCGGTAAGCTAAGAAAGCAGCGGTGGGCCATGAGTTTGTTGGCGATTTTGCTGCCCCCATCGGGTTCAGCGCCAGGGCCAAAACTTGCCCGAACATTTACCAGATAGCCAGTTGGTTTGGCGTTTGCTGACTTGACGCTGCTGATTTTAGGTTGCTGAAATCTTGGCTTGGGTTTTCTGGCTTGAATTTCCTGGCTTGGATTTCTTGACCTGGATTTCTTTGCTGGGGTTGCTGAATTGCTATCAACGCATTGATTGCAGTACACGAATTTAGACTAGCACGATCGCCCGAAAGAGTTACTCCACAGAATTGAGAAGAATTATGAGAATTTGGGAAAGCATTATGAATCGCCAAAAGAGTCAAAATATCCAAACAAGCAAGGGAAACGTTCGATCGCCCCAATTGCCCGAGTGGTGGATGGGTTGGCCTGCGTTAGGCAAGGCCTTGGGGTTGTTGTTGGCGGTTGTGCTTTGGGGTTGGGGGCTAATGCCGGAACCCGCGATGGCGAGCCTGCATCCCTATCCCCTTCCGGGCGATCGGGTCTTGTGTCGATCGTTGCAGTCCCTGCGAGATCAGCGCGATCGCAGTTGGCAATTGGTGTTGTTTGGCGAAGCGGCCAACGGACAACCACCCACAACAGGATTTCGGTTGCGGGTGGTTGGGTTTCCCAGTTTGCAGGTCAATCGCGATCGATCTTTAATCGTCACCAATTCCACAGGGGCCGTTGCCCAGCTTGCGGATCAGTTCCCGATCGATTCATTAGCCCTCAACACCGGAGAATATGAATTTGATTCCGTAGCAGGTCGGTTAAATCAATTAGGTATTTTGCGATTAACCATTCCCGTCGGTGATGCTGATCAGGCAGAAATTCCCGTACCGCCTTTTGTTTTACAAGAGTGGAAAATGCTTCAAAAATCAGGATGTCCCAAGGCTTGAGGCAGTCAAAATTGTGGTGGCATAGGATACTCAACAGACCCTAATCGCAAGTCTGAATTGTCCAAGGATCGTTCAACAAATTGCTACTGAATCAATTACTCATGAAGGAGTAATCTTCAGGTGGCTAATTCAGCCTCAGCGGGTGTTTAAAAAGCTAGATCCGGTAGGCAGCTTACTCGATCTACAACAAGGAGCTTAAGCCCCTAGGGACAAGGGGCTATGGTATTTAGCAGATATTTAGCAAGTGCTTCCCGATGCTTTTCAAGCAACCTCTAAGCAGCGGAAGAGTTCTCGGCAAAGCGTTGGGCCTTGCGGGGTTGAATCACGCCGTAACCGCCATGGTTCCGTTCATAAATCACGTTGATTTCACCCGTTTCTGAGTTGCAGAACATGAAGAAATCGTGATCAACCAGCTCCAGTTGCTCCAGGGCCTCCGCGATCGTCATCGGGGCCATTTCAAAGTATTTCGTCCGCACCACATCCGCCGGCAACTCGGGTTCTCGGGGCGGAATAATGGTTCCGACCGGCATTTCGCCCAGCACTTCTGCGGTCTTCACCGGCTCGCGGCGACGTTCTTGATGTTTTTCCTTATACTTGCGAAGTTGACGGGCAATTTTGTCAGCAACCATGTCAATGCTGGCATACAGGTTCTCGCTGCTTTCTTCAGCTCGAACAACTGTGCGGTTCGCGTAAATGGTCACCTCAGCCGTTTGGTTAGAATCAATCCGGGGGTTGCGAGCTACCGACAGGTGCACATCCACTTCAAGAGTTAAGTGTTGAAAATGGCTGACGGCCTTTTCAATTTTTTGCTGAACATAGTCACGCAGTGCATCGGTAATCTCGATGTTTTTACCCTGGATGACAAGCTTCATAGAGCTTCCTCCCCTTCGAGATGGGTGATACTTTCAACGTAGCACTTTGGGATCGGGGGAAGAATTTCCTTTAAAATCTTTTGCATCTGTTGATGATTCTTGACCTTTTCTTCAGTGATTCCCCACAAACCATCACCAAACTCCCCTTGGCAATTCTCAATCTTTATGGTTAGGGCTTTATGGTTAGGGCATTCGGCTAGAGTTTATGGTCTGTGATGCTGCTACTGAAACCAATGGGGAAAGTGCCGGGCCGATCGCCCCCTGTTGGCAACTGAATTTGCAAACCACAGCTTACGAAGTGGCTTGGGGTTGGCAGCGCCAGTGGCAGGCCGATCGAATCGCGGATCCGACGCTGCCCGATGGGTTAATGCTGTTGGAACATCCGCCGGTTTATACCCTGGGGCGTGGGGCCGATCGCGCCTTTGTGCGGTTTGACCCCGCAACCCATCCCGTGCCGTTAGTGCCCATTGAGCGCGGGGGTGAGGTGACCCACCATTGCCCTGGGCAGTTGGTCGGCTATCCGATTTTGAATTTGCGCCGCCACCAACCGGATCTCCATTGGTATCTGCGCCAGTTGGAAGAGGTGTTGATTCGGGCGATCGGGACTTGGGGCTTGGGTGCGGAACGGCTGCCGGGCCTGACGGGGGTGTGGCTAGAGGGGTGCAAGGTGGCGGCGATCGGGATTCAGGTCAGCCGTTGGGTGACCCTGCACGGCTTTGCTCTGAATGTGGATTGTGAGCTAGCGGGCTTTCGGGAAATTGTGCCCTGTGGAATTGCCGATCGCCCCGTGGGCCGATTGGCAGATTTTGTGCCTGGATTGACGGTGGCCCAGGTGCGATCGGTGGTGGCAGAACAGTTTGCGGCGGTGTTTGGCCTGCGCTTGGAACCCTGCCCCCCAAACCACCGACCGGCGGGCGCATTGATGTTGCCCTAGGGAGCCAAATCGGCGGTGGCCACAGGACAGGCTCGATCGCGTTGAGCCAAAAGCCAGTCGTACCAGTCGGCCAACCCTTCGCCGGTCAGAGACGAGAGGGGCAAAATTCGCGCCTTGGGGTTCACCTGCTTCACGGCGGCGATCGCCCGGTCTAGATCAAAGGGCAAGTAGGGCAGCAAATCGATTTTGCTCAGCAGCACCAAATCGCAGGCCCGAAACAAGTGTGGGTACTTCAGGGGTTTATCTTCACCTTCTGTGACCGAAAAAATCCCGACCCGGGACGCTTCTCCCAAGTCAAACAGCGCAGGACAAACCAGGTTGCCCACATTCTCGATCGCCAAAATGCTGCCCGGTGGCGGTTGCAGTTGCTGGCAGCCTCCTTGCACCATGGCCGCGTCTAGATGGCAACCCGTGCCCGTGTTGACCTGAACCACGGGGCAACCGGTGGCCCGCACCCGCTCCGCATCATTCAAGGTGGCCTGATCCCCCTCAATGACGGCGAAGGAGACTCGATCGGCCAAATCCGTCAGGGTTTTCACCAGCAGCGTTGTTTTGCCGGCCCCGGGCCCGCTCATCAGGTTCAGGGCCCAAATGCCCTGGGTTTGGAACCATTGGCGGTTGGCGGCGGCCAGTTGGTTGTTTTTGTCGAGCAGCCGTGCTTCGAGGTGCAGGGTTTGGGTGACCGGATCCGTTGCCGTCAGAGAGGGGCGATCGGCTAGGTGATGATCCAAACCGGCCTGGGGATGGTCGTGATGGTGAGGATGGGAATGGTGGTGATGGTCATGGCTGGGGCTGGCTGCTTCGGGCCCGTGGCGATGCACCACCACTGAGCCATCGGGATGTTGGTGACTGTGCCAATCGGAGCCGATCGGGGAGTGGCCCAAGGCGGGGTCGATCGCCTCGGATTGGGTCAGCTTATTTTGGGACAGGTTACTTTGGGGCCGCTCACTGTGGGATAGGTTGGTGATCGTGACCGATGCCCCCTCATCACAACCGCAGGTTACGCACATGGGATGATCTCCAAGGTTTTTAAAATCAAATCTTGGCCCGCCTCGATCGCCCAATCCAAGCTGTTGCAATGGGGGCAAATCCCCACCACATCATCCAGGGGGAAATCTCGGCCGCAATGGTGGCAGCGGGCCCGGCCAGGCACGATTGTGATGTCCAACTCCGCCCCCTCCAGGGCCGTGCCCATGGCGCAGGGGCCAAAACAAAAGGCGATCGCCTCCGTGGAAATGCCCGACAGGGCCCCCACGGCCAAACCCAGTCGGCGGATGGGGGCCCCCTGGGCCTGGGCCAGCGCCAACCGCACCAGTTCCTGAGTAATGCCTAGTTCGTGCATTGCCTTTCTCCTGTGTTCGATCGGCCCGAACCGATTAGCTCAAACTAATTAGCTCAAACCAATTAGCCCCGATTAGCCCAAACCAATTAGCTCAAACCAATTAGCCCGAATCCATCGGCCCTCGCAAAATCGGCCCTAGCAAATCCGAGGCAAGGGATCGCCCATCGGCCACTCAATAATTCGTTCAGAACCAAAGCGCGTTTGCAAAATCACCACTGGTGGATCCGCCTTGGTCACATGGCCCACCAAACAGGCCTCCCGCCCTTCCGGCAGCATTTGCATGGCCATCAGGGCCCGCGCCGCAAATTCCCCCGGAACCACCGCCACCAACAGACCTTCGTTGGCCATGTGCAAAGGATCGAGACCCAACACTTCACAGGCGGCGGCCACGGGCGGCCGCACAGGCAACGCCGCCTCTTCGAGCACCATGCTGACGCGGCTGGTTTGGGCAAATTCATTTAGCACGGCCGCCACGCCGCCCCGAGTGGCATCGCGCATGGCCCGCACGGTGGGACAAGCTTCACAGAGGGCCGCCGCCAGATCATGTAGGGGCTGGCAATCGCTGGTGATGTCCGCTTCGAGGGCCAAGTCTCCTCGGGCTAACAAAATAGCCGTGCCATGGTCGCCCATGGGGCCACTGAGCAGAATGGCATCACCCGGTTGCAGGTAGCGCGGCCCGGGCACTTGGTTCGATCGCGCCACGCCCACCCCGGCGGTGTTGATATAAATCTGGTCACCTTTGCCCCGAGGTACAACCTTTGTGTCGCCGGCCACCACCTTGACACGGGCCGTGTCGGCGGCCAGTTTCATGCTCTGGGCAATGCGGCGTAGCAGGGCGATCGGGGTGCCCTCTTCAATGATGAACCCACAGGAGAGATAGAGCGGCTGGGCCCCGGTCACGGCCAAATCATTCACCGTGCCATTGATGGCCAGGCTGCCGATGTCGCCGCCGGGAAAAAACAGCGGATCCACCACGAAGGAATCGGTGGTGAAGGCCAACCGATCGCCCCGGGCCATGAACAGGGCTAAGTCCAGCCGCGCACTGTCATCCAGCGCATTGAGGGCATCGCTGTGAAAGGTTTCTAGGAAAATATCAGTGATCAGG
Source organism: Limnothrix sp. FACHB-1083 (assembly GCF_014696485.1). Classification (NCBI taxonomy): domain Bacteria; kingdom Bacillati; phylum Cyanobacteriota; class Cyanophyceae; order Pseudanabaenales; family Pseudanabaenaceae; genus Limnothrix; species Limnothrix sp. FACHB-1083. The sequence continues at coordinate 444,931 of NZ_JACJQD010000003.1, read as the reverse complement.
TTATGGGTGGCCCGGCCGCCGCTGCCGTGGGCCAGGGTGATGTAGCCTTCGTCGTTCGATCGGGTGCGGTGCTGGGGCTGTTGAAACTCGAGCACGTTAGATGGGGGGGTGGCGAGGGAATCGGACGGATGATTAGAAGAAGCCATAGCATCAGGAGGTGAGGGCGGAAATCACGGCGATCGGGCCAATGCAGCTATCGGGCCAATTCTGATTGCAGCGGGGGGCGGGCGGACGCTTCGGCAAATCTGCGGGGTGCAGCCATGGGTGATCGGGGGCCCCCGTGACCGTATTTGTAATAGGCAGCGCAGGCCCCTTCGGAGGAAACCATGCAAGCGCCTAGGGGATGGTCAGGGGTGCAACCGCGCCCAAAGGCACTGCATTCCCAGGGTTTGAGCTTGCCCTGCAAAATGAGGCCGCATTGGCAAACGGGTGAATCCTCACTGGCTTGGCTGGGTAGGCAATAGCGCTGTTCTGCATCAAAGGCCGCAAAGGCCGGAGCGATCGCCAAACCCGATCGGGGCAAGGATCCCAAACCGCGCCACTCAAATTGCTCTCGCACCGTGAACACCTGGGCCAGGGCGGCCAGGGCTGGACTGTTGCCCTCGGGCTTCACCAGCCGGTGATATTGGTTTTCCACGGCACAGCGCCCTTCAACCAACTGCAACAGCAACATCCAAATCGATTGGAGCAGGTCGATCGGTTCAAAGCCTCCCACCACCACCGGTTTCTGATAGCGATCGACCACCGCTTGATAGGGATCAGTGCCAATCACGGCGCTCACATGGCCGGGGCCAATGAACCCATCCAAACGCAAGCCGCTGGCCTGGAGTAGAAATTCCAGAGCCGGGACAACGAGCACATGGTTGCAAAAGACGCTGAAGTTGGCTTGCTGGGCGCGGGCCGCCGCCAGGATGGTCATGGCCACGGCGGGAGCGGTGGTTTCAAAGCCCAAGCCAAAAAAGACCACGGGCCGATCGGGATGGGTTTGGGCCAAGGTCAGCGCATCGAGGGGCGAATAGACCACGCGCACATCGGCACCCCGGGCCTTGGCCTGCATCAGGCTGCCCCGCGCCCCGGGCACTCGCAGGGCATCGCCAAAGGTGGCAAAGATCATGCCCGGTTGTTCTGCCAGGGCGATCGCGTCGTCAATTCGGCCCCGAGGCATGATGCACACGGGACAGCCGGGCCCATGGATCAGCTCCACGGTTTCCGGCAGCAGGGCTTCGAGGCCATGTTTGAAGATGGTGTGGGTCTGGCCGCCGCAGACTTCCATCAGGGCCACGGGGCGATCGAGCCGTTGCGCTAAATGGGCAATTTCCCGCACCCACCCCGCCACCGACGCGGGATCACGAAATTCCGTCACAAACTTCATCGCAAACTCCTGAAACGGCTCTTCAAACGGCTTTTGGGTAATGACTGCTTCAGCAAATGACTTCTTGAAATGACTTCTCGAAATGACTTCTTAAGGCACAGTTTCTGGAACAGGGTTTGAGACAGGCAGACTGGATCGCGCGGGAATTGGATCGCGCGGGAATTGGATCGCGCGGGAACTGAATCACGCGGGCGTTGTCAGGCGATCGATCCAAGTCAGGGTTTCCGTGGCTGCGGCCACATCTAACTCTTCCAAGGCAAAACCCGCGTGAACCACCACCCAGCGCCCCACCCACTGCTCGATCGGGCGATCGGGCGTGACCAAACAGGCCAAGCTGACCGATCGCCGAACACCGCTCAAATCAACCGTGGCTAGCTGTTGATCTCCACTGACAATGGCCACCACTTGGCCCGGAACCGCTAAACACATCCTGAAACCTCTCAATAACTCCTAAGGGCTGGCGTTGAATGGCTTGTGATTTTGATGGCTTGTGATTTGAATAGCTCGTGATTCCCGGTGATTCCCATTGGCGACCAGCACAGGATCACCGAGTCCCTAAACATGGCCCAACTGGAGCCAAGCGGCGGCGATCGCCGTTTGCCCCAACGCCAAGCCCCCATCGTTTACGGGAACCTGTTGCGGCAACAGCAACGGATCGTGCAGATTGCTGGCCATCAGGGCGGCTTCCAAACACTGCAACAACAGCCGATTTTGGAAGACTCCACCACCACAGGCGATCGCCCCAAAGTGCAATCCCTGCTGTTTCAAGGTTTGGGCCGCTTGCACCAAAGCCTGGGCCAAGCCGCGATGGAACCGCAGGGCCATCACCGCCTCGGGCAGCCCCAGGGCCCGATCCAAAATCAGGGCTTCCCAAAGGGCTTGGGGATGCAGCCACAGCAGCGATTCCGATCGCAGCTCGATCAGGTAGGCCTGCTGATCTTGATCCCAAGCTTGGCGGGCTAGGTTTTCGAGGGCGATCGCCGCTTGCCCTTCATAGCTCAAGCAGTCGGGCGCACAGCCCAAAAAGGCCGCCACCGCATCAAACAGCCGTCCGCAGGATGAAGACCAAGGGCTGTTGAAACCCGTTTGGGCCATGCCCGTCAGCAGATTCAGCGGCTTTTGAGCAAACCACTTTTCGGAGTCCACCCGATCGAGCAGGCCCGTGGCGTGGAACTGGGCGTATAGATTGCGCCAAGGCTCCTGAGCAGCGCGGTTGCCCCCCAGTAACCGTGCCGGCCACAGGGCCCCGACTCGGTGATATTGCTCGTAGGTTGTCCACAGCAGCTCGCCGCCCCAAACCGTGCCATCGCTGCCCCAACCGAATCCATCCAGGGCAATGCCCAACACGGGCGGGCGATCGAATCCCCATTGGTTATCGGCCAAGCAGGCGGCAATGTGGGCATGGTGGTGCTGAATGCGCAACAACGGCACTTCCAAGGCCTTGGCCAAGGATTCACCCACCTTCACGGCTTGGCCATCCGGGTGCAAGTCCACGGCGATCGCGCTGGGGCGGTGGTCAAACAAGTTGCGCAAGTCCGCGATCGCGATGCTGTAGGCCTGGAGGCAGGCGGGCGAGTCCAAATCTCCAAGGTGAGGCGAAAGGATCGCTTGTCCGTCCCGCGAGAGGCAAATGGTGTTTTTCAGATCGCTGCCCAGGGCCAAGATCGGCGGGCTGTTGGTGAGGCCCGGCGGCAGGTTAATGGAACTGGGAGCGTAGCCGCGCGATCGGCGAATCACCTGCACCGAAGTGGGCAACACTCGCACCACCGAATCATCCACCCGATTCAGGATCGATCGGTTGTGGAGCAAAAAAGCATCGGCGATCGACTGCAACTGCAGATGGGCTTCGTGGTTGTCAATGCATTGGGGATTGCCGGCCCGGTTGCCGCTGGTCAGCACAATGGGCCGATCCACCGCGCTCATCAGGAGATGGTGCAGGGGGGAGTAGGGCAACATCACCCCCGCCTCCGTCATGTCAGGAGCCACCGACGGGGCCAAATAATGGGGATCGCGGATCGTGAGCAGCACGATTGGGGCAGCCCCCCCTAAGAGGAGCGATCGCTCGTGATCACTGACTACGCAAAACTGCCGCACGGACTCCAAATTGCGGGCCATCACCGCCAAAGGCTTGTGGGGGCGATGTTTGCGGGCCCGCAGCCGTTGCACCACGGCTTCCTGGGTGGCATCGCAGGCTAAGTGGATGCCGCCCAAGCCTTTGATGGCCACGATCGCTCCCTGGCGAATGGCTTCTGCCGCCTGGGCGATCGCCTGCTCATCCTTCACAATCGGCCGTTGCTGGCTGGGTCGCTCAAACCAAATGCGCGGCCCGCATTCCGGGCAGGCCGTGGGCTGGGCATGGAAGCGACGATCGCCCGGATTATCGTAATCGCGTTGGCAGTCGGGACAGAGCTGAAACCCGACCATGCTGGTGCGCACCCGATCGTAGGGCAGGGAGCGAATGACCGTCAGCCGCGGCCCGCAATGGGTGCAGTTGACGAAGGGATAGTGATAGTACCGACTGTCGGGATCGTGCAAATCCCGCAGACAGGCGGCACAGGTAGCCGTGTCTGGCGCAATTTGGGTGCGCACCGGGCCCGACTGGCTCTCCAAAATCCGAAAAGACAAGGGCGATCGCCCCAGGAGTTCCGCCGAGGACAAATCCAGGGCTTGGCTGCGATGGGAAACCGGCAAGGGAGCCGATCGAGACACGATCGGGGTTGGGGGTTGCAGCGGCGTATATAACGCTGGCCCCGGATCCGCATCATCCACCACCACCGGCACGATCGGCCCGAGGGGAGTCGTGGGCGGTTCCGTCGGTTCCAAGGGCCGCAACCGATCGATGGCCGGCTCCAAGAGTTCCGCCAGCTCCTCCGCCAAGGAGTTGGAAAGTTCTGGATCCAGGGGCTGATGTAAGTCTTGAGCTAAATCTTGGCCTAGACCGTGATCCAACCGATTGGCATCTAACTTGGGATCCGACGGGCCATGGTTCAAATCTTGATCGCTGGGCCCCACCCGATCGCCCGATCGCCGATCTGAGATGCCAGGACGGACATCAGGACGGATGCCAGAACGCGGCCCCCAATCGCCCGATGGTTCGCTGGGAGCAGCCGTGGGTGAGCTATCAAACAACTGATCCAAGCGCGATCGAGACAGGGAATCACTGGCGGGGGCTGCGGCTCCGTTGCCATCAACGGCCGAGCGGGGATCATCCCAATTGCCCCGATCGCCTAAATCCGTCTGATCCGCGCCGGAATGCTCATTCAACTCAGTCCGTACCGGATCGACCTGATCCAACCGCCCAGCGCTCTCGGATTCCGCGCCATGCTCAGGGTCGATCGGGGACGGCCGATCACCTTCGGGGCCCCTGTCTAACCAGCGCGATCGGCCATGGTTGCCCGCTTCCCCTTGCCCCACGCTTGATCCTTCCCGAGGATCCATCGCCATCACTTCTCCATAGGTTTTCCCAGCCTGTCGCTCGATCGTGCCGTCATCGGCAACCGCCACGGCACTCCATGGGGCCGGCTGCGCGGTTTCCGCCGTCATCACCGACCCCTCCGCCAGCGACTCCGCCACTGGATCATCGGTATAGCTGGAGCGATGTTCTGGTCGCAAATGCAAAGGGCAGCGGGGGCCCTGAAGTTGGTTCTCGGTTGATTGCCCTTGGTGACTGTGGGCCCGGGTGGCCTGGCGATTGCGCTGGATTTCCATCGCCGTTTGTTGCCCCAGGGCGATCGAATGTTCATCCCAAGTGAGATCGTCGGATCCAGACTCGAAGGTCGCTGTGAACCTGGATGGCCCGGTGGGCAAGCTTGTTAGCCGCTCTGTCGCGGATTCGGTTGCTGATTCTGCGGGTAATTGCTCAGGTAATTGCTCAGGGGCCGCCAGCTTGCCCAATGCACCAGATTCCGACGGAGAAACAGCAGGCAGGTTGCCACTCGACGATGGCAGTCCTGGCTCCATCAATTCCGACAGGGCGATCGGGGTTCGGATCAGCGTATCAATGCGGGAAAGGGGCGGTTTTTCCTGATAAAGCCGTTGTAAAAAAACATCAATTTGATCCGGATATCCCGCAATCCGAATCACCACGCCAACTCCATCATTCGCCACCGATCCCATCAGTCCACATTCGATCGCTAGTCGATAAACCGTGGGACGAAAGCCGACTCCTTGGACAACGCCAACGACCCGAATTTCTTCGGCTCTCATCGTCAACGATTGCTCGTCTTGAGTGCTGGCCATGGCATATTCTCCCAAAGGAGCGGCATCAAACATACAGGTTTACTTAGGTTGGTTTCCTTAGCAGGGACTAGGAACCAGGTTCAAAGGCTCAAAATTCCCTATGTCAGATGTAGCGCGTTTGCCATGAAAATAGAGGAATCTTTTTGTTTTTTTAGCTTTTACTATCAGCAATCTTTAGAAACCTCTGTGTTTTTTAAAGATCATCAACAATGGTTCTTGAATCCGGATTCGATTAAAGGTTCAAATCCATACTCGAATTTCTTGGATCTTTAAGAAAGATTTAATGTTTGAATTATTTTTTAGAAGGGTCTTAGGTCTGATCTGGGTAGATTTTGAGTGTATTTCAGATCCCCTGTCTATGTGTTGTAAAGATTACGTAGTATTTTTGCAAAAATGGTCGCAAAAATAACAAAGAAGTGTTTTATAAATGGTTCAAAAGAAACTTAAAGATGCTTTGGAGATAATTTGAAAAGTATTTAGAAATGATCTAAAAAATTCACTTTTTGAGTCAACTTGAAGCGTAATGTATTGAAGAATAAAGTGAAAAAATCAGAAAACAGTCTGACCTGCTGTTTGCTAGGTTTTACGAGGAACTCAAAAAAATTTATACCCCAATCTGAAATGCGACTTAGAAACGAAATTCAAACAAGTTTGTACTGCTATCTAAATTTGGATGGCGGCAATTACTTTCAGCTCTCAGGGGATATCTGAAAGGCCTAAACGGCTACCTTGCGGGTCTCATCAACTGACGAAGACAAGGGGCTTGAGCATCTTGCCCCGACGATGATGATTGCTTGAGCTGTGCCGAAAGCCACTCTTCAGATATTCCTTCAAACATCCTTTCAAATACTCTTTCAAATATTTCCTGCAACCCTTCATGATGCTGATATCCAGTTGCCTAATCCCAAAGGCGACGACCCCAACGGCCGCTGAGTCGATCGTGGGTGTCTTGCAACAGGTCGGGAATGTTTAATTGTTCGGGGCAACGGGGCAAGCAATCCCCACATTCTGTGCAGCGATCGCCCCGTTGTCCTGGAAACCAATGTCCAGCATTTTCAAACATGCCGTAGCGGTAGCGGCCAAAGTCCACCATTTTGAAAGCCACCGCCAGATTACGCAGCCGCAACACCTCTGGAATTTGAATTTCCTCGGGGCAGGGCAAGCAGGCATAGCATTGGGCACAACGATCGGTTTCGAGGGCCGCAATTTGGTGTCGATCGAGCCGATTAAAAATTGCCTGCTCTTCCGCGCTGAGGGGTTCGGTGCGCTCAATCCAGGGTTCGATCGCCCCCAACTCTTCCACCTTGGCGGGGCCAACGCTCAGGGTGGTGATCCCCGGTTGGGCCAGCAGCCAACGGTAACCGGCTCCCAAGGGCGACAGGGGCGCACAGAGTTGGCTCAAGGTAGGCGGCGGGGTGTAGAGCTGTCCCCCTTTGTCGGCGGGGGAAATGATGAAAATGCCCAAATCCCGATCGAGGGCCGCTTGAACAGCGGGGGCATTGCGTTGAAAAAAGTAGTTGAAATGTAAATTGACAAACTCAAATTGATCGGTGGCAATGGTCTGCAAAATCAAAGCCAAGGGCCCATGGGTGGAAAATCCCAAGTGGCGAATTCGACCATCGGCCAGGGCCCGATGCAACGCGGCCATTCCCGATTGTTGGTCTTGAATCCAATCCAAATGTTCTGGCAGATTCACCCCATGAATGGCTAGGCAATCCAAATAGGGCGTTTGCAGGCGTTCCAGGGATTCGGTCAGTTGCCGATCGATCTCTTCTGGGCTGCCGGTGGGTAATAGTTTGCTAGTGAGAATGACTCGATCGCGCGGCACAATTCCTTGGGCGATTGCCTGACCGACAAAAACTTCGCTGGCTCCATAACCCCGAGCGGTTTCAAAATGGTTAATTCCCAGCTCGATCGCCCGAGCAAATACTTCGGCCGCCTGCTCAGCGGAATCCAAACACCGCATTGTCCCCAAGGAAAAGACGGATAGTTGGAGATTGGTTTTGCCAAATCGTCGATATTGCATGAGCCAGCTTGCGTGAGCCATAAAAATGGGCGGAATTGAATCCGCCCACCCCGTGTAATTTTTGGATGGGTCAGAGTTCCTAACCCGATCGCCCGTTTAGCTGTTCAAGATCTTGGGCACTTTGAAGAAATCTTCATCGCGATCGGGCGCACATCCTAACAGACCTTCCCGATCGGTGTAGCGATCGAGTTGATCAGGGCGCATCACGTTATTCACATCGATCGCCCGGGTGGTGGGTTCCACATCGGTCACGTCCAACTCGCTCAACTGTTCCACATAGGTCAGGATGTTGTTGAGTTGGGCGGCGAATTTTTCCTCCTCTTCAGCAGTCAGTTGAATTCGCGCCAAATGGGCAACCTTGCGAACTTCGTCCAAACTGAGGCTCATAGCAGCTCTAATTGCGATGGTTTGTTTGTTGAAAGGTCAATTTCCAGGATCTCAACAGATCAAGCAATTGAATCCTAAGTGGCAATACTAGGCGATCGCCCTCGGGCCTGTCGTCATTACCTGAGATCAAGCTGGAACGGCTGATTTTCCTATGCTCGATCGTCGCTCAATCGTCGTAACAAGGGGCTTAAGCCCCTTGTCTCACACGATCGGTTAGCGAGGGAATCAGGGCTTTGGGCGATTTGACGACAAGGCCTAAGCCCCTGGTTTCCCACGATCTGTGAATGATGGACTTCAACATTCATCCCTCGAGTATTCATCCAAGGATTAATCCAAAGTTAGTCTAAGGATTGACTCAGGAATCAATCTAGATCTCAAAAGGATTGACTCAGGAATCAATCTAGATCTCAACTCGAAAATGAGCATCCAATCGATTGAAAAACGATGGGAAAATCAACCTAGAAGAAGACATCCATGTTCGATCGACCGGTGGTTTTTAACCAGTTTTGGGCCTCGATGTAGTTGTTGGGTGCTAAGCGAATGGCCCGCTTCCAATATTCCGCCGCCTTGTCGAACCAACGCTCGGCTGCTTCATCTTCGCCGCTGGCTTGGGCTTGCTCGCCGTTGTAGTGATAAATCACGGCGATGTTATTCAAGGCCTGGGGCATTCGCGGATTCTGATCAAGGGCTTGGTGATAGTAATCAACGGCTTTGTCCCGTTCGCCATTGCTGGCAAAAATCAAGGCCATGTTATACAGGATGAAGCTGCGATCGTAGGGATCTTCTTCTAGGTTCAGGGCTTCTTCGTAGTTTTGCAAGGCTTCGGCATATTCACCTTCGCCTTGGGCAGACATGCCATCTCGGTAATAAACAAAAGCTTCTTTCGCTTTTTTGTTGGTGGGCAGCACTTTCAGAATCAAGTCCGCCATCACCGTAAAGGTTTTGTCAATAAAATTGTCGTTTTTTTGAGTTCGAGGCATGGGTCAAGCTGCTTTTGAAGCCAAAATAGGGAACGATTGCTGATGGAGTCTGCTCCATAGCTTAACGCCATGGGTTGCCGCATTGCGCGGTAGGGGGATGATTCGTTGCCATGGAGTTGTCGGAGTTTCAATTGGCGCTCGATCGGGGACGGCGCGACTTTCCTTGGGTGAGTCTGGAAGGGCAATGTTTGCGAAAGCTGTCGTTGGTGGGGCTGTCCCTGCGCCAAGCCAAGCTCGATCGGGCTGATTTGAGCGAAACGGATTGCAGCGGGGCCACATTGCTGAAGGTGTCGGCCACGGAAAGCCAATGGCGTGCGGCCCGGCTCGATCGAGTCAATGCCCAGAAGGCGAATTTTAGCGGAGCCAGCTTTGTCAATGCCCAACTGTCGGCAGCCCAACTGCAAGGGGCCGATTTGTCGGCCGCTGACTTTCGGCAGGCGAATTTGCGGGGGGCGAACCTAACCGGCGCAACTTTGACTGGGGCTTGTTTTGCGGCCGCGGACTTGACCGACGCGATCTTCGACTGGGACTCGGAACCGATCGCCCAAGGGGATTTCACCGCCGCCACCATGCCCGATGGACAACCCTTCAGCGCCGATTGGCAACCGGGCCCCGTCGATCCCTTGCCCCCAGCGCCACCAACCACCGATCGGGCGATCGATGTAGGGCGATCGAATTCTGTCGATCGCGCCGTGACCGAGGCGATCGAACCCACCGATGCAACAACAAACGCACCCCCACCCGATCGGCCCCATCGCTATTTGTTGAGTAATCCCAACTTTGTCGTTCCCAACGCCGGCCCGCCGCCACCGCCGCCCAAACCCGCGAACCTTTGGGAAGCCGGCCAGCGCCTACCGTTGCCATTGTTAACCCTCTGGCTTTTGGGTTATGCGCTCTGGGGCAGCAGCCTCGCCGTTTTGGATCCACCGCCCCACAGTTGGTTGCTGCTGGCCTGTAGTTCCTTGGCGGGGATGGCGGGGTTGCAATGGGGTTTTTTGGCCCTAACCGGCGGGGCCATGGCGATCGTTCTGGCGGTTCCGCTGCCTCAGCAGGTATTGAGCATTCTGCTGGGTGGGGCCACCGGGTTAACCGTTGGCCTGCTCACCAAATTTTTGATGCATGTTTCCTGGAGCGGGGCCCTGCGCAACGCGCTGTTGGCCTTGGCTTCCGCTGTCACGGTCATTAATTTGGCATTGGGGGTTGTCTGGCTGGGCATGGTGGGAGCCTTGGCCTTCACCTTTTCCGCCATGCCCCTTTGGACAATCATGGTTGAGCAAAATTTGTCCCAAACCCAACGCCTGTTGGTGATGGCAGGGGTGGCCACCTTGGGCGTGGCGATCGGGCGCTGGGTTGCCTAGGGGCGATTCTCTAGCCGCGATTGCGTAGTTTGATCGCTTGATCGCCTAGTTTGATTGTTCGATCGCCCAGTGCGGTCGCCTAGTTGCGATCGCCTATCCGTGATCGCCCAGTGTAGTCGCCTAGTTACGATCTCCTAGTGCAGTTGTTCCCAGGTGCGAGCCACCACATCACTCAGCCAGCGCCGGGACTCGCCATCCAGCAAGTTATCATCCGCCAGCACTTCCGCCGTCAGATCTTCCAAGGATTGGCCCTTGGCCCGGGCCGCCGCGATCGCCACGGTGATGGCATCCGCGATCGAATCGATCAACCCTTCACCTGAGGGGATTAACTCCGCCCGTCGGGGGCGCGGCTGGCCATAAGTTGGATTAAACGCATTCACAACCGAAACTCCGAATCGAAAAGGTGTGTGTTGAGCGGGGAGCGATCGGGAAGTTTATTTCCCAAGGACAGCAAGCGAAACTGCAACGGGCAACGAGCACTGGGGCCCACAGATTTGTCCGGTTTTGGGTTGGCAAGGGCAGGCGCGATCGGGAAGAGATAACCCAATTTCGGGTAGCCATCTCATGTAGCAATCTCGCTGAAGCCCCCATCCAACCCCAGTCAAAACCCAATTCAATTGGGCATCCTGGGGACAGGCGAGGTCGGCCATTCGGTGGCGCAGTGGGGCAACCCATCAACCATCCGGCTTGATCAAGCTCGCCTGTCCCCAGACCGCTTGCAGATCCAGGGAACCCGCAAGGTGTTCACAGACAGGTCAATACAGAACAGGTCAATACGGGCGGGGCAATTCCGAATCTTCAGGGAGCGATCCCGATGCGATCGGCCCTGCCAAGTCAGCCCTGTTAAGTCAGCTTAGGCAATTACTCTCGATATTTGTAAACTTCTGTAAAGTTTATTAATTATTTTGAGTAAACGGAAGGATAGCGCATTTCTTTCATCTGTCAAGGATATTTCCAGGATTGCTTAAGATCACAGGTGAAACCATCTCGCCTCCGGGGTTCGTGGCCACTAAGCAGGGATCCGCCGCTTGGCTAGGGCCTCGGAAACACGCGATGATGGAAACGATCGCCAAAGCCTGAGATGCTTTTCAGGCGAGCTTTGCAGCGTCCACAGCACCCCAAGGGCTGAAAAACTTCACCCTAAAAAAGGAAACACTCCCGCTTTGGTTGCAAGTTTGTTGCAAAACGCTTCTTTTTACGCCCGTTTACGATTTGAGTAATCAGAACCCAATCCATGAAAGAACTGCTTTATCTGGAAGTGCCGACTCCGGAAGCCGCAACGGTGCTGAACTGGTTGCAGCAAGAGTTTATGGTTCCCAGCGGGGTGAAGGTAGCGGCTCCCACGGGGTTTCGCTGGCAACCGGCGGGCGATCGGGATGGGGAAACTGTGGCGGGTTGCGTTTGGTCTTTGCAGCGCACCACCTATCTGAAGCTGTTTCGGTGGAGCGATCGCCCGATCGCGGGGGAAGGGGCCTTGGTGCGGGCCCTGCGGCAACAGGTGGCTGAAAAATTCCCCACCACCTACCCGGAGCTTCCTGAGATTGACTTAACAAAGAGCAATATTTTCGAGGCCCTTGCGCCCAAATATCCGCAAACCGCTAAGTATTTCCAACGGATGCCCAATGGTGAACGGGATTTGCTGCGGGCCTATTGGTGGGAAAAGCGCTGGCGGGAAGCGGTGCGGAATCCTCAGCAACATAAGCAGGTGATTTTTCAGGGCCAGACTTCTCAGGGCGCGACTTCTCAGGGGCAAAACCCCGACCCATTGCCGGCCATTACCTATGACTTGATCTATGTGGGCGGGGCCTTGGGGGTAATTCATGCGGCGATGATGGCGCGGTTGGGCTATCGGGTGTTGTTGCTGGAGCGGTTGCCCTTTGGTCGCATGAATCGGGAGTGGAATATTTCCCGGGAAGAGTTGCAAGTGCCGATCGACCTGGGCCTCTTCACGCCCGCTGAGGTGGAAGGACTGATCGCCACGGAATATCGCGATGGGTTTCACAAGTTTTTTGATGCCAACAATCCACCGCAAGCGCGGGCCAATGTGCTGCACACGCCGACGGTGCTGAATGTGGCGATCGCGGCCGATCGCATCATTCAGCTCTGTGGCCAAAAGCTGCGGGAAGCGGGCGGCGACATTTGGGACGAAACGGAATTTGAGCGGGCGGACGTGATGGGCGATCGAATCGCCATGACCGCCAAACACTTGCCCACGGGGGAAACTCGCCAAGTGGCCGGTCGGTTGCTGATTGATGCCATGGGCACGGCTTCCCCGATCGCCTGGCAACTGAACGGAACCCGCGCTTTCGATAGCGTTTGTCCCACGGTGGGGGCCGTGATTGCCAATGGAATTGATTGGCCGGTCTGGGATTTGGACTATGGCGACGTGCTGTTCAGCCATGGGGACATTTCCCGTGGCCGGCAACTGATTTGGGAGCTGTTCCCCATTGGCGGCAAGGCCGTGACCGTTTATCTGTTCCACTACCACCAAGTTCACCCCGAAAATCCCGGTTCCTTGCTGGAAATGTATGAGGACTTTTTCAGCATCCTGCCGGAATATCGCCGCTGCGATTTGGACAAGCTGACCTGGGGCAAGGCCACCTTTGGCTATATTCCCGGTCACTTCAGCCAAAGCGAGGGCGAGCGGCGCGTCTCGTTCGATCGCCTCTTGGCTCTGGGGGATGCCGCTTCATTGCAATCTCCCCTGGTGTTCACCGGTTTTGGTTCCATGATTCGCAACTTGGGCCGGCTCACAGACCTGCTGGATACGGCCTTGAAACATGACTTGCTGACGGAACAGGACTTGGGTTCAATCCGGGCCTACCAAAGCAACGTGGCGGTTACTTGGATGTTCTCGAAGGGGATGATGGTTCCCACGGGTCGCACGCTGCCACCCCAGCGGGTGAATTCCATGCTGAACACCTTCTTTGGCCTGCTGGCCGATGCCGAGGAGGATGTGGCCGATCGCTTCATTAAGGATCGGTTTGACTGGTGGTTGTTCAATCGCCTGGCCCTGAAGGCGGCGGTGCAAAATCCAATGCTGCTGTGGTGGATTTGGGATTCGGCGGGCCCTTGGGATCTGTGGCGCTGGATGGGCAGCTATCTCACCTTTACCCTGTCGAGCTTGGTGGCTTGGCTGCTGGGGTGGCTACCGGCGATCGCCCGCCGAATTCAGCCCTGGCTGGAGCAGCGCGCGCCGGGTCTGTGGTTGCGGGTGCTGGCCCGGTGCTATGCGATCGACCTCACTTGGGGGCAGCGGGCCCGCGTGGCTCGCACGGTTCCCCGATCGCCCGCGGAAGCGGTTTCCAGCAGCACGGTCTAGGCCAGGAGTCGCAGGGCGATCGAAATAGGGTGATCATCCCATCTCGATCGCCCCATCTCGATCGCCCAATCCCATTGCAGTTATTAACACAGGCTTGCCCCACCGTTGGGATCGCGTACGATCGCCCATGAGCAGCGTTTGCATAAGAGATGCAATCCTATGGGTGAGATAAAACGAATCGGAGTGCTGACCAGCGGCGGAGATTGCGCAGGGCTAAATGCTGCCATTCGGGGTGTGGTGATGCGGGCTGCCAGCTACGGCTGGGAAGTGATGGGCATTCGCCACGGTACGGAAGGGCTAACCCGGCAGCCCACCGAAGCCCTGCTGCTGACACCGGACAAGGTTGAGCGGTGGTTAACCTTGGGGGGAACCCTGCTCGGAACCATTAACCGGGGCCAACCCTTTCAGGTGACCTTGCCCGATGGCACGGTGCATGACCGTACCTTGGACTTTGCCGAGGGTTGTCGGGAGTTGGAACTGTCAGCCATTGTTGGCATTGGCGGTGATGGCAGCCTGAAAATTCTTCATGATCTGATGACGAAAGTGGGCGTGCCCTTTGTGGGGATTCCCAAAACGATCGATAACGATGTGGCCGCCACGGAACAATCGATCGGGTTTGACACAGCCGTGAACATTGCCACGGAAGCCCTCGATCGGCTCCACTTCACCGCCGCCAGCCACGATCGAGTCATGATCCTGGAAGTGATGGGGCGCGACGCGGGCCACATCGCCCTCCACGCCGGCATTGCGGGCGGGGCCCATGTGATTTTGATTCCCGAAATTCCTTACAAGCTGGAAGTGGTGTCCCAGGCCATTCGCGATCGCCAGGCCGCTGGCAAGGCCTTTTCCGTGGTGATTGTGTCCGAAGCGGTCTGCACCAGCGGCGGTGACGTGGTGACGCAAACCCAGGCCTTTGGGGAATGTCGCCTGGGGGGCATCGGGCAATATTTAGCCCAAGAGCTGGCCCAAAGCACTGGCGCTGAAACCCGCGTCACGGTGCTGGGCCATGTGCAGCGCGGTGGCGTACCCTCGCCGCTCGATCGATTGATTGCCTCGGCCTTTGGTGTGGAGGCGGTGGATCTGATTGCTCGGGGCGAGTTCGATCGGGTGGTGACTTGGCAACAGCGCCAGGTGGTGAGCGTGCCCATACTGGAGGCAATTTCCCACTGCCGCATCGTTGACCCCGGTGATACTCTGCTGAAAACCGCACGGGGTCTGGGCATTTGCCTCGGGGATCAGTAAGTAAACTAGGAAAATAAGGGGCACAACCGAAGACCAACAGAAAGACCAACAAAAAGACAGGGGAAAAACCAAAAAGACAAGGGGCTTCAGCCCCTTGCCCCCATCACCATGGGCACGAAACTTAGACTGAAAAAATTGGATCAGGATGCTTCCAGAACCAGTCTAAAAACCAGTCTTTAACCGATCTCAAAACCATAGACAATCTGACCAAGAAGAGGTGAATTGTACTGTCCCGGCTGTGACTCCATTGCTAGGCTGATCCAAGCGCGTAATGCGCTGCAAAATTTCTAAGTTGGTGGGATCTCGAAAAGTTGCAATTCCAATAAAAATTAGCCCCATCACCCAAAGCTGGCTGTTGTCCTTCGGTGGTGGCGCGGCATCCTTTAAGGTGCAGACTTTGACCTTCCCTCTTTTGGCCTTGGCGATCGCGGCGGCCTCGTCTTTGTCGGTAAAGTGGATTGCTTTGCAAGCGTCGGGCACTGAACCGTTGGGGACATAATAGGAGCCATCGGGCAATTCGACAACGTAACACATGCTCAATTCCCTGATCGATGATCCTGAAAGGATGGAAATTTTAGACAGCACAAATCCGCACAGCTTTTGATGAAGAAAGCTGCTTTGGGTTGACCCTCAAGGTCAAGTCAATTCAGTGCAAAATAGAGAGCGAGAAATGACGAAGACGGCGCATAATTATCCGTCTCGTTTTACGTCTTGTTTTGCATTCAAAAATTTGTACTAGTCATCTATCGAGAAAGCTTCAAAAAATTATGCAAACCTGACCCGATCGGGATCATCTGTTGGGTTTTGGGCCTCGCCAAGATCAACTAGCCGAGGGCATAGAGCCAGCCATCGCGCCCACTCAGATAGACCGTTCCATCCCAGACGATCGGGGTGGCCTCAAAGGAAGATCCCGGGGCAAAGTGCGCCAACAGAGTGACCTCCAAGCGAAACCACTGGCCCCGACCATTGGGCAAAGCGGCCGGATCTTGGGACTGGGTGGGCAAAAAGCGCAACTGAAACAGCCGCACCCCGTCGTAGCTGGCGGCCACAAGTCGATCGCCCTCGGTGAAAATTGGGGTGGAAATGGTGGGGCCAATTCGGGTTTGGAAGGCCACGTAGGGCGAGTTGTGTGGCCCATCCCGCTGTGGCCCCCAGTGGGCCAGTCCGGTGGTGCGTAACTGGGAGCCAATGTAGAGGATTCCATCGATCGCCCCCGTGGCAAACAGGGGCGGCTGTCCCCGATCGCGATAGTCATCATTCAGGGCCGCTGAGCCGATAATTCCACCCTGCCAATCTTGGTAGCGCAGGGAGCCGGTGGGCAAAAACCATTCCACGGCCTCGGCGGGCGGCCTGGCCGGATTCAATTTAAAAAGACCGCCGGGCCCGGATGTATATTGCCGCTCGATCGCACAAAAGAGCTTGCCATCGCGCGAAACCACCGCCGTTCCGTCAATATCCGTACCGGTGAAGAAATCCCAGTCAATTTGCTGACTGTTCAGGTCAACGCCATAAATGTGACCGGAGCCAGCCGCCACAAACAGCCGATCGCCCAGTCGTGACGGGGAAGATTCCGCCACCAGGTTGCCGCCATGGCGGGCCCCATCGCCCGGGGCATAGAACAGCAATTCCCCCGCGATCGCCGGTTGGGTGATGCCGTCCCTTTGGGTGACTGTGTTCAGCGCGGCCCCCAAAAAGGAACCAATCCCGTTTTCGCCCACATTAAATAGCAGCCCATTACGCAAATCGAGGGGGCTGCTGTCGTTGTCGCGGCTGTAGCTGGCGGTTTGGCGCACGTTCCACCGCCACAACTCTTGGCCCGTGCGAAAGGAAATGGCCCGCAAACTGGGAACCACCCGCGCCGTAAAGGGCACATTCACCCCCTGGCGACTGCCCTGAAGCACAATCACTTGATCGAGTGGTGGTGCGGTGCGATCGATGTAGATCGTGGCTGTTCCCTTCAGTACGTCGTCAAATCGATAGCGCCAAACCTCTTGCCAAGTTTGCAGGTCAATTTTGCGCAGGTGGTGGTCAAACGCGCCAATCAGCAGATAGTCTCGTCCCCGATCGCGCACGAGGGTGCATTGCCCCGTCCAGCCCGCACCGCTCCAAACCTCCAATCGCCGCCCAATCCTTGTTGGGCCGGATCCCAAAAAGAACTTGCGCTGCACCCTCAATCCCTGGGGAATGCCTCGGCCATAGAACCGGCGGGCTTGGTTACCCAAAAAGCTGGGAATCAGCAGTTCCACTTCGGCGCGGGGATCTTGGGCGGCGGCCAACTGTTCTTGGGCCAAGTGATCGGCCATCCGCAGGCGATCGGCCCAGGCGGCGGGCTGTCCAGGAATTAACGGCGCGGCCTCGGCCTGTTGCCGCAGCTCGCTGGCCCGCTGGCCCATGGCGGCTCCCATGGATCCCAACAATCCCCCTTGGGCAATCCAGCGGGTGACGGTACGACGCGAGGGCACGATCGACTCCTGAAGCGAGGCCTAAAAATCAGCCCCATCATCGCAAGATTTCCAGGGTTTTTCAGCCTGCTGTGGAGAAATGGCCGATCGGGGAGGGCGATCGAACCGGGCTACACCGTCGCCGTGGATCGGGGCCCCGGGTGAATTGTGTTTTGAAGCTTGCTGGATCCGCGAATCGGCAGCTCAATGTAAAACTCCGTGCCCCAATCGGGACTGGACTGGCAAGTCAGCGCCCCGCCGTGCTGTTCCACAATCACTTGATAGCTAATGGACAGGCCCAAGCCCGTGCCTTTGCCCGTGGGTTTGGTGGTGAAAAACGGCTCAAAAATTTGATCGCGTACCTCCGGCGGCATTCCTGGGCCATTGTCTCGAAACCGAACAATCACCAATTGCTGATTCAATGTGGCCGTGGTGATTTCAATGCGGCTGGGATTTTGGCGCATGTCCGCAAGGGTTCGGCCCGCATCCCGCAGGTCGATCGCATCGATCGCATTCACCAACAAATTCATAAACACCTGATTCAGATGTCCCCCGTAGCATTCCACCAACGGCAATGGGCCATATTGCTTAATTACCTCAATAGCTAAGCGATCAGAGCGGCCCTTCAGCCGGTTTTGCAAAATAATTAATGTGCTATCAATGCCCTCATGTAAGTCAAACGTTTGCAACTCGGCTCGATCGATCCGAGAGAAAGTCCGCAACGATTGCACAATGTCCTGCACGCGCCGCGCACCCAACTGCATCGATTGAAAAGTTTTTGGCAAATCCTCAACCAAGAAATCCAGCTCCAACTCCTCTAAAGCTTCACGCAAGGTTGGCTCTGGGTCTGGATAGAACGTGTCAAACAAACTCATCGCCTTCAGCAGGCTTTGAACATATTCTTCCGCGTGGGTTAAGTTGCCCGCAATGAAGTTAATAGGATTGTTGATTTCGTGGGCTACCCCTGCCACCAATCCTCCCAGGCTTGACATTTTTTCCGTTTGAACGAGCTGGGTTTGGGTCTGTTTCAGTTGGCTGAGGGTTACTTCCAAGTCCTCCGTGCGCTCTGCCACCCGCTGTTCCAATTGCTCATTTGCCTGGTGAATTTCCAAAAATCTTTCTCGCAAACTTTCGGCCATTAACTGCCCATTGGTTGATAGTTGATCAAACTCCTGAACTGGGCTTTGTGGCCAATCTACATCTTGTTGATCATTCACGCGATCGGGCAGGTCTGTGGTGATTTTTGCCAAAATTTGCAGGGGTTTAACCAAAGCCTTGCTCACCCAATAGGCCGCCAGCATACTGCCATAGACCACCAGCATCACAATCCCAAATCGCTGGTTATAGGCTACCTGCAAATCATCCATGTGGGGTTGCGCGGGGAATGAAATCCACAAATGCCAACCCAAATCGCCCGGCAGGATACTATCAAGCCAATAGGTGGACTGGCGAGCACGCACCATCGGCGGCCGAGCGGGATCGTTAGTCAAAACCTGATAAAACTCGGTGCTGCCGGTTCCCAGTCGCCGCACCCAAACCTTCGGTTGCTTGAGATTAAAAACATCCTGCTGATCATAGGCGGGGTTCACACTGCCCATCACTTGCTGGTTTTCATTCACCAACACCGCGCCCACCGCCTGATCGTAAATTTTCACCGGACTCGTGAGCGCATCAATGAATCGATCGAACCGCAGATGGGCAATTAAAAATCCTGTGGACTCCAACCCCTGGGTTAGGGGTCGCACCAACCAAAGCTGATGCTCATCGCCAGTTTTGTCCTTCGGAATTGCCACAATTCGCCAGGCTTGAAGCTGATTGAGTTGACTTTCACGTAGCTCCAACTGCGATAGGGACTGAAGGCTGAGAGACACATCAGGATTATTGGTTGCCTGGGTCAGAAAACGTAGTTTGGAATCCAGCACCCAAAGACCATCAATCAGCACATTCTGTTCCAGGGCTGTGATTAATTGAGCTTCGGTCAAGGACTCCGCTTTGAGTTGTGAAAAGTCTGTGGCTGTTTCCCAAATTTGGCGCTGCCAATTGCGAATTTGCTCAATGATTGGCGCACTTGCCAGTTGTAAATCTGTCCTGACCGATCGCTCCAAATCCACCAACATTCGGTTGGCATCCAGGGTGAAGAGCAACATAATCGGCAGCAATACAAAAGCCACCAAAATATCGTTCAAAACATCCCGCAATGGCCAGCGAACCGATTGAAATCTTTTTGGAAATCGCTGTCCTAAAAAAGAAAAAATCCCAAGGATGCCGCTGGCAATTAGAGCATTACAGACCCCATTCAGGGCTTGTTTCAGCAAAATGAGCTGCACCTGTAAAACGCCCACCTGCAACAGGGCCCCATAAAACAGAGCCACCAACAACGATCCCACCACTAGCCAATACAGACCATCCAGCAACAGCAAACTTTGGCGATGGCGCTGGCGAACCCACTCCACCAGGGCCGCTTCCACCGTGAAAATAATCATGGCGTAGGGGTGGCTCCAAAGCACCCAGGTATAGCTCCCGATCGCTGCCCCGGCAATGCCACCCCAAAGGGGCCCATAGAATCGTGCTGCCAGTAGAGCGGCCACACTCCCAAAGATAAAATCAACGCCTAAAAATAACTTTGCTCGGTAGTAGTTACCGAGTAAGCCCAAAATAATTAGCCCAATAAAGCAAACAATTTTGAGTCCTTGGGGATGAACCCCCTTTTTCGAAACTGTCATTTTGCCCATTGCTTGAGGAAAAATCTTATTGATCTACAGATATAGACTCAACCGGCACAGATTCCACAGATACAGACCCAATATGAATTTAATTTCATGGATCTGAGTTTGGGTCTCTTGGCGCGACGGACGAGACCGATCGCCCGCTGGGTTGCCGATCGGGTCGGGGAAGCCCGCTATGATGGAGAGGCTTAGAATTATGAAGTTTTTTTGCTAGAAACTTATCAATGGCCATTGCACCGAACCAAAACATCAGTTCCGGCTCCGACGCGATCGCACCCCAGGATCCGCCAACGGGGCGATCGTCTGGTCTGCGCTCGGTGATCGTAGAAAAGCTTTTCTTTGGCAACGAGCCAACCCCGGAACTGATTGCCATTTTGCTGGTGTATCTGGTGCAGGGCATTTTGGGGCTGGCTCGTTTGGCCGTCAGTTTTTTCCTGAAGGATGAGTTGCACCTGAGTCCGGCGGAAGTGGCGGCCCTGATGGGGGTTGTGGCCATTCCCTGGATGGTGAAACCGCTGTTTGGGTTTATGTCTGACGGGTTGCCTATTTTTGGCTACCGGCGGCGACCCTACCTCATTCTGTCGGGCATTGGTGGGGCCTTGGCTTGGGTGGCGATGGCCACGGTGGTGCATACGGGCTGGGCGGCCATGCTGGCGATCGCCCTTTCTTCCCTGGCCGTGGCCGTCAGTGATGTGATTGCCGATTCCTTGGTGGTGGAACGGGCCCGAAACGAGTCCACGGGCACGGCCGGATCCCTGCAATCCCTTTGTTGGGGGGTTTCGGCGCTGGGGGGCCTGTTGACGGCCTATCTCAGCGGCGTGTTGTTGGAGCAGTTCAGCGCCCAAACGGTGTTTTGGATGACCTCCATGTTTCCGCTGTTGGTTTGTTTTGGGGCCTTTGCGATCCACGAAACCCCCTTAACCGCCCGTCCAGACCTGAGCGTGGTTCAACAGCAGGCGCGAGATTTGTGGCAGGCGGTTTCCCAAAAGGCGATTTGGCTGCCCACGCTGTTTCTGTTCCTTTGGCAGGCCACGCCCTCATCGGATACGGCGTTTTTCTACTTCACCACCAATGAGTTGCAGTTTCCGCCGGAGTTTTTGGGGCGGGTGCGGCTGGTGACCAGTGTGGCGGCCTTGATTGGGGTTTGGGCATTTCAGCGGTTCTTCAAAACCGTGCCTTTCCGCAAAATTTTCCTTTGGAGCACGCTGGTTTCCACGGCGCTGGGGATGACAACGCTGTTGTTGGTGACCCATGCCAACCGGGCTTTGGGCATTGATGACCGCTGGTTTAGCTTGGGCGATAGCCTGATTTTGACCGTGGCGGGACAAATTACCTTCATGCCGGTGTTGGTGCTGTCGGCGCGGCTTTGTCCGCCGGGGGTGGAGGCAACGCTGTTTGCGCTGTTGATGTCGGTTTATAACCTGGCGGGGGCGGTGTCCAGTGAGTTTGGGGCCCTGCTGACCCATTGGTTGGGGGTGGATGAAACCCACTTCGATCGCCTGTGGTTGTTGGTGACGATCGCCAACTTGTCAACCCTGTTGCCGCTGCCGTTGGTGGGTTGGTTGCCGCAGGATGATGCAACCGATGGCAATGCCCAGCTATCGGAGTTGCCGCCGGAGGTGACAGCCGTGAAACATCGGGAGCCAAACCTGGTGCCAACCTTTATGCCGGAGATGTCTCCGCAGCCCGATCGGCGCGATCGCTCCAAAACTTAGGGTTCAGGCGGGCGATCGGGGAGCCGATCGCCCACCTGAGATTGAATTAGCAAAGCCGTTCAAAGCCGTTGAGCAATTGGGACTATCGGGGCGATCGCAAAATCCACCGCACCGCTTCCAGCAAATTAGCCGCCACAAAGTCCGGCTGCGTCGCGTGTTGATAGTTGCCCGCCAACACCTGCTCCCCAAAACCCGTCGTCACCAAAATGCCCGTACAACCGGCATTCTTGGCTAGGTCAATATCCGTCGCCTTGTCACCCACCATCACACTGCGCGATAGGTCTAAATCCCAATCCCAGGCGGCCGCCACCAGCATTCCGGTGTTGGGTTTGCGCCAAGTGCTGTAGCGGGTGAATTCAGGATCCTTGCCGCCCTCGGGGCCGCTCAGGTACGGGCAGTAATAGAGCGCATCCAGCTTTGCCCCCGCTTCTTGATCGAGCAGGTGACAGAGCCGATCGTGCAGCGCGTCCACGTGGGATTGGGGATAGTAGCCCCGGGCCGGGCCGGCTTGGTTGGAAGCCAAACAGCAAAACCAGCCCGCCTCGTTCAGTTGCCGCACCGCTTGGGCTGTGCCGGGGATTAGGTGCAGGTCTTCGAGGCGGTGAATGTAGCCCGCCTCTTGGTTTAATACGCCGTCGCGATCGAGAAATACCGCCGGTCTAGACACCCAACTTCTCCAGAATGGCGCTGGGGGGAATGTCACTCATTCGATCGGTCGGGGACTTGATGGCCACGAAGCGATCGTCACCGGGCGGCAGCAGCTTGGCGGGATCGGTGGGGCCAAACAGGGCGATCGTGTAAGTGCCCAGGGCCACAGAAATATGCATCGGGCCGCTGTCGCCACAGAGCATCACATTCGCCCCCGCCGTCATCGCCGCGAGTTGACCAATGTTGTTGGGAGTCACCAGCTTCAGGCTCGGACAAGCGGCCTGCAACGTAGCCACAAAATCCGTATCGTCAGGCCCCTTCACCAGCACGATCGGCAGTTCCGGCTTGGCCTGTTGCACCTTGGTCAACACCGCCTTCCAGGAGTCCACCGGATAGACCTTATCAAAGCCCTTCAGTTTGGCCATGGCACTGGAGCCACCATGCACCAGCAAATAACCCTGGCCCTTGATCCCCAAGCGGGCTTGCTCTGCTTCGGCCCAGGCCAGTTCCTTTTGGGGCACTTGCAGCGACAGGGCCGGCCGGGGGGCCGTGATTCCAAAGCCGCGCACCAGGTCGTGGTACAGATCGCCCGCGTATTGCTCCAAATTCAGGGGCACGGGATCGGTCAAAAACATTTTGCCGCCGGCCGCGTAGCCCACGCGCTTGGGAATCCCCGTCAGCCACAGCAGCAGCCCCACGGCCCACCGCCGCCCCAGCGACAGCACCGCGTCATATTCCCGATCGCGGATTGTGCCCAGCAGGTTGCCCCAGTCGGCGGGGCTGTTGCGATCCTTAAAGTCAAAGGCGATCGTGTCGCGCACCGAAGCACAGACTTGGTAGGCTGCAACCGATCGCGGCTCCACCACCACGTCAATCTGCGCCTTCGGGTAGGTCTGCTTCAGTTGGGTCAGGGCGGGGAAAAATAAGATCTGGTCGCCAATGCCACCAGGTACGAGGGCGAGGATCTGCATCATAAAACTCGCGGGGTTGCCAAGTAGCGGCGGTAAAACAATATCGAAATCTGTGAAATGAAGCCTGAAAAACCGATAGCCAGCAATGGTGTTTCGACCCGCGAGGACTTCACAGGCGAATCCAAATCGCTACGGTCAGGAATCGCTCTCAATTTTAGAAGGATCTGCCCTAGGGTCAACTCGATCGCCCAAATCAACTCCAGGGTTTAGGGCAGCCCGTCCACAGCCTTGCGAATTCCGGAGAAAGTCGATTGAATCTTGATCGGGCAATTTGCCCAATCACAATATTTTTAGGAAACCGATTTTGTATTTACTCATTCCGGCGGCCGGCTCCGGCAAGCGCATGGGCGCGGATCGCAACAAACTCCTGATCGACCTAGCGGGCGAGACGATCTTTGCTTGGACGCTCAAGGCCGCCCAGGCCAGCTCGTCGATCGCCTGGATTGGGATCATGTGTCAGCCGATCGACCGGCCCGATTTCGAGGCGATCGCCCAAAACCTGCACCTGACCAAGCCCGTTGTGTTTATCCAGGGCGGCGACACCCGCCAAGCCTCGGTCTACAACGGTCTGCAAGCCTTGCCCCCCGAAGCCGATCGCGTCTTGATCCACGACGGGGCCCGCTGCTTGGCCACCCCAGACCTGTTCGATCGCTGCACGGCAGAGCTGGCCACCTGTCCGGGATTGATCGCCGCGATTCCCGTCAAGGACACGATTAAGCAAGTGGATGCGAATCAAATTGTTAGCAACACGCCCGATCGCGCCACCCTCTGGGCCGCCCAAACGCCCCAAGGCTTTGAAGTGGCCACCCTCAAGGCCTGCCACGATCGGGGCTTGGCTGAAAACTGGGAAGTCACCGATGATGCGGCCCTGTTTGAGCGTTGCGGCCTACCCGTAAAAATTGTGATGGGCGAAGAAACCAACCTGAAAGTCACCACGCCCCAAGACTTGGCGATCGCCGAGTTCATCCTCCGCCAGCGCCAACCCTAGCCGTTCCCCAACAACCTAACAACCCAACACCGCAATCGCCAAAGCGAGCGCTACCATAGCGATCGCAGCCCCTACGATCGTCTTCAAGACCGTTGTTGGAGTGGCTTTCAGTTGATTCGGAGTGGTGAATATCTTGTCTAGCAATAACCCACCGGCTAAATCCGAACGCTCCGGCGTGCCGGCCAGCGACCAAGTGGTCAGTGATATTTTGCGACTGGGCGATCGGGGTAACCTCGTGCAGGTCGTCCAGCATGAATTAAACATGCGCGGTTTTGATGCGGGACAA
This sequence comes from Limnothrix sp. FACHB-1083, assembly GCF_014696485.1. NCBI lineage: Bacteria > Bacillati > Cyanobacteriota > Cyanophyceae > Pseudanabaenales > Pseudanabaenaceae > Limnothrix > Limnothrix sp. FACHB-1083. The sequence continues at coordinate 420,230 of NZ_JACJQD010000003.1, read as the reverse complement.
CCGGACGGTATGTTTGGCCCCCAAACCGAAATCGCCGTCAAACAGGCCCAATCCGCCTATGGTCTCACGCCCGATGGCATCGTTGGGGCAGACACCTGGGAGCGTTTGGGCTTCACGTTCCGCTAGATTGCCGCGAGCACGTTCCACCCCAAAACCCATCAATCAAAAACCGACGCGGGGCCCAGCAGCCCCCCATCGGTCAACTCAAAGCGGCACTACAGTCCGCTGTTGGTACTTCAGACGCAAAATCTGATCATTACCCGCAATTGATCATCCAAAATTCATCACCTGTAATTGATCACCAGGGAGGAGCTAGAGTGCCCCTCTCTGGTGCGGTGACGTTGCCCTAGACCGCCTCTAGGTTCTTCTCACCGGTCCGAATCCGGATGATTTGTTCCACGGGCGAGATGAAGATCTTACCGTCGCCAATTTCGCCGGTGCGGGCCGCGGTGATGATGCACTCAACGACCATATCCACGTCCTTGTCGTCCACCACCACTTCGATCTTCAGTTTTTGCAGGAACTCAACGGTGTACTCCGATCCCCGGTAGCGCTCCGTTTGTCCCTTTTGGCGGCCAAAACCGCGCACTTCGGAAACGGTCATCCCGACAATGCCGGCGTTGACGAGGGCAATTTTTACATCGTCCAATTTAAAAGGACGCACGATCGCTTCAATCTTTTTCAAGGCTAGTCTCTCCCTTTGAGCATTCGTTATAGGTCTTGGTGATCACTGGGCCATTGTGGCTTTCCCCTTGGCACACCTCAAAATCCTCAGGTTGGGATCGGGTTTGCATCGGAGTTGTTGCACACAGAATCTCAGCGATCGCCCGGTTCTAGCCTGGGTGTTGCAGCCCCATCACCACCCCAGGGATCTGGCTCCTTGGGAGTTGGCAACCCAGTTTGGTAACCAAGCTTGGCAACCCAGTTTGGCAACCAAGTTGGGGTCAACCAACACCCAAGCATAGAAGGGTTGGCCGTGGCCTGCACAACAAACCGATATCTCTGACGAAATCGGCATTTTATTAACCCGGTTATCAACCTGGTTATCAACCCGGCTAACGGGGCAACCGCCAGGCGGCTGAGCTAGATCAGAGATGAACAACGCCGTGGGGCGTTATCCACAGGCTGACCCTTGCAGGCTGGAAAGTGCTGAGCTTGACCCCTGAGTTCGGCCACCGGACGAGGTTGCACGTTGGCGCAAGTGCCTGTACAGGCCACGCTAAAGCCTGGAACTGCCCACCTGCAAGAGCCAGAGAACAGTGGTTGGCATTTTTAAGGCTAGCCTATCAAAAGCCGGGGGCACTCAGGCTAGTGGGCTGTATATCCCTGGTTGCGTTGGGTTAACAGTTAGCACTGGATCTCATCAGGGTTTTGTAATGCTCGTTACCGGTTGTTGAGCAAGACCTATCCCGAGGGGGGAGGGTTGGGTGCGGATCAGACAAGCAATGGCCCTTTGTCGTCGGTAGCCCTGCTGGCTTGCACTTGCTATGGGATTGGTATCTATTCGTAGGGGCGGCTTTGCTCCGTCATCGGTCGCGCCCGATCGCACCCAAACCTTCCGTGCCCTGGTCTTGATGACTTTGGTAACGGCGCTGATCGGATCCTTGGCGTTTCGCCTCAGTCGCTTGCAACTGGTGGAGGGGGCTGTGCAGCGCCAGGCCGCAGAGCGGAATCGATTGCGGGGGTTGCCCTTGGTTCCCGATCGGGGGGCCCTGTTCGATCGCAAGGGCCAGGTGCTCGCTCGGAGTCGCTTAATCCGCAGTGTGTATCTGTCGCCCCAGCGCCACAGCCCGGCCGAGTGGCAGCGGATTCTGAAGCCGATGGAAAGTATTTTCGATCGCCCCGTTGCGGCCATTGCTCAACAGATTGCCACTCAGCGTCAGCAGGGCCGGGGTGATATGCCCATTCGGGTGGCCCGGGATCTGACCCCTGAAGGATTTGTCCGGCTGGCAGAACTGGATCCGGGAGCAGGCATCCTCGCCGTGCGCGTGGAAGCCGAGCGGGACTATCCCCACGGTTCCACCGCCGCCCACGTGATTGGCTATTTGGGGGAAGCCAACCCCGAAGATATTAAAAACAACCCCGATTTGCCCATGGGAGCCACCGTGGGCAAGGCAGGCATCGAACGCTTGGCAGAATCGACCCTGCGGGGCACTTGGGGCTACGACTGGATTGAGGCCGATGCCAAGGGCCGTCTCCTGCGGCCGGCGGGCCAACGGCCCCCGAAGCCGGGCCAGCCCCTTCAGTTAACGCTGGATTTGGCCGTGCAACAGGCGGCGGAACGGGGACTTCAGGGACGACGCGGCGCAGTGGTGGCCATGGATCCCCGCACGGGGGCCATTTTGGCCATGGCCAGCAGCCCCACATTCGATTCCAATTGGTTTACCCAGCGCATTACCAAAAACCAGTGGGCCCAACTCCAAGACCCCAGCCGCCCCCTGTTGAATCGGGCCCTTCAGGGCTATCCCCCGGCCAGCACGTTCAAGATTGTGACTTCGGTGGCGGCGATCGAGTCGGGAGCCTATAGCCCGAATGCCACGGTGGGCACTGCCGGGGCCTTGTCCCTGGGGGGGACGGTGTTTCGGGAACATGGGGGCGGTGGCTACGGCACGATCGGCTTTGCCAGGGCCCTCGAAGTCAGCAGCAATACCTTCTATTACCAGGTGGGAATGAAGACCGGCCCCGAGGCGATCGCCCAATGGGGCCAGGCCCTGGGCATTGGTCAGCCGCTGAAGTTGGGGCTGTTGGGCAGTCGGGGCATGTTGCCCACGCCGGCCACCAAACAAACTCTGTACCGTCAACCCTGGTATTTGGGCGATACGGTCAGTATGTCGATCGGGCAAGGATTGGTTCTAACCACGCCTTTGGAACTGGCCACGGTCGTTTCCGCGATCGCCAATGGAGGAAAGCGTGTGGTTCCCCACCTGTTGGCTAACCAAACCAGCCAATCGGACTTTCAACCCCAGTTGATCGGCCTGAAACCCGAAACCCTGAACGTGGTGCGCCAAGGACTCAATGCGGTGGTGCGCCAGGGAACCGCCAAAGTGCTCAACGATCCCAGTCTGCCCCCCAGCGCTGGCAAAACGGGAACCGCCGAAGTGCCCAGCGGCCCCAATAACGCAATGTATGTGGGCTATGCCCCGGTGGATCAACCGCAAATTGCCCTGGCGGTGGCTGTGGAAAATGCTGGCTATGGGGGAGCTGTGGCGGCCCCGATCGCGAAGGAAGTGTTCAAGGCTTACTTTGGCCCAAAACCGCCCGCCTCTAATCCGCCCGCGAATCCGTAGCAGATTCACCAAGGAGCAGATTCGCAAAAATCCACGAAACTCCTGCCAAAAGCCTGCCCAAGACCCATCAAGACCACTCCAGCGAGCGGATCCTTCAAGGCCAACCTTCTGTAGTCCCTGGATCTCGGAACAGTTAAGGGCAGGTCAGTCTCAGCAACTCAGCAACCATTTAGGGGCGATCGCACTAGCCGATCGCCCCTAAATTCATTGATTCGCATCCATTCATGAGGCTCATGAGGCTCAATTCAGGCAATTGCTCAAGATTTTGAGCCTGATGTCATCAAATCATCAGAATCCCAGGTTCAAAATTTCGAGCCTAATGTCATCAAATCATCAGAATCCCTAATCAGCCCTGCGCCCCAACCCACAAAACAGCGTGCCATCAGGTCTTTGCGGAACCCGATCGCGCCAAATGCCCAAAACTGGTTTGGTCACCCTCAGAATTTCCGGTAAAGTATTGGGCGACGGCCGATTGGGCATGGGTGACAAACAGAAACCCTCATCAATGGGTCACTTAAGCGCCCGCCGCCCATCAGCAAACCCCCGATCGAATCCCCAAAAGCCTAATTTTTGGGATTTCAAGGGTTGCCTTGTTCCTGGTTTTGTTTTTCCCGTCCCGTTGCTTCTTCCCTGTGCGATCGCCCCGAGCCATTGACCCCGAGCCATTGACCCCGAGCCTATGCGTTGATGCTCAGAGCTAGACCAGTTGCCCCATGACCTGCACCTGTTGGTTCGATCGCTAACTGCTCTTGCGCTTGCTGATTGTTGTCCGCTTGGGATTTTTCCCCTTGCTCCCTCTTTCCATCGGCCGATCATCCTATGACGCTGCTACAACCGCTGTACGATCGCCTCAACACCGATGGCCGCACCATCGGGCGATCAAACCAAAGTTGGATTTTGATGGGTGTGGTTTCCCTGTTGATCTTTGGGGGACTGGCTCAGCGCCTAGTGCATCTCCAGCTCATGGAAGGTGAGGCCCTGCGGGCCCGGGCCGAGCGCAACCGCATTCAAACCATCCCCAAAATTCCTAGCCGGGGCAACCTGCTCGATCGAAACGGCAACCTGCTCGCGGGTAACCAGCTCACCCACTCCGTTTCCGTTTGGCGCACAGCGGTTAACCGGCCCAACTGGCCCCGACTGCGGAATGTTCTGGCCACCACCCTCAATATTTCAGAAGACGATCTCCAGGCCCGGGCCGATCATCTAGATTTTGAGTCTCGCTTTCTGATTCCCGTTCAGCACAACGTGAAACCCGAAGAGGTCGTGCGGTTGCGGGAATATGGCGTGGATCTGCAAGGGGTGCAAATTGAACGGGAAACCAGCCGCTCCTATCCCTACGGTGAAACGGCCGCCCACGTCTTGGGCTACATCGGCGAAATCAGCAAGGAAGAACTGGAAGGCAACCGATTTCGGGCCCAAAAATCCGCCAAAGGCTATCGCTATGGCGACATTGTGGGCAAAATGGGCCTTGAAAAATCCCTGGAATTTACCCTGCGGGGCCAGCCCGGTAGCGGTCGGGTAGAAATTGACGGCAAGGGCAACCTGATCAACATTCTGGACGATCGCCCCGCTCGACCCGGTGAAGATATCCACCTCAGCTTAGATGTGGACTTGCAGCGGGCTTCGGAATCGGCCTTGGGGGGACGCAACGGGGCCGTGGTGGTCATGAACCCCAAAACCGGCGAAGTGTTGGCCCTGGCCAGCGAACCCCGATTTGACCCCAATATCTTCACCCGCAAGATTGACCAACGCACTTGGCAAGCCCTGCAAAAGCGCCGCCATCCCTTCGTGAACCGAGCTTTGCAGGCCTATCCCCCCGCCAGTACCTTCAAGGTGGTGACCACCGTGGCGGCGGTGGAGTCGGGCAAGCTCCCGCCCGATGCCGTTCTGCCCACCTATGCCTATTTGCCCGTGGATGGTACTCGGGTTTGGGATTGGAACAAATCCGGCTTTGGCCCCATGAGCTTCATCAGTGCCATGGCCATGAGCAGCAACACCTTCTTTGGGCAAGCGGGCCTGCGGGCGGGCGAAAAAAACCTGGTCACTTGGGCCCGGAAGTTGGGTTTTAGCTCACCAACGGGCATTGAACTGCGATTTGAGGAAGCCAGGGGACTGATTCCCAGTGATGAATGGAAGCGGAAAAATGACTTGGGACGTTGGCATCGGGTAGATACGGTCAATGCCTCGATCGGGCAAGGCTACGTGCAAGCTTCCCCCCTGCAAGTGGCGGTCATGTTTTCAGCCGTGGCCAATGGGGGCTATCGGGTGCAGCCCCGGTTGGTGCAGTCCACGCCGATGCAGCGGGAGTCTTTGGGTTTGAAACCCAGCACCTTGGAACTGTTGCGGAAATCCCTGCGCAGTGTGGTGACGGCGGGTACGGGCAAAGCCCTGAATGGCACGGTGTCGGTGGCAGGCAAGAGCGGCACGGCGGAAGATCCGCCCCGGGAAACCCATGCTTGGTTTGGGGCCTATGCGCCCTATGAAAAACCGGAGATCGTGGTGGTGGCGTTTTTGGAAAATGGTGGCGGTGGCAGCAAGGTGGCCGGCCCCGTTGCCCGATCGGTCATTGATGCCTATTTTGCTAAGGCTCGCCAACCCCAAAAGGGCAAATCCAACACCGCCCAAGCCTCAACGGCCAACCAGCCCACCGGCAACAATCGCCAATCTCAGGATTAGCCGTTGGGAATCCAAGGCCGATCGGCTAAGAAACCGGTTGAGGCAGTCCCGCCCATGAGGTTGTGCCGTTCCCTTAGGCGCGGAAGCGATGTGAATTTGTGAATTAGCCCTAATTGATTAGCCCTAATTGATTAGCTCTAATTGATTAGTGTTAATTAATCAATAATGAATCAGTGCCCCAAAACTGGGTGAAACCCAACCCGACTACTCGTGAACCCAAACTCCAACCCGATCGCCCAAAAACCTGAATGGCTCCGCGTCAAGGCTCCTCAGTGGGAGCGCGTGGGCAATGTCAAAGATATTTTGCGGGACTTGGCCCTGAACACGGTCTGCGAAGAAGCCTCCTGCCCCAACATTGGCGAGTGCTTCAATGCCGGAACGGCCACGTTTCTAATCATGGGGCCCGCCTGCACCCGCGCTTGTCCCTACTGCGACATTGACTTTGAGAAGAAGCCTAAGGCCCTGGATCCCACGGAACCAACGCGGCTGGCGGAAGCGGTGCGCCGGATGCGGCTGAACCATGTGGTGATTACATCGGTGAATCGGGATGATTTGCCCGACGGCGGGGCGGATCAGTTTCGCCAATGCATTGCGGCCGTGCGATCGGCCTCGCCGGGAACCACGATCGAGGTGTTGATTCCGGATCTCTGCGGTAACTGGGCGGCGCTGGATATTATCCTGTCGGCGGGGCCGGAGGTGCTGAACCACAACACGGAAACGATCGCCCGTCTTTATCGCCGGGTGCGCCCCCAAGGGGACTATCAACGCACCTTGGAACTATTGCAACGTGCCAAAACCCTTGCCCCTTGGCTGTATACCAAATCTGGAATCATGGTTGGTCTGGGGGAAACGGCGGCGGAAGTGGAACAAGCCATGGCCGACCTGCGATCGGTGGATTGCGATATTTTGACCCTCGGCCAATATCTCCAGCCTTCGCCTAAGCATTTGCCGGTGCAGTCTTTTGTGACTCCGGAGCAGTTTGAAGCTTGGCGGGTGGCCGGGGAAGCCATGGGCTTTTTGCAGGTGGTTTCTTCGCCGCTGACCCGCAGTTCCTACCATGCGGAACAGGTGCGATCGCTGATGGAACGTTATCCCCGATCTCGCCCGCAGTCTGCTGAGGCGCTTTCCGTCGGCTAGGCAACGGTTAACGGATTCCTCAAATTGAATCCTCAAATTGAATCCTTAACTTGAATCCTTTCGCTCCAGAACCATGGCGCAGCTCATTGCCCATCGGGGCAGTTCCGCGATTGCTCCCGAAAATACCTTGGTGGCGATCGAACAGGCGATCGCTGACCGGGTTGATGCGATCGAGCTGGATGTGCAGGAGCTGGCGGACGGCACGTTGGCGGTGCTCCATGACACAAACCTGCGGCGGTTAGCCGGGGTCGATCGCCCCAGCCATCAACTGACCGCTGCGGACTTAGCCCAATTGGAGGTGGGATCCTGGCTTAGTCCCCGGTTTGCGGGAACCCGGATTCCGACCCTGGCGGCGGTGTTGGCCCAAGTGGGCGATCGGGTGGCCCTGAATTTGGAGCTGAAGTGTCATGGCCAGGAACGCCAACTACCGGAAGCCGTGGTGGCTTTGTTGAGGGCGTTTTCCCAAGCACAGGTCACGCTCACGTCTTTTAATTGGGCAATGCTGCAACGGGTGCGGGCGATCGCGCCTGAGTTGTCCTTGGGCCCGATTGCGGCTGACCCGCTGGATTGGGCCGCGCTCGATCGGGAATTGGGGGCGGTGGCGGTGGTGTCGTTGCACCATGGCCAGCTCACCCCCGAAGTGGTGGCTCTGGCGCGATCGCGGCAGGCGGCCCTCTGGGTTTGGACAGTGGACGATCCCATCGAAATGGAGCGGGCCCTGAGCTTGGGGGTGGATGGCGTGATCACCAATGCTCCCGATCGGGCCCGGTTCGATCGGCTGGCTGCGGCGGCTCCTAGCCCGATCGGCTCGGACGGTCAATAGCTCACCAGCGCCCAACGGGAACCCCAGAATTTCAGGGCCCAACTGGCCCAATTACAGGCCAAATTCGCGCTTAATCTGGGCCACCCAAGTGGCAATTCGCTCATCGGTCAAGTCCGGTTGGTTATCTTCATCCAGCGCCAACCCCACGAACTGATCGCCCCGTTGGGCCTTGGATTCGCTGAAGTCATAGCCCGCGATCGGCCACATGCCCACGGTTTGGCCGCCCAGGCTGGCGATCTTTTCCTCAAGCAATCCCATCGCGTCTTGGAAATTGTCCGCGTAGCCCACCTGGTCGCCGGGGCCAAAATAGGCCACCTTTTTGCCCGCAAAGCTGATGTCGTCTAGCTCTCCGTAGAGGCCGTCCCAGTCGCTTTGGAGTTCGCCAATGTTCCAGGTAGGGCAGCCCACAATCAGGTAGTTGTAGGGCGCAAAGTCTTCGACGCTGGCATCCGCCACATCGTGCAAATCCACCACGGAATCGCCGCCCAGGGCCGCTTGAATTTTTTCAGCCAAGGATTCCGTGTTGCCCGTTTGCGTGCCGTAGAACAGTCCGATCGTTGCCATAGGTTCGATTCGTTGAAAGGTTGAGGTTGTTGAGGTCGGCCGGCCGAGTACCGATCTCGCTTCAGGGGCGATCGCCATGCACTGCTGGTTACTGGCGATTGACCCTCAAAAGCTTATCTAATGAAATTAACTCTCAATAAATAAGCAATAGCAGCATAGCAAGCTTTTCTTAATTGAGAAAGAGTTTTAATAAACTGAAAATGCCCACCCAACCAGAAAAAAGGGGATCGATCGCCACCCCCAGCGACGGAGCGGCCCCGAATCCCCCCAGTCCTCGTAATCAGCCCTCCATGACCGATTTCGATTTCTGTAAATGACTGACTTATGGATCAAAAACTCAAAAAACGGTTTGAACGATGCTGGCCAATCAGGCTGGTCGCGGATTGCCTAGAGTGCCAATAGGCCTGCCCCCTGGGTCAACAGCAGGAAGGCAAAGATTGCGCCGCCCATGCCACCTACCAAGAACATGGCACTGAACTGGCTCCAGCCGTCCGCCGTCCGCAGGTTTTCGGGCAGCACAGCCGCATTCGCGCTCACGGCCTTGGCCATGCCCCGGAACTGATCCAGGGAGCGATCGCCCCGATTCGGGAAGGTCACGGCTCCATAGAGCGACAGGCACAGAGACAAGATCAACAGCAGCCCCATGGTGGCAATCAGCCCCACCAGTTCCGCCGATTGGCTCGATCGCATCGGCCCCAGCTTGATGAACGGCCCCACCAGGAAGTAGCCGTGGGCCATGCCAATTTCCAGACCCCGCGACAAGGGCGACAGGTTTGGGCGATAGATCGGCAGGTATTGCACCAGGGCCAGGGTCACATCGGAGGCGCTGACGGGTGTGTCCAACGTGCCCGCTTCCGGGGAGCCGCCACCGGGCCGGATAAAGCTATCGCTGCCGAACTTGAAGCCCACGGCCTCCGCCCGCACCCGCAGGGCGTGCCACAAATGCCCCGCCAAAAACAGGATCGCAAACACAAAGTGGAAAGTTGCGAGCCAGCCCCGAGTGGTCACGGTGCCGTCCTGGGTGACGATGCCCAGGGGCCCGTAGAACACTTCGGGATAGGCAAAATCATTCACCGACACGAAGTAGGCGGCAAAGAAGCCCATGTAAGCCAAGGCTCCCAGGCTGTAGGACAGGTAGGCTTCTCCCGTCCAATAGAACACCCGCTCCACCCAGAGCCAAGGACGGCTGAGGATGTGCCAGAGGCCGCCCGCGATGCAGAGACCGCCGACCCACACATGGCCGCCCACCAGGTCTTCGAGGTTGTCGATCGCCGCCATCCCTTGGCTGCCATGGGATCCGACCAGATAGCCCCAAATCGTGCCGAACTCCAGGGTGGGATGCTCAACCAAGCGCACGGAGCCGATTGCCGGGTCATAGAGACCGCCCCAGGTCATGGCCTTAGCCACCAATAGGAAGGCTCCAGATCCCAACAGCAACAGGTGAATGCCAATAATCGTGGTCATTTTGTCCTTGTCGCGCCAGTCGTAGCCAAAGAAGCCACTGAAGTTGGCGCGATCGGTCGGCAGCACCTCGGGGCCCAGCACGGCGTGATAGATGCCGCCAGCCCCCAACACCGCCGCACTGACCAGGTGCAACATGCCCACCACCAGATAGGGATAGGTGTCGGCGATCGCCCCATTGGGCCCCAAGCCAAACCCCAGGGTGGCCAAGTGGGGCAACAGAATCAGCCCCTGAGTCCCCATCGGTTGGCTCGCATCGTAGCGAGACAGCTCAAACAGGGTCATGGCCCCCGCCCAGAGCACAATCAGCCCCGCATGGGCCACATGGGCCCCCAGTAGCTTGCCCGACAGGTTCACAAACCGACCGTTTCCGGCCCACCAGCCCAACTGCGGCACGGTGGGGGCCGCCGTCCGAGAGATTACAGCGCTCATGCAGCAGCCTCCTGGGTCGATTGGGTAGCAGAATCAGCAGTGTCAGCGGTGGCCGGAGTGGTTTGCCCAAAGCCAAACCGCACACCAGCCGCTTGCAGGGCGTGGAAAATGTGCCCTTGCAGGAAAAAGAAGCCGAGCCAGAAATGGGCGTTGGCCAACCAAACGCGGGAGGTCAAAGCGCCATCGGGGCTGAAGAAATAGGGCACGCGATCGAACCCGATTTGCAACTTGGGGCCAAAGAACACCTCAGGGAAGGCGACGGCATTCACGGACACAAACAGGGTGGCCACAAAGGCCATCAGAGCCAGCGCCCCCAAGCTGTAGGACAAATAGGCCTCGCCTGACCAAATGAACAGGCGCTTCACGGCCGCGGACGGCTCCGAAACGATGTGCCAGAGGCCGCCACCGATCAGGATTGCGCCCAACCAAGCATGGGCCCCGACGATCGTGGGCAGGTCATTGACGCTAGCGAGCCAGTAGCGACCGCCGGCCCCGAAGAAGTAGCCGAAGATTTGCCCCAAATCCCAGTTCAGGTCGCTGACCAACTGAACACGGCCCACCGCCGGATCGTAAAGACCGCCAAAGGTGGTGGCCTTCAGCACCAGCAGCCAAGCGCCCAACCCGAGCAACACCAGGTGAATGCCCAGAATTTGGGTCATTTTGTTGGCATCATCCCAGCGGTAATTGAAAAAGCCGGTGCGATCGAGCCGTTCGGGCCCCTTGAGGGCATGGAACAAACCGCCCGCCCCCAGGAAGGCAGCGCTGATCAGATGAATCGCCCCGATCGCAAACCAATCATCGGTTTGGGCGATCGCCCCGTTGTTGCCCAAGCCCCAACCCAACCGGGCCAGGTTCGGCAACAAAATCAAGCCTTGCTCATACAGCGGCCGACTCAGATCGCAGCGGGAGACCTCAAACAGGGTCATTGCCCCCGCCCAAAGCACGATCAGTCCCGCATGGGCCACATGGGCCCCCAACAATCGTCCCGACAGTTCCGTCAGGCGGGCATTCCCCGCCCACCAAGGAATCGCGATCGCCGTCTGTGGCGGCGTGGTGGTGACAGTCATAGGAAGTTCCCAACAACAGCTTGCAGCGTTTGCAGTTTTTGCAGGTATGCGCCATTCGGTGCAGATTCGAGTAACTCTCGAACCTTTATTGAAACTTTATAGCAATAAAGCCTGAATCAAGATTTGGAAAATGTCAAGAATAATTTTCAATAAGATTTGAACAAGCAAGTCCAACGGCTAGAGATCCAACGGCTGACGATCGCCCCGTTTCGTCGCGCCGGTTTCAACCGATGCTCCGGGCAGCCTGAAGTTGAAGTAGGGGCGTACAGCCGCACGCCCAATCAAGAGTCAATGATGCGAACGGTTGAGCGAAAACCGTTGAGCGAAAACCGTTGAGTTAAAGCGGATGGTTGCCGGCCTGCAATTGCTCAGAAATTGGGCGATCGCGCGAGATGACGCGGCCTTGGGCCTGGCGACCGAGCAGGCTGCCCGCCAACTCATTGCTGGGGGGTAACCACAACAACCAACGGCTGCGATCGGGCAATTGACTGACCCGATCGACCGCTGAAGTGAGCCACAGCACGGCCCGGGAAGGCGGTTCATGTTCAGCTAGCTCCCCGGCTTGGGTTCCGGCCAGGGTTTCCAACACCACCTGTCGCCCTCGTACCAGCCCCGTGGCCGCCGTCCAAAGGAAGGGATCGAGGTAACAGCGGCTGGCATAGACATACATGGAGGCGGCCGCTTCCACGGCCTGCTCAAAGTCTTCGGGATCCCAGGCGATCGCACTATCGAGGGCCACAATCAGGTCGGGCCCCGTGGCGGCGGTTTCCAATTCCCGCACCTGAAGCTCCCCAAACCGGGCACTGCTGCGCCAATGAATGAGCCGGGTGGAGTCGCCCCAACGGTAGGGCCGCAGGGAGCGGGTGAGGCCTTCGGTTCCCAAACGTAAGGCGCGATCGCCCGCTGCGTTTTGGGCATCCCCTTCGCCCATCCAATCCACGATCGGGCATTGGGCCAGGGGCCAAACTCGAGGATAAACCACCAACTTGGCCGGTGCAGTGATCGGCTGTTGTCGCCAAAACAGGCCGAAGGGCGCACCCGATCGCAAGGTGAGACTCGGCCAACGGTAGATGCCGCGCCGCTGGGCCCGAAATTGGGCCTGGATGGTGATGCTGCCTTGGGCGGGAATCAGGGCGATCGAGCCGCTGGCAACGGGCAGGGGGGCCGGTGGCCGATCGACCCATTGCAACAGGGAGCGGGCCGATCGGGCATGGTTGGTGATCCGGCATTCCACCACGGCTAAATCATCAACACTGATCGGTTGAATGGGCGATCGGTTGGCGCTCAGGCCCCCGAGAGATCGCGCCGTCAGCACCGCCGCCACCAACATCAGCGCCAACAGCACCCCACTCATCACGTAGAGCCAGCCGGCCATGGCGTTGGTGGCCGCCCCAAACAGAAACAGGGCGATCGCGCCCAGCAAAGCCCCTTGAAACGAAGGACTCACCAAACGGGTCTCCCAGCCCATCAGCCACATAACCCAGCGATGGCGCACCGTTGCCAGCAGTTTGAACATGATTGAAAGGGGGATCAGGGCCTTGCGATCGCAGCTTGGACTCTGGAGATCACTTGCACTGTTGATTAACCCATCATAGGGCGATCGCCCTGAATCGCCAGAGCCGCCTATTGGCCGAGGGTCAGCTCTTCCTTCTTGCCCAAAATGCCCTGGGGCCGCCACATCATCAGCACCACCAAAATCAGCCCAATGACCATTAGCCGGAAAGCGCCCAAGCGGGCATCATCCAAGGGCAACAGGGCCGGCAACACAAACCGGGTGAGGGTGGTGTATCCCCAAAACAGCACAGAACCCAACAGCGTACCCGCATTGTTGCCTGCGCCGCCCAAAACCACGATCGTCCAAGCTTGGAAGGTCATCAGCGGAATGAAGCCATCGGGGTTAATGAAAGTGAGATTCCAGGCATAGAAGGAACCAGCGACCCCCGCGATCGCGCCGCCCAACATCAGGGATTGCAGTTTGTACCAAAACACGTTTTTGCCCAAGGCCCGCGCGATTTCTTCGTCTTCGCGAATTGCCTTGAGCACCCGGCCCCAGGGCGATCGGCCCAGTTGTTCCAGTTGCCAATAGACCAGACCCAAAACGGCCACCACCAGCAACATCAAGCCGCCTTTGTAGTTGAAATCCCAGAGGGCGATCGCCCCACAGCCATAGAGCAGCAGCCCCAGTAGGGCCGAGATGCAACCCAACACCAGGCGACCCTTGGAGGGGGGCTGTTGGGTTGTGCCGGTGACTTGTCCTTGGGCGGCCTGTTGGCGCGATCGCAAGGCCTGCCGGAACCAATGCCACAGGGACCAACCCGCCGCCCCGAAAATACCTGTCCAAAGGGCGATTGCCACCGGAGTCACCCAAGGCGCGTCCGGCACTTGGGCCAAGGGCAGCGGGTAGCCATAAACGCCCCTTGCGCCTCGGGTCAGCCACTCTTCATTCAAAGCCACCAGCCGCACCACCTCCGACACCCCGATCGTGACGATCGCCAAGTAATCTTCCCGCAGGCGCAGGGTGGAAATGCCCACCAACAGGCCCAGCAGAGCCGCCAACCCTGCCCCGATCGCCACCGCCAGCAAAATCGGCCAACCCTGAAGCGACAGCAGAATGGTGGTGTAGGCCCCAATGGTCATGAAGGCCACATGGCCAAAATTAATTAAGCCCGTGAGACCCCATTGCAAATTCAGACCCAGACCAAAGAGGGCAAAGATGCCTGAAAAGATAATCAGTGAGGTGAGGTAAGCAATCATGGGGGCGCGATCGAGCCTCAGCGTAGGAATAGCCCAAATTTCACGCCCCATTGTAGGGCAGGGAGCTGATGGATCGATGGTTTAGGCATTGGTTTAGGCGCTGATTTAGCCTGGCGGGCCAGGGTTGCTTTAGGCGCTGCCCAAGGCCGCATTCACCACCTGAGGAAACAGACCCGAACACCACCAAACCCCCACGGCAGAACAGTAAGGCAAATGGCCTGCCGGGGCGCTGAGGCTGAAGTTACGGCTCTTTTGGCTGGTCCAACCCAGGCGATCGCCAAACCGACACCAAGCCTCCACGGGGCTGGCCGTTTGGCTGGTGACCTCTAGCCAAATGTCGTACTGAATGCGGAAGCCAAAGTGATTGTTGCTGTGGATGGTCCAGAGGCGATCGATCTCGGTTAAATCGCCCTTGGGAAATTGCTCAATGTCTTCCACCCGCAACCAACTGGCCCCCTCGCGGCCCACCACCTTCAGCATGATTCGAGTGGTTTCCCGATCGGCCTCCAGCCACTTTTGCGCTTCCAACAACTGGGACAGCCGCCCGTAGCGATCGACCGGGGCCGGAGTTGGCCCCGGCGAGGGCATCACAAACTGCAAAATGGTCACCTCTTCCTCCGTGGGCAGCCCGTGGGCCGGCGGCATGGGGGCAGAAGGGCGATGTTCCGGCAGGTGGAAAGGATTTTCGTTGCGATCGGGATTGGCCAAGGGCGGGTTGGGATTGACCGCCGAACTCGGATTGCCCGTGTCTTGCAGGGCGGCCGTGTCCAAGGGACCCAAATCAAACGGCAAGGGATCGGATCCCGACTCGATCGGATGGGATTGTGTTGGGGATCCTGCCTGGGGCGATCCTGTCTGTGGTGATCCCTTCTGTGGCGATCCCGTCTGTGGTGACCTTTGGGGCCCCGCACTCTGTTTCAGGGCTTGGATTTGTTGCTGGAGCTGACCCTGAAGCTGTTGCAGCGTTTCCAGCCATTCCGGCGAAAGGGTTTGGAGCAGCAGTTTTTGCGATTCTTGTAGTTGTGTTAGTTCCAAATACAGGTGCGATCGCTCCTGGCGGGCCCGTTTCAGTTGGCCTTCAATGTGGTTTAACTTGGCATCCAAATTTAATCGCTGCCAAAACTCCCGGGCCCAAGTGGTGCGCACCTGGTCGCGGGCCCGCAACAGGGCAATGGTCGCCCGATCGCTCCCCGTGCCCACCAGCGCCTCCGGTAACGGGGAATTATCCCAACCACAGGTTGGGCACAGCACTTCGGTGTCTGACAACTCGGTGGAACAGATAGGACAACGCACAGCAGCCATGGGTCAAAAGGGGGGTGAGGGCAGGGGGATGCTACTGCCGCCCCTATTCTACTCAGCCGGTTGGCACTGTCGGGAACTGCGCTCTCGGCCCAGACGCAGGGGGGCCGGTGTCTGATGCAATCGTTACCGTGATCGGGGGTGGGAGCTGGGCTACACTCAAGGCGCGATCGGGACGATAAAAAGACGATAAGAAGGAGTGTTTATGACCGGCACTGCGTCATTGTGGCAGCGTTACCAAGACTGGCTCTACTATCACGAGGGCTTGGGGCTGTATCTGGACGTGAGCCGGATGCGGTTCGATGATGCATTTGTGGCTCAGATGCAACCCAAGTTGGCGAAAGCGTTTGGGGACATGACCGCTCTGGAATCGGGGGCGATCGCCAATCCCGACGAACAACGGATGGTGGGTCACTATTGGCTGCGGCAACCGGACTTGGCCCCAACACCGGAATTGCGAGACGACATCATCAACACCCTTGACCGCCTCGAAACCTTCACGGCGGCCATCCACAACGGCCAGCTCACGGCCAACGGTCAGCCTTTTACGGATGTGTTATCGATCGGGATTGGCGGTTCGGCCCTGGGGCCGCAGTTCGTGGCGGAGGCCTTGGCTCCCAATCAGCCGCCCTTGGCCATTCACTTTGTGGACAACACCGACCCCGACGGCATCGATCGGATTCTGTCCAAGAGCACGGGCGGCTCCCCCCTGCGCGATCGCCTGGCCACAACCCTGGTGCTGATCATCTCCAAGTCCGGCGGCACACCCGAAACCCGCAACGGCATGGTGGAAATTCAAGCGGAATTTGGCCAAGCCGGTTTGCCCTATCACCGCAACTTTGTGGCCATTACCTGTGAGGGCAGCGCCTTGGATCAACGGGCGATCGCGGAAGGCTGGCTCGATCGATTCCCGATGTTTGATTGGGTCGGTGGCCGCACCTCGGAACTGTCGGCGGTGGGGCTGTTGCCAGCGGCGCTCCAAGGGATCCAAATTCGGGAAATGCTCTTGGGCGCGCAAATGATGGATCAGGCCACCCGAGACCGCAACCTAAAAACCAACCCCGCCGCCCTGTTGGCCCTCTGTTGGTATTCCGTGGGCCGAGGCAAGGGCGAAAAAGACATGGTGGTTTTGCCTTACAAAGACCGGCTACTGCTGTTTTCGCGCTATCTCCAGCAGTTGGTGATGGAATCCTTGGGCAAGGAACGCGACCTGGATGGCAACTTGGTCTATCAGGGCATTGCCGTGTATGGCAACAAGGGCAGCACCGACCAACATGCCTACGTGCAGCAGTTGCGCGAAGGGGTTCCCAACTTTTTCGCCACCCTGATTGAAGTGCTGGAAGATGGCGGCTCGGGCGTGGTGGTGGAAGACGGGGCGATCGAGTCCGGCGATTACCTCAGTGGGCTATTGCAAGGCACGCGCCAAGCGCTCTACGACAATGATCGAGAGTCAATCACCATTACGGTTCCCCGCGTCAGCGAGCGCATTGTGGGGGCCCTAATTGCGCTCTACGAACGGGCCGTCAGCTTCTATGCCTCCCTGGTGAACATCAATGCCTATCACCAACCGGGCGTTGAGGCCGGCAAAAAAGCCGCCGCCAACATCTTGGCCCTGCAAAAGCGGCTGGTGTCGGTCTTGCAAGATGCGGGAGAACCCCTGTTGATTGCGGAGTTGGCAACGCAGGTGGGGGCGATCGAGCAGGTGGAAACGATCTATTGGATCCTGCGGCACTTGGCGGCCAATGGGCGCGGCCCGGTGCTGGTGGGTAATCCTGGACAACCGGCCAGCCTGAAGGTGTCTTGGAAATAGGTGTTTGGGAAATCTTGATCCATTACTGAGTTTGCGGTTGCTGAAATTCAATCGCAATTCAACCATTTCCCGGTTTACATTAATGTCCAAAATTAATGTTTAAACCAATGTCCAACTAATACCCAAATAATGTCCAAAAGCGAGTCGGGGTAGATGCAAACCTACCCCGATTTTTTGGGCGATCGATTCCCAATTTGGCTCGATGTAACCATGCGCCCCGCTGCCCTATTCCGGTTCTCGCAGGCGATCGGGCCCCACCCACTCATCCCAATTTTCGTCGTAGTCGTCATAGCTAATATGGTGCAGGCCATACCAAGCCTTTTTGATTGTTGCGGGATACCAATCGCCCGCCTCATCCTGCACCTCCACCGCCGCTCCCAGGTCATACATCACCGGTTCGTAGGGACGGATGCGATCGGGCGTGACCCACTCTTCTGACTGATCCACCACGTATTGCACTCGGTATTGCGGATCGCCGTCTGAATCGCTCACCTCCACAATTTTTGCCCGATACCAATCCTCCTCATATTCCACCTCCACCCGGCGGCCCAATTGGGGATCGAACTGATCGGTCACTCGTGACAGTTGCATTTGGGGATCAAAATCATGAGTTGTGAAAAACATTGATTTTTGATCTTCAATGAATGCCACTTCCAATTCCGTGTAGCGGGCAAAATCATAGAGCGTAATCACCCGATCTTCATCCAAATCAACCGTGGGATCTCCTTGTAATCCCTTCAGCAAAGAAGCCGTAAAAGTCCAAGCGCCCGTTGAAGTGTTGTGGGCATAGGCAGAGGTCACACAGGCGTAAGCAATTTCGCTTTCCCGCCGTTTGGCTTCATCAATCAGTCCCCCAGAGAAGCAACAGTCCGCCATCAGCAAGGCATGGGAACCATTGAAGTTTTCTTCAATATCATCAAAGATGCTGGACACTTTCCAATAGGTTTCTGTATCTTCCGCATCGGCATCATAGTTGTAAAAATAATGTTCTCCCGATTCGGAATCCCAGCCGCCATGACCAGCAAAGTAGAGCATTAAGAGAGCATTTTCATCGGTGCTGGCCAAAAAATCCGGCAGTTTAGATTGAATGGCGGAGAGGGTGGCTTGACGATCCTGAAGATAAATAATTTGGGATTGGGGCACGCCTTGGTTGCGGAAAAATTCCACTAACTGCGCGTCTGATCGATTGGGGACAGCATCAGGAAAAGGGGCGAAGGCTTCTGAGTCTTGCCACTCCAGCAAACCCACCGCAAAGATCCAAGTTGTTTCGGGATTCCATTCCATGGTCAAGGGCATTCTAGGAGGATGCTGTGGGGAGGATGAGGCTACGACTGGGTTCGATCGAACGGCTCTTGGCCGCCCTTGAACTTAGGACAATCGCGATCGGGCGGCGCAATTGAGGGGCAATTGGGGCGCGATCGAGCCATCCTCCGCACATCGGGCCCATCTTAATCCTGGCGTTTGGGATCTGACCACGGGCCCAGTTCGGTTTTGGGTTGCCAGAGGATGATCCCGGCCACCGAGCGATCGCCCTGGTTTTCAGGATTTGGCTCGCTTTCCATGTGATCTTTCCTTGATCTCTATTCCTTGATCTCTACTTGATCCCTGCCTGATTCTTGCTTGAACCCTGTGGCTAGCGGGCAAACCGTAACAAAGACTACAATTTAAACAGGAAGGTTGCTCCAACTACCTTCAAGGAACGACCCGAAGCATGGAAAGCCAATCGCTGTTTGTGGGTGCGCGCCAAAATCTCGATTTGGCCCTGAAGCATATCGCCATTTCGGAAGATGCGATCGAACATTTAAAGCATCCAAAAGCCAGTCTGCAAGTTTCAATTCCCGTGCGGATGGATGATGGATCGTTACAGGTTTTTCAGGGCTATCGAGTTCGCTATGACGATACGCGCGGCCCTGCCAAAGGCGGGGTTCGCTATCATCCTCAAGTGTCCTTGGATGAGGTCACATCCTTAGCATTTTGGATGACCTTTAAATGTGCAGTGTTGGATTTGCCCTTTGGCGGCGGCAAGGGTGGAATTACGGTTAATCCTAAGCAGCTTTCGCGCTTGGAGTTGGAGCGTTTAACGCGCGGCTATATTGATGCGATCGCGGATTTTATTGGGCCCGATGTGGATATTTTGGCCCCCGATGTTTACACCAACGCCACGATTATGGGTTGGATGATGGATCGCTACAACATCATTCAGCGCAAGTCCTGTCCGGCGGTGGTGACGGGCAAGCCGATCGCCCTGGGCGGCAGTGCAGGCCGAGAAACGGCCACGGCCATGGGAGCTTTTTTTGTGATGCAAACCATTTTGCCCAAGTTCGATCGCCCACCGGCCGAAACCACCGTTGCGATTCAAGGATTTGGCAATGCGGGCAGTTTTTTGGCGGAACAAATCTATCGTGCGGGCTACCGAGTGGTGGCGGTCAGCGATTCCAAAGGCGGAATCTATGCTCCGGCGGGGTTAGATATTCCTGCCATCCGCCAAAACAAGGAAGCGGGGCGCGGCATGGAGGCCCTTTACTGCCATGGCACGGTTTGCAACATGGCAGATCATCAATCGATTACCAATGCAGCACTCTTGGAACTGCCCGTTGATGTGTTAATTCCGGCGGCGCTGGAAAATCAAATTACACCGGAAAACGCCGATCAAATTCAGGCCAAACTGATCTTTGAAGTGGCAAACGGGCCGATTACCTTTGAGGCCGATCGCATCCTGAATCAAAAGGGAATTTATGTCTTGCCGGACATTTTGACTAATGCAGGCGGCGTGACCGTTAGCTACTTTGAGTGGGTGCAAAATCGAAGTGGTTTGTATTGGTCGGCGGCGGAGGTGGAACAGCGGTTGGCGGAACGGATGACCCGTGAAACGGAGCGGATTTGGCAGCTCGCCCAATCGCTGGATTTGTCCCTGCGGACGGCGGCCTATGTCCATGCGCTCGATCGCCTGCGAGCAGCGATCGAGGTGAAGGGCACAAGGGACTATTACGCACAGGCCAAAGCCTAAGTTCCAATTTCAGTCGAGTTCAACAGCCGGGTTCATTCCCGGTGGGCAGCGGTCACAACCCGATCGCGCCATTGGTTGCGGGTTTCCGTGAGTTCGATCGCCCAATGGATTGCTTCAATCATGCTGGTGGGGGTGGCGATCCCTTGGCCAGCAATGTCAAAGGCCGTGCCGTGGTCGGGGGAGGTGCGCACAAAGGGCAGGCCGATCGTGGTGTTGACGGCGCGATCGAAGGCCATCAGCTTCACGGGAATCAATCCTTGGTCGTGATAAAGCGCTAGGTAGGCATCGGGCAACCCGGCTGGAAGGGTGGGCCCAAACCAAGCTTGGCCCGCTGTCACCCACATGGTGTCTGGAGGAATGGGGCCGCGCAGGGTGGCGTTGGGGTAGCGATCGCGTGCTTGGGCTAACCAGGGAATCAGCCAATCGCGCTCCTCAGTGCCCAGTTGTCCCCCTTCGCCGCTGTGGGGATTCAGACCGGCGATCGCGATGGTGGGATGCGTGATCCCCAAGTCTCGATCGAGCATGGTGATCAGCAAATCCAGCTTCCGATCGAGCAGTTCTGCCGTGAGCACCACAGGAACCTGATGCAGGGGAATGTGAGTGGTGGCCAGGAGGGCGCAAAGTTTCCAACCGGTTTGGGGCGATCGACCCACAAAGGCCATCCCAAACCGATCGACCCCGGCCCGTTCGGCACAAACCTCCGTTTGCCCGGGGAAGGCGTGGCCCGCTGAATGCCAGGCAGCTTTGCTGATCGGCGCGGTGACCACTCCCGCAAACCGGCCGGCCGCCGTGGCCGCCAAGGCCGCATCGAGCCAAGTGAAGCTGGCGGCTCCGGCGGCCGCATTTTCAACCCCCCAATGAATCGATCGCTCCAACAGCGGGTCGATCGGAATATCCAGAATCCTCAATTTGGCCGGATCTGCGATCGGCTGGGAACTGCGCGGCTGAAGTTGCGCATAGGTGCGGCTGAGAATCGATCGGCTGCCCACCAGTACCGGCCGCAAAGCTGCCACCGCCGGATCCGCCAGCGCCTTCAGCACGACTTCCGGCCCAATGCCCGCCGGGTCGCCAATGGAAATAGCTAGTCTAATCATCTTGGGATCTGGAGCGTTGTTGTCGAGAGATGGGGTGAAGGATGGGGCGCGGCATTGCCAAGGGCCTCGGGTCGATCGCCTGGTTGAGTTCGGCCCTGGCCGCTTGGGCAAAAGACCGAAACGTCCAGCCCGCTGCCCGAAACACCGGCCGATGATCTAACCACACGGCTCCTAGGGTCAGGGTCAAAAACCAACGATGGGCCACATGGGTCAACTTTTGATTCAGGGGCGATCGCCCCCGGCGCAATTGGGCCAGTAACTGACCTTGCATTTGCAAATGTTGGCTTTCGTCCCACTCAATTTGCCATGCAACCGCTTGGGCGATCGGGTGGTCTGTGGCCCCCTGCAATGCCCGGGCATACAACAACCCCATCACCTCCGCCGTTAACAGCATTGCCAGCGCCAATTCCCAATTCATGCCCCCTCGTAGCCACCGAAAAGCCGCGTCGGCCCAGTGGTGTCGCAGGCGGGGAAGCTGCTCGCGATCGAGCAGTCGCCCCAAGTCCGCCGCGTGGCGCTGTTCTTCCCGCACAAACCACTTGAACACATCCACCCAAACGGGATCCGCTCCTTGGGCAACCCAAGCCCGCACCGTTCGCATCAACCGATGGCCCTCGGAACTTTCCCCCAACTGGAAAATCGCGATCGATTGGCGAAACCGTTTTTGTTCTTGGGGGGTGAAGCCCCCAGTTTGCTGCCAATTAATCGGCAACAATTGGCTGTGATTCTGTTGGAAGTAAGCGAGCCAATCGGTGGCCGTGACGCGATCGGCTGTTGTCGATCGTGCCAACGAAATTGGGTGCAACATAGGATGTTTTTGCCCATGCTAGCGCACCCATTTTTCCATGGGGTTAATAATCGCCATTGGGTCGATCGCCCTTTGGTTAACCGAAAAGGTGCTGACTGTTGCTCAGTTGGGGAGTTTAGTCACCCATTGAGTCACCCAAATTAGCAATTTCGATCGGGTCGATCGCCTCCGCCGGTTCAAAGCCAAAAACCTTGGCATAAAAATAGAATTCTCCGTCCAGAGCGCGACGGATATTTTCTGCCTTGCGGAATCCGTGCTGCTCCCCTTCAAAGGGCACGTAGGCCACCGGAATTCCCTTTTCCTGAAGCGCATTCACCATCATTTCCGCTTGATTGGGCGGCACGATTTTATCTTCAAGTCCCTGGAAAAAGGCCACGGGGCAATTGAGCCGATCGATGTGATGAATGGGCGATCGATCAATGTAGATATCCTGGCGCTCCGGGTAGGGGCCAATCAGTCGATCGAGGTAGCGGGCCTCGAACTTGTGGGTATCGCGGGCCAGGGCTTCCAAATCGCTCACGCCGTAATAGCTGGCTCCGGCCTTGAACTGGTCGCGAAAAGCCAACGCGGCCAGGGTTGTGTAGCCCCCGGCGCTGCCCCCGGCAATGGTCAAGCGATCGCCATCCACCAATCCCCGATCGACCAAATATTGCGCACCATTCACGCAATCATCCACATCCACCAGCCCCCATTGGCCATCCAACCGGCAATGGTAGGCGCGGCCATAGCCCGTGCTGCCGCCATAGTTCACATCCAACACCGCAAAGCCGCGACTCGTCCAATATTGGATCGACAAATTCAAACTACTGGAAGTTTGGGACGTGGGGCCGCCATGAATCTTGACTTTTAATGGTGGCTTTTCGCCATCCGGTGCTTGGAAATCACGATTTTTCGGCAGATACAAGAGGGCATAGGCTTCCCGATCGCCCGTGGTGGGAAATGCGATCGATTGCGGTTCCGACAAATAGCCCGAATCAATTTCTAAAGTGCTGCTGATTTTCAAAACCTCGATTGTTTCCGTTGCCAAATCCAGCCGGACAATCGCCCCTGACTTAACGGCTGAACCACCCCCAAAAATGACAAAATTCTGCGCCACAAAGGGATCAGAAATTGAAGTATAGGGCTGGTTAATGACCGTTAGTTTTTCATCGGCAAGGGCCAATTTTGCCAATTGCCACAGACCATTTTGGGTATAGGCACAAACAAGGGTTTCTGAGTCCACAAACCCATAGGTGGTCATCCCAAAAACCCACTGCGGCAAGCCAAATTCCGCCTCCATGGGGCAAAGATGCCGCGCCTTGCCATCGGATTCCTGGCGATATAAATTCCACCAACCGGAGCGATCGCTCACAAAATACAATTGGCCGTCGGGCGACCAACTGGGCTGAAACACGGATTCTTCGGCCCCGCCGGCCACGATCTGGGAATTTTGCAGGGAGCCATCATCGGCAATCGCCGCCACCCACAGGGTGGTGCTGTCCCAAGGCAAATTGGGATGGTTCCAAGTCAACCAAGCCAACTGCGACCCATCGGGACTGAGGGCCGGCGAGGCGTAAAAGTCCCAACCCGTTGCCAATAGGCTCACCTGTTGTGATCCATCCAGGGCGATCGCCACCAACTCGTTCACTGGCTCCCGATCGGGCTGGCTGTGATCTTCACGGATGCCAATCACCCGATCGCGCTGGGCATCCACCACAAAATCCGCATAGCGCCAGGGTTGTTCAGGCGTGAGGGTGATCGGCTCCTGGCCCGGCCGGGTGCGATACAGTCGCTGATCGGCAAAGTTCACAAAATAAATCCAGCCCCGATCGACCGTCCAAGCACCGCCACCATACTCATGCACCCGACTGCGAGCGTTCCAAGGAGCCGCAATCACATCTTGGGTTTGGCCCTCGGGCGATCGGGTCACGATTGCCACACGTCCGCCCTCAGCCGGCCGCGATTCACTCCAATACAACGTTTCGCCTTCTGCACGGCCACCGCCCAGCCCGATCGTTCCCGCCACGATCGCTTCGGAAGTAATCGGCGATTTCCAAGTCCCGTAGGGCGCAATTTGAGGCATAGAACCCACTACAACCAACAGTTTCTAAACAATTTCTCATCATCATCCAGCCTTGATCCTGTCGCAAGCAAGGGGAACCGTGACACCTATGGCGGAGAGTCTTCATCAGTGAAAGCGAATAATAGTGAATAATTATGAAGAATAATCTTAATTAGTTTCAGAGGTTTACCTAACCCTAAACCTGGGCTAGGTTGGAATTTATCCCTTTCTAGTTTTTGCCCTGGATAGCCGATGGATAGTGGACTGATTCTTTCCAATATTCTCAATCCTCCCATTTTGTTCTTTTTCTTGGGAATGTTGGCCGTTTTCTGTAAATCAGATTTGGAAATTCCTGCACCACTGCCCAAGCTATTTTCGCTCTATCTATTGGTGGCGATCGGGTTCAAAGGGGGCTATGAGCTACTAGAAAGCGGCATTACTCAGCAGGTGGCTGGCACGCTGCTTGCTTCGATTGTGATGGCTTCTTTAGTTCCAATTTACACATTTTTTATCCTAAGAATTCGCCTGGATCCACCCAATGCGGCTGCCATTGCGGCCACCTACGGTTCCATCAGCGCCGTGACTTTTATTACGGCTAGTTCTTTTCTGGATCAACTGCACATTAGCTATGGCGGCTACATGGTGGCAGCTTTGGCGCTAATGGAATCACCCGCCATTATCATCGGCCTAATTTTGGTGCGAATTTTTGATGCCAAGGATGATAAGGACGATCCTGATCATCCCTTTGCTTGGGGTGAAGTGCTGCGAGAAGCCTTTTTGAATAGCTCTGTGCTGCTGTTGGTGGGCAGCGTGATTATTGGAATGCTGAGCGGCCCCAGCGGTTGGCACAAACTAGAACCCTTTACGCAGGGCATCTTCTATGGTGTGCTGACGTTTTTCCTGATGGATATGGGCATCATTGCTGCCAAACGAATTCGAGATCTGAAAAAAACAGGACTATTTTTAATTGGCTTTTCGGTAATTGTGCCGCTGCTGAATGCGGTGTT
This sequence comes from Limnothrix sp. FACHB-1083, assembly GCF_014696485.1. NCBI lineage: Bacteria > Bacillati > Cyanobacteriota > Cyanophyceae > Pseudanabaenales > Pseudanabaenaceae > Limnothrix > Limnothrix sp. FACHB-1083. The sequence goes on along the minus strand of NZ_JACJQD010000003.1, from coordinate 394,963 downwards.
GGGGATTGTGATTGCCAAGCTGCTGGGCATCGGTGAAGGCAATGGGCTACTGTTTGCGGTGCTTTGTGCCAGTGCTTCTTATATTGCGGTTCCGGCAGCAATGCGGATGACGGTTCCGGAAGCAAATCCGAGTTTATATGTTTCGATGGCGCTGGCTTTGACCTTCCCATTCAACATTATTGTGGGAATTCCGTTGTATTTAGAACTGGAAAAAATCCTGGGGCTGTAGGGGCGTTTTTGGGGTTCATGGATTGGCTTGTTGGCTAGTAGGTTGATATGCAATTAACAAAACGTGTGGAAATTATTGTTAGCTCTTTGGAGCTAGAGGAAATTTTGGAAATGCTGGATGGCCTGAAGTTTCCGGGTTATACGGTAATTCGCGATGCTTCGGGAAAGGGTGATCGGGGAGAATTTACCAATGATTTAGGTCGAGAATTTGGCAATTGCTATATTCTGACCACTTGCCAGGATGTGACCCAATTGGATCAGTTGGTGACGCTAATTCGCCCGATTTTGAAGCGGGTTGGGGGGCTTTGCTTGGTCAGTGATGCGGCTTTGGTCATTCACTAAATTCCGATGCAGCTAGATCCGCCAGATGGGGCCCGCCTCCCCGTTCGTCCAACTGGATTGAGTCAAATTTGCCCCATCTATTTTGATCTATCTATATAGATAGAATAGATAGACAACTGGATAGGCAACTGCCATAGATAGACAACTGCCATAGATAGATCGATTAAGGGCGCACTAGCAAAGTACCGGTGCATTGGAGTCCTTCCGGTTCGATCGACAGGCTGTTGATGGCCACGTCTTCGCCTAAGGGTAGGCGCACGGAGGATCCCTGGGCGATCGGCTCACCTGCCTGGTTCAGCCACTGGGGATTGCAGAGTTGCAAGGTTTGGGGGTCAACCAATTCCAACCCCAGGCAGAGTTGCACCGGTTGCCGCTCGATCGCCCCTGACAAAATTAACTGCCCCCCGGCTAGGGTGGCTTGGGGTTGCTCGAAGGTGACGGGTCGCCCCCAAAGGGCCAACAGCGGAGCCAGAAAGTCCGCCAACGCCGGGGCCAGCAGGGGAGCCGCCAAAGAGGCTGCCAAGTCGGGGGCAAAAAGTTTTAATTCCGCACTGACGGGAATGGGTTGCAGTAGCCTGAGGGGTTTGCCGCGCAGCACTTGCCCCAAATTGACGGCAATGTTGGTGGCTTGCAGGTTGAGATGGCTGAGGTGCAAGCCCTGATAGATCACGGATTCGGCGTTGATCTGGGCTTGGGGCAGGCGGCCCGCGAGAATGTCTCGATCGCGCCCATCCAGCCGCACGGTGATTTCAGTGGCGGCTTCCACCTGGGATCGCAGCCAGAGTTTGACTGCTGGCGCAACTAGGGAGGTAATGAGGCGGCTGCCCTTGCTGGAGTTGCTTGGGGCGATCGACTCTTGATTTCCACTACCCATCAACCGAAAACCTCTTGATACACTGGACAGCAATTCTTGCAATTTGTAAACGGTGTGTCCGGCCCTATGTTCCTAGAAGAACTCAAACCCCTTGTTGAAGAAGGCCTCAAACAGCCCGTGAGCTTCTTGGGTGGACTGGCTTCCGGCCTGTTGCGCCTAGATCTGAATCAGGATCCAATTAAGAGCTGGTTGGAGCAACAGTTGGGGAGCGATCGCCCCAATGGCTCCACGGAGTCTGCACCCAGCAGCCCCAGCGGCGGCCCTCAGTCGATCTCGATCGAGTAACTGGATTCGAGTAACTGAATTCAAGTCAGCGAATTTGAGTCAGCGAATTTGAGTCAGCGAATTTGAGTCAGCGAATTTGAGTCAGCGAATTTGAGTCAGTGAATTTGAGTCAGCGAATTCCTGAACCCGTCGTCAACGTCTGAACCTGAGCGGCCAAAGCTGAAGGCTCAATGGGCGGGATCCCGCTGAGGGTTCCTGGGTTATTGGGGATCCTTATCCATCGGGGATCTTTATATAGATAGATAGAGATCCCTGGGGGATCGAGGCTGAGAGCCGGGCGGGAAGCAACGGGGCGATCGCCCACGGCCGCAAAGGATCCGGACAATTGGGGGGAAAGGTCGTCAACAATTGGTAACGATCGCGAAGGGGCAATTTGCCCCCAAATCCAAGCCATTTACCCGCTGCCAACCCCTGACTTACCCCGGATTGCAAAATAAACTCCCAAGTTTACGCCAGTAGTACCCCTTTAGGGCGCTATCATGGTGATGTCCTTTCAGCTTCTTTTGTTTTGAGCGCGATCGCGATCAGGCACAATCTCAATAGACTTGGGGCCTAGCACCGCGTGGGAATTTAGTTTGTGGAACTGTGTCCCAGTCCGCCAACCCAAGTTCTCATGAGACAAATTGAACTGAAGACTTCACGCGCTTGTTTTACCGTTCCGGACTCAAATGACGATTTACGTTGGCAATCTTTCTTACGACGCTACCGAGCAGGATCTCCAAGAAGTTTTCTCGGAGTATGGCGTTGTTAAGCGTATCACCCTGCCGATCGACCGCGAAGTGAACCGAATTCGCGGTTTCGCCTTCATCGATCTTGAAAGCGACCAGGCCGAAGAGCACGCCATCAAAGAACTCGATGGAGCAGAATGGATGGGCCGCCAAATCCGTGCCAATAAGGCTCGTCCTAAGGAGCCTCGCTCCGGTGGTGGCGGTGGGCGCTCGTTTTTCCATAACGCGTTCTAAGTCTTCAGAGATGGAGCGCGGCGGAAAACAGTCTGCCTAATTCAGAATTGCCCGATCGGGGAACCAAGGTTTTGGTTCCGCTGAAATAGCAATACTCTTCTGGAAAAGGGGTCAGTCTACGAGACTTGGCCCCTTTCGTTTTTGGATCTTTCTGGGCTTTGAGCGATCGCTTAGAGGCTGAAAAGTTGGTTGAATGCTGGCCAGGACACCAACAAACGGGCGCAGCGGATCATCCATCGGTTAATTGCGACGGACTGCAAAGGACTACGACGAACTAATGAAGTTTCTCTAAAAACGCCCCAGCTTTTCGGAAATCGGTTCCTACACTGAAGGCATGACCCCCGGGGGCAATGTTTCGTTGTCGTTCCGTCGTCAGTCACGAGAGGTTCTGAGATGGCTGATGCTGCCAGTGTTGATTCCGCCAGTTATGTCGTGACCCAGGAGCGATCGCTCGATCGAGATTGCACCACGCTGGGTCGCCATGTGCTGCAACAACTGCAAAGTTTTGGCTCCGATGCCCAAGATCTCAGCGCCCTAATGAACCGAATTGCCTTGGCGGGCAAGCTCATTGCTCGCCACCTGAGCCGATCGGGTTTGATGGAAGATGCGCTGGGCTTCACGGGCAGCACCAACGTCCAAGGCGAGGCCGTCAAAAAGATGGATCTCTACGCCAACGATGTTTTTATCTCGGTGTTTAAGCAAAGTGGCTTGGTTTGTCGCTTGGCTTCCGAGGAAATGGAGCACCCCTATTACATTCCCGAAAATTGCCCGATCGGTCGCTATACCTTGCTTTATGACCCGATCGACGGCTCCTCCAACATTGATATTGACCTCAATGTGGGATCCATCTTCGCCATTCGCCAGCAGGAAGGCAACGACGAGACGGGTGAAGCCGCCGACCTGCTGCAATCGGGTCACAAGCAACTGGCCGCTGGCTACATTCTCTATGGCCCCAGCACCATGCTGGTTTACTCGATCGGGCGCGGAGTCCATGCCTTCACCCTCGATCCCAGCCTTGGCGAATTTATCCTCAGCCACGAAAACCTGAAAATTCCCCCCAGCGGCAAACTCTACAGCGTCAATGAAGGCAACTTTGGCCAATGGGAGCCAGCCACCCAAGCCTGCATTCAATATTTTCGAGAAGTGGGCGGCTATTCCTCCCGCTACAGCGGAGCCTTGGTGGCCGACCTGCACCGCATTCTGTTTCAAGGGGGCGTGTTTCTTTATCCAGGAACTCGCCAAAAACCTCAGGGCAAGCTGCGTTTGCTGTATGAGGCAGCTCCCCTCGCTTTTTTGATTGAGCAAGCGGGTGGCCAGGCCAGCGACGGCCAGAAACCGATCATGGATCTGATTCCCGATCGACTCCATGCCCGATCGCCCCTGATTATTGGCAGCCCCGAAGAAGTCAACCGAGTGGAATCTTTGCTACAGCGGGGATCGGGCTAACCCCTGACGATCGAGATCAGCAGCCCCTCAAAACCCCAACTGGGCGATCGACCCTCGGCCTTCCCTCCGCGGCCCGTGATCATCGATTTTCCTGCCCAACCCCCTTCCCCATTCAGCCTCGATCTTTCGCCTCGATCGCCCCTTTCAGATCCCACTTTCCCCAATGCTGACCTTCCAAGAAAATCCCCTGCGCGTTGGTCTTCAGCAAGAACGCATCCCCGAACCCCAAATCCTGATTATCTTTGGGGCCTCCGGTGACCTCACCCAGCGCAAACTGGTACCCGCCCTCTACCAAATGAAACTAGAGCGGCGGCTGCCCCCCGAACTCACCATCGTCGGAGTTGCCCGCCGGGAATGGAGCCACGACTTCTTCCGCGAGCACCTGCGCGAAGGCATCGAAGAATTTGGTGGCGGAACCCAAAGCGACGACCTTTGGGAAGACTTTGCCAAAGGCCTGTTCTATTGGCCCGCCAACATTGACGTACCCGAAGACTATCAAAAGCTCAAAACCTTCCTGGCAGAGCTAGATGAACTCCGAGGCACTCGGGGCAACCGAGTCTTTTACCTGTCCGTAGCGCCCAAATTTTTTGGGGAAGCGATCCAGCAACTGGGGTCTGCCGGGATGCTTGCCGATCCCGACAAGCAACGCCTCGTGATCGAAAAACCCTTTGGGCGCGACTTGGCCACCGCCCAACAGCTCAACCGCGTCGTGCAGGCCGTCTGTTCCGAAAAACAGGTCTATCGGATTGACCACTACCTCGGCAAAGAAACCGTTCAAAACCTGTTGGTGTTTCGGTTTGCCAACGCCATTTTTGAACCCCTCTGGAACCGGCAGTTTGTGGACTGTGTGCAAATCACCGTGGCGGAAACCGTGGGGCTGGAAGGACGCGCCGGATACTACGAAACTTCCGGGGCCCTGCGGGACATGGTGCAAAACCACCTGATGCAACTGTTTTGCCTCACGGCCATGGAGCCGCCCAACTCCCTTGATGCGGACAGCATTCGCAACGAAAAGGTGAAAGTGCTGCAAGCAACCCGGCTCGCAGACCTGCAAAATTTGGATCTCTGCGCCGTTCGGGGCCAATACAGTCGCGGTTGGATGCGTGGCAAGCCGGTTCCGGGCTACCGCGAAGAGGACGGGGCCAGCCCCACTTCCACCACGCCCACCTATGCGGCCCTCAAGCTGTGCATTGATAACTGGCGCTGGAAAGGTGTGCCCTTCTATCTACGCACGGGCAAACGGATGCCGAAAAAGGTGACCGAGGTGGCCATTCAATTCAAGGAAGTGCCCCTGTTGATGTTTCCGTCGGCGGCGCGCCAAACTAACCCGAATGTGTTGGCCATGCGGATTCAGCCGAATGAAGGGATCTCGATGCGTTTTGAGGTGAAAATGCCGGGCGCATCCTTGAAGACGCGATCGGTCGATATGGACTTCCGCTATGAAAGTGCCTTTGGCCAATCCCAAGGCGAGGCCTACGGTCGTCTGCTGATGGACTGTATGTTGGGTGATCAGTCCCTGTTTACGCGAGATGACGAAGTGGAGGCTTCTTGGCGGGCCCTCACGCCGGTTTTGGGGCTGTGGGATGCTCCTGCGCCGCCGGAAACGATTCCGCTCTATGAAGCGGGGACTTGGGAACCGGTGGAGGCGGAGTTATTGCTGGAGCGTGACGGTCGGCACTGGCGACGACTCTAGGCAGAACGGGAGGTTATCGAAATCAGGTGTTGCAACTCGGCAATTCGGAAATCAGGCGTTGAACCGTAGGTCGTTCAGCGTGCTCAAGCAGATTCCTCAACCAGATCTTTCAATCAGATCCCTCAGCAGGCAAACCATGACCACAACGATTACACTCCAAACCCCCAAGGATATTTCGCTCGGGGAAATTGAGGCAGAGTTAAACAAGATTTGGCTGAGTCAGGGATCCGGTGATGCGGCGATCGCCACCAGAGCTGCCACGTTCTGCATGGTGGTTTATGAGCCGGAGGAGTTTCAGCAGTTGTTGGGTTCCCTGGGGTTTTATAAGGGGGCGATCGATGGGTTGCATGGCCCCGACACCCGTAATGCCATCAAGTTGGCCCAGTCGGCCTATGGGTTTCGGGCAACCGGGCGCGTGGATATGGACACCCTGCGGGCCTTGCGCGAAGACCACGTGAGCTTTGGGCAAACGCGCTCCCCCAATTTAGATTTGCGCGGGGCCACCGTCAGCGATGCGATCGCGGCGCAAAATCCTTCTCGGATCATTGCCCTTTGTCCCACCCTGGGGCCCGATGAAGGGGTAACTGCCCAAGTGTCCGCCTATTGCCCCGTGCAAAAGAGCAAGAGTCGGAATTTGGTTTGCTGCGAATACATCACGCTACGCGGAACCAAGGAGGCCCTGGAGCGGGTTGCCGATTTGGTGGTGTCGTTGTTGATTCCTGATTTGCCGAAGTTTGCCTGGTGGAAGGCCACGCCCAATCCTGAACAGGGCCTGTTCCAAACCCTGGCGGAAACGGCCAATTGCCTGATTTTGGATTCGTCTTACTTCAGCGATCCCGAGGCGGAATTTTTGAAAATTCAGTCGCTGATTGATCAGGAAACCTACATTGCTGATTTGAATTGGCACCGGCTGTCCCTCTGGCAGGAGCTGACGGCGGCTTCGTTTGATCCCCCGGAGCGGCGGATGTGGCTGGGGGAGGTCGATCGAATCTCGATCGATTACGAAAAAGGCAGCGCGGCCCAAGCGTTGATGTTCCTCGGGTGGTTTGCGAGCCGCCTGGGGTGGGAGCCGATCGCCTATCGGGCCACGGGCGGTGACTATGACTTGGTATATGTGGATTTTGAACGCGGTGACGGGCGATCGATCCAAGCAGAGTTGGCCGCCATTCCCACGGCCGATGTGGGTGAAATTCCGGGGGATTTGATTGGGCTGCGTTTGGCTTCCACCAATCCCAATGCTGACTGTGCCACGATTCTTTGTTCGGAAATGACGGGCTGTATGCGGATGGAGGCGGGGGGCAGTGCCCAATCGGCCCGCACCGAGCAGGTGACGGCTTTGCCCGATCAAAAGGCAGAATTGCTGATGGCCCAACAGCTTCAGCGTTGGGGCCGGGAGGTGCTGTATGAAGAAAGCATGGCCGTCACCATCAAAATTCTGCAATTGCGGTAGCCCAGAAAAAACCGACTAACGATCGACCAATAATCGACCAATCATCGATTCACGGTCGCCTAGCGGTGGCCTAACAGTCGCCGGTTTGTTCGCAAGCGCCGATGCTGACCCAGTTGCTGGAACCATCGGCCCAAAATTCTTTTTTCCAAATGGGGGCGTTGTGCTTCAGTTGGTCGATCGCGTAGCGGCAGGCCTCGAAAGCTTCCGATCGATGGGGAGACCCGATCGCCACCAGCACGCTGATTTCGCCAATTTTTAGCTTGCCGATCCGATGGTGAATCACCACCCGATTCACCACGGGCCAGCGTTGGCGAATCTGGGCGGCAATTTGCTGAAAGATAACGATCGCCATGGGTTCGTAGGCTTGATAATCCAGGGCCACCACGGGTTTGCCGTCTGTTTCTTGGCGCACAGTGCCATTCATCACCACGATCGCGCCGTTGGCCGGGTCATCGGCCAAGCGATATACCGCGTCCAGCGAAAGGGGCGCAAAGGTAATGGCGAAGGAGTCGCGTGAGTCGGCCAGGGGCGCGGCTTTGGCAAGGGGAGACGGCACGGACAACATGGCTCTGATCAGGCTCGATCGGGAACGGCGACTCCTGCTATCCTAACGCCTGGCCTTGGACGATCGACACCAATGGCGAGATGGAATCCTAGAACAGATCCATTAGCCGTTCTTAGCTTGCGGTTAGCCTGAGCTTGAAGTCAGCCTTAAGCTGGCTTAACCGGCGCTTGAGCTGGCCGTGTCCTCGAAGCGATCGATGATCCCGCCGCCGAGCAACACTTCACCCCGATACCAAACGGCCGCTTGACCCGGCGTGACGCTGAATTGTGGCTCATCAAACACCAGCTTCACCTGATCGCCCCCCTCTAAGGGCACGATCATGACCGGCACGGCGGGCGATCGGTAGCGAATTTGCACCTCCGCGTGAATGGGGGTGCGGGGCGGAGCGATCGACACCCAATTCACACGGCTGACCGTGCAACTGGGGCGGGTGGCTCGATCGCGCGTGGCCACCACCACTCGATTTCGCACCGCATCCAGCGCCACCACGTAAAGCGGTTCCGGCGCTGAAATGCCAATGCCCTTGCGCTGCCCGATCGTGTAGTGATGAATGCCTTCGTGTTGGCCCAACACCTTGCCATCGAGATCCACAATCTCACCCGCCTTGGGGGTGATGTACTTGTCGAGGAAGGCCTGCATGGAACCATGGGCCTCAACCAGGCACAGGTCTTGGCTTTCAGGCTTGTCGGCCACATGCAGCCCAAACTTGCGAGCAAACTCCCGGGTTTGGGCCTTGTCATATTCCCCCAGGGGAAAGAGCACCGCGCCCAACACGTCCTGATCCAGGTCGTAGAGGAAATAGGATTGATCCTTGTTGCGATCGAGCGCCCGCAGCAATTGATAACGCCCTTGATCCGGGTCGTAGTCCGTGCGGGCATAGTGACCGGTGGCAATGCGATCGGCTCCCAACTCCTCGCGGGCATAGCGCAACATGGGGCCAAACTTCACCGCCTTGTTGCATTGGGAACAGGGGAGCGGTGTGGTGCCGCTTTGGTAGCCATCCACCAAATAATCAATGATGTAGCTTTCAAAGGTGTCGCGAATATCCACCACATGGTGGGTAATGCCCAATTTTTCGCAGAGTTGGGCCGCGTCCACCATGCCTTCCGAGCAGCATTGGCCCTTGCCGCGCATCAACCAAAGGGTGACACCCAGGACTTCAAACCCCTGCTCTTTCAGCAACACGGCCGTGGTTGAACTATCGACTCCACCGGACAAACCGACGGCGACTTTGGAATGGAGGGTGGCGTTGCTCATGGCGCGACGAAAGCTGACCCAAGGGGTGTTTTCAACGGGGCGTTTCCTATGATATGGGCGATCGCGGATCTTGCGGATCCAGACCGACTCCAAAAAAATGGCGAATTCCGGACGAATTTTCCTGGCCGGTGCGGCCTGGTTGCCTGACAATTACTGACGTTAGGGGGCAACTTCCACGCCCGATCGGGCCCGATAAACCGCCTGCACGTTGTACCAGTTGAGGAAAACCCGAGCCACCTCCAGGGCCAGTTGCGGCCGACCCCGATCGATCAACCACTGCAACAGGGGGCGAAGCGTGTGCTCGTTTAAGCGGCCGCCCAAGGACAGCAACCCCCACAGGGCCACATGCAGCCAAGTCATTTGAATCATCAAGCGTACATTCCAGGTGGGATGCTTGCGATAAAACTCAATGCCCATTCGGCCCCGTTCCATTTCCCGCCGAATCAGGCCCGGAATCTCATCGAGGCTGAAGGGAGGATGCCAGTGATAGCCCACGGCTTCCGGACAGGGAATGAGGCGCACGCCCAAAGCCTTGAGCCGCACCCCCAATTCCAAATCTTCCCAGCCATAGAGGGTAAAGCGCTCATCAAAGGCCCCCGCGCGATCGAGCCAATGCTTCGCGATCGCCACATTTCCCGTTGCAAAAAAGGCACGGGAAAGATCCGTGATCTTGAAGGGTTCAGCGGTGGGATCGTCAAAATTGCAAGTATTCACCACCCGCCCGTAGGTGAAATAGGCATCACCACCCGATCGGGTCTGAGCTGCCGCCAGCGCTCGGGCATGGCACTGCAAAAAATCCTCCAGCACCACTAAATCGCTGTCAATGAAGACGATCGTATCTCCCTTGGCCGCCCGCAAGCCCCGGTTCCGGGCCGCAGCGGGCCCGCCATGATCCTGCTCAATTAAGCGCACATGGGGCAGGCGATCGCGCGACTCCGACAGCCAAGCCACCGTGCCATCCGTCGAGCCATCATCCACCACCACAATTTCATAGCCCGCGATCAGGTCGGGGCTATGCCACCGTTGATGCTCCATGGCCAACAGGCACTTTTGGAGGATGGGCAAGCGGTTATAAGTTGGAATGATGACACTAATAAACACAGGTGGGGGCAAGACCGGGATCTATGGTTGATTGCTTTCTAGGATTGATTGTAGAAGGGGGGCTTGGAAAGGGGGTGCTCAAGGAGGGGGAAATTCTGGAGGAGAAGGCTGGGGTTCAACGATTGCCCAAGGATTCCATCATCCGCCACCAACGCCCCAAGGGCCAGGACACCACCGGCGACCACAAACTGCTGAGAATCGCAGAACAAAGCGTGACCTTTTGATGCAGCGCCCACACGTCGCCCGCGTCGCGGCCGTAGAGATAGGCAAATTGAGCCGCCATCGTGGTTTCCGAAACCGCCACCAAAACAAAGGTGGTTAGGGGAATCATCACCCAGGCCGTGGTGGTGGCGCGTTGGTGGATGCGGGCCGTCAGCAGGGCTACCAGGGCCAACCCCCAAACATGGCTGGGCCAAAACTCCGTCATCCCATCCTGAAGCAGGCCCGCCACCACGCCACCGAAGATGGCCACCCACCAGGGGCGACCCACACTCCAGCTCACAACCCAAATTAGGGGCCAGTCAACGCCTACCCCCAGTAGTTCCAGTCCGGGTAGCCGCAGCGGCGTAAGGGCAGCGCAAAGTAACAAGGAGCCGGCCGAAACGGCAACGTTAATCGCCACCTGCACCAGCACAGGGTAGCGATCGAGAATATCGCGTAGTTGGGGTTTTTGCTTGATTCCGTTCAAGGCCTAGACGGCAACCATGCCGATCGAATCAATGGTGGGCTAATCAAGGGTGGGTTAGTTGGCCGATGCGCGGGGCGTTGCGGGCGGCTTGGGTGCTGGGTTGGTTCCGGAATTGGGGTTAGGCTTGGGGTTCCCCGATCCGCTGGGCGTTGCGGGGGCGGGTTCCTGGAACTGCTGAAAGAGTTCTGGGTTATGGGGCAAGACAGTCACCCATTCCAACGTGCTCAGGGGAGCGGATAGTTCCACCACCGCTTCCGGGGCGAGGGATTTCTTGGTGTCGATCGCGACGATGCGCCCGATCGGCAAGCCCGCTGGGAAGAATTGACTGTAGGCAGAGGTGACGATCGCGTCGCCTGGTTTCACATCGGGCAACTTGTCAAAAAATTCCACCGTTGCCGTGCGATCGCTCTTGCCCCGGAGATAACCCATATAGCGCGATCGGGTCACCGAGATGCCAATGCGGCTGCCGGGATCGCTAACCAACAGCACCCGGCTGGTGTGGGGAGTCACGGCCGTGACACGGCCCACCACGCCCCCAGGAGCCATGACGATCGCCCCCTGTTGAATGCCATCGGTTGCGCCGCGGCCCAAGGTAATTTGTTGCCACCAGCGATCGGCACTGCGGCCAATGACCGGCGATGCAATGCCTTCCACGGGCAGGGTTTTACGGTAATTCAGCAGGGTTTGCAACTGAGCATTGCGGCTCTCCACCTCCTCAAGCCGCTGCTGAAGTTCACGGACTCGGGCATCCGCGAGGTCACTTTGAGAAGGTGCTCCCAGGTGCAGGGGCAACGTCAAGGCCCGGTAGGCTTCCACCAAAAAACCGGCCCGGCTCTGTCGCACACCAAGGGCTAAGCCCAGTGCAGCGACGGCTAGGACTGCCTTTAGCCAATTGCGCCCCCACCATCGTCGAACGTCATACACGACCAGCGCTCCGTTCTAGAAATTGAGTGGCTTGCTTGCCCACGAAAGTTGCTGATTAATCCTGAAATTAAGGGGTTTGTTGGCGGGTTGGCTCCAGGACTTGCGGTGATGCATTCCGGGCTACTCCCGTCTAACCAAGGTGGGCGACCCGTGATTGCCCATGACGAACGGTGGTTGGTAAGGGCCAATCGATACCGGTTAAGGAAACGGTGAATTGGGGTCAGCCAAGATCAGTGCAGTACAGGCTGAGCAATGCAAGCTGAACAACAGAAGCTGAACAGTGCAGGCTCAGGCTGAATGCAAACTGAATGTAGACTGTGCAACTGTAGATGCAAACTATGCAACGCAGGCTTTGACTGCACCTCCACCTTAGCGGAGGTCAGGTGCTTCAGTCGGTCTTAGAGATTACGCGAGCTGCCACTAAAGACCCGCTCTAATTGTTTGAAGTTTTCGAGAACGCGACCGGTTCCCAACACCACACAGCTCAGCGGATCGGGAGCCACGTGAACCACGATGCCCGTTTCATGGCTGATCAGGGTGTCTAGTCCCTTGAGCAACGCGCCGCCGCCCGCCAGCATAATTCCCCGATCGATGATGTCTGAGGCCAATTCCGGCGGGGTTCGTTCCAAAGTCCGCTTCACGGCTTCCACAATCACCGACAGCGGCTCCGACATGCTTTCGCGCACTTCGCCCTGTTTTACGGCAACGGTGCAAGGCAAACCGGACAGGAGGTGCAGTCCGCGCACTTCCAACACCACGTCATCTTCGTTGCTGGGGTAGGCAGAGCCAATTTGGATTTTGACTTCTTCCGCTGTCCGTTCCCCAATGACGAGGTTGTGGACTTTTTTCATGTATTGGGTGATGGATTCGCTGAGTTCATCGCCCGCCACGCGCACGGATTCGCTCAACACCGTTCCCTGCAAGCTGAGAACGGCAACTTCGGTTGTGCCGCCGCCGATGTCTACGATCATGTTACCGGTGGGTTCTGCCACGGGCAGACCGGCCCCGATCGCCGCTGCGACCGGTTCATCAATCAAGTAAACGTCTCTGGCTCCGGCTTGGTGTGCCGCTTCCATGACGGCTCGCCGCTCCACGCCGGTCACGCCGCTCGGAATTCCGATCACAATTCGGGGTGGCACCAGAGCTCTGCCTTCGTTGACGCGCCGAATGAAGTGCTTCAGCATCAACTCCGCTGTGTCGAAGTCGGCGATTACCCCGTCACGCAGGGGCCGCAGGGCCATGACGTTGCCGGGCGTTCGACCCAACATCTTTTTGGCATCTTCGCCAACCGCTAGGGGGACTCGCTTGTCTTGATCGATCGCCACGACGGACGGCTCTTGGAGCACGATGCCCTTGCCGGACACATACACCAAGGTATTGGCCGTCCCGAGGTCGATGCCCATATCCCGAGACAAGGAGAAGCCATTAAAAAGACCCACGTTTTAAGCCCCCACAAGGTCAGGAACTGAAGTTGCTTCGCCAAAAATGACTGTACCGGTGACAGTCGAGCTGGATTCTATTACGTTTTGTACCAGCCGTCTATCCCTGAGTTGGGCGATCGCCCGGGCCGTTGAAACCCTCCTCTCAGTTGCAGGCAGGCTATTTAAAAGAAGCGATGGCATGGTGTGTGGCGATCAGTGGCGATCCGGTAAGTTATGCGCTGGATTCTCTGGATCTTTCCAAGGAGTATGGGGGCGAATCCTGATGGATTTGCAACCAGCTTTCCTGAAGATTTGGGCCTGAGATTTCGGCTTGCCTAGGGATTTGGGAGGAGATTTTGGCCGGGAATCCCTAGGTTTACAAGGAATGGGAAAACAAACGAATTGACAGGGCGTTGGAGAAAAACCGGCTCAGGCAGAGATTGGAATGGAATGAGGAGATAGCTGCCGAATCTGGACTGGTCTTGCCACCAGTCTAGCGTTGATTAGTCCTCAGTCTCGAAACGGGGGGCGATGCAAGCATCCGGCAGCAGCAACATGGCATCTCCAAAGGAGTAGAACCGGTAACGATCGGGGTAGGGATCCGCTGGCGCATCCAAGGCAGCCTGATATAGCTCCAAGAGACGGGCCCGTCCCACAAAAGCCCCCACCAGCATCATCAAGCTCGATCGGGGTAGGTGGAAATTGGTGATCAGGCCGTCCACAACCCGCCATTGATAGCCGGGATAAATAAACAGATCTGTTTTGCCGCAAAACGCTTCCACTTGGCCATGGCGTGCGGCGGACTCCAGGGTTCGCACCGCCGTTGTGCCCACCGCAAATACCCGGCCGCCATTGGCCCGAGTCGTCCGAATTTTTTCGGCCACCTCTTCGGACAGCAGGGCCCATTCCTCATGCATTTTGTGGGCGGTGATATCTGGGCTGGCCACGGGACGAAACGTTCCCACGCCCACATGCAGCGTCACGAAAGCCCGCCCCACACCAGCGGCACTCAGGCGATCGAGTAATTCTGGGGTGAAGTGCAAGCCGGCCGTGGGAGCCGCCGCCGAACCGGGATCGCGGGCATAAACCGTTTGGTAGCGATCGGGCGGGGCCGCCGAATCGGTAATGTAGGGCGGCAGCGGCATTTCGCCCCAAGCATCCAGAATTTCCAGCAGAGAGTTGACCCCTGGCGGCAACTGAAACCGTAGCAGGCGGCCCCCCGTGTTCCGGTCAACGGCCACCACTTCAGCCGATAGTTTGGCGACTGTCGGAGTTGCTGTCGGAGCTGCTGTCAGATTCGCCTGTGCCATACCGGGCGGTGGGTCAAATTCAATTTGGGTTCCCACCGGCAGTCGCTTGCCGGGCCGCACCAGGGCCAGCCAGCTATCGGGCGATCGCGCTTCCAGCAACAACACTTCCACCGCCGCTCCGCTGGCCTTGTGGCCATGGAGCCGAGCTGGAATCACGGAAGAATCATTCATCACCAACAGATCGCCGGGTCTTAAGAATTCCAGCAAATCGCGAAACTGTCGGTGAACAATCTCATGGGGCGAGGTGGCCACCAGCAATCGCGATCGATCGCGGGGTTCTCGCGGGTTTTGGGCAATTCGATCATTGGGTAGCTCGTAGTGATAGCCGTCCAGCGATCGATCGGGGTCGTTGATGTATCCCATAAAAAGGGAATAGTCACGTTTTGTAAGAATCGCTTAAGATTTTAAGTCAAGAAACGTAAATCTTGAGAGAATATTAAATGTATCGATCGCTTGGAAATCCAAGCTCGGGCCATGGAATACCTCTACCGCTTCGCCAACGCCAGTCTAACGCTCCGAGCGATCGAGCATGTCAGCACCTCCTGGCGCTCCTCTCTGCAATTTGTCACCGTTCTCCATCAGATTGATGGATGGATTTTGCGTCTCAAGTTGTTTTCGCCGCTCATTTCCAAAGCCCATCTCGATTTGCAAGCCTTTTTGCAAGAATTAGGCTCGCCTTACTTGCCCTCGCCGCAGCTCAAAGTTGTGCTCTGGAGCCTTGAATTGGGTCAGTCTCCTATTTCCGTCATGGAACGTCATCAGGTAGCCGTCATTTCCCACGGTCGTCCGGACAAGGAAGAAATAGAGGAATTCTGCAAGCAATTTATTGCTGGTTTGGGTTACTGCCCCGCAACCCTTGCTTGATGAAGAGGCTATTGTCTTTTCTATCAGGGCCAAAGCGGCTGATGTTTCTTAAAGCTCAAACCTGAAGGACAGCCACTTTGCTCCCTGATTTTTAGGTTCAGGAATTGTGGTCTCTGCTCTCCGAATGACTGCTAAGAATCAGGAAAGTTGAGACAAATCCCGGAAACCCCAAAGAGATTGATCAATCAATAAATAGTGGGGATGAATAATTATCATGGGCGATCGCAACGATCCCCAATCATGATAACGACCTCACCCCCTGCCCATAGTCACCTGAAAGATCAGCGCTAAATTCTGAATAATACCCTGACTGAGATTCATCCTTGAAGTCATTTTCTAGATAATAAAACAACTTAATTATTGCCTTGATTGTTTTTGAAGATTGACCAATTTGATCGGGTTTATACTTAAAATCTGACCATCAAAACTCATGAAAATCCATGAATTCTCATGAGAACAAGCCGATAAAGATCAAATCAAAATAAAATCAAGATAAAATTAAAATGATTGAATTTGAATGATTATTTGGATAATACAAATTAAAGCAAAAATTAAGCAAAAAACACGAAAACGCACCTGAAAATCTTTGATAAATATCTGGAATACCTAAAAGATCAACTTTGACCCGAAACAAAATTCACTTGATCGCGATTTGCACCAATAGGGGCTAATTGCCCGAGAATTGCCGGTTCTGCGCGGTTCCAGACAAGACAGACCATTAGACTAGAGAAGCAAGCCTTACGGATTGGGCGTTGGAGCGATCGCCCTGTGTGATTGTCCATTGTGATTGTGCATTGCGGTCACCCATGGGCCGCGATTGCTCCGAAATTGGTCGCCCGATCGGGTCTTCTGCAACCGCCACCCAACTCGATTTGACCGCGATCCATGCAAAGCCTTGAAACGAAAACCTCATCAAAACCAGTGCCCTATAGTCTCGCGGACTGGCAGCGGGGCTATGAATCTCAACCCCAAGAGTTTGAGACCTGGATTGATGACATTGAAGGGGAAATTCCCAGCAACCTCACCGGCACGCTGTTTCGCAATGGCCCCGGCCTGCTGGATGTGGCCGGCGAGCCGATCGGACATCCCTTTGATGGGGATGGGATGATTTGCCAAATTACCTTCCAAAATGGTCGGGCCCATTTTCGCAATCGGTTTGTGCGCACCGAAGGCTATTTGGCCGAACAGGCAGCCGGCAAAATTCTCTATCGCGGCGTGTTTGGTACGCAAAAGGCCGGCGGTTGGCTGGCGAATTTGTTGGATCTGAAGATTAAAAATATTGCCAATACCCATGTGATGTATTGGGCCGATCGACTCTGGGCCCTTTGGGAAGCGGCCGAACCCCACCGTTTGGATCCGAAAACCCTGGAGACGATCGGGCTGGATTCGATCGATGGACTGCTGAAGCCCGGCGATGCCTTTGCCGCCCATGCCCGCATTGATCCTGGCACGGTTCCCGGCGCGGCCGAAACAGCCACCGGAGCCAACCGCTGGGCCATGAGTCCCAACTCGGCGGGCGATCGGCGCTTCGTGAACTTTGCCGTGAAGCCCGGCCTTTCCACCAACATCACGATCTATGAATTAGACGAAGCGGGAAAACTCGCCAGCCGCCAAACCCGTAGCGTGCCGGGATTTGCCTTTTTGCATGATTTTGCCATCACTCCCCATTGGTGCATCTTTTTCCAAAATCCCGTCAAATTTAATCCGCTGCCTTTCATGCTGGGATTCAAAGGGGCGGGGCAATGCCTGGAATTTGACCCCAAACAACCCACTCGGGCCCTGCTGATTCCTCGGGATCCGAGCCAAGCGGTGCGCGTGCTGGATGTGCCGCCTTGCTTTGTGTTTCACCACGGCAACGCCTTTGAAAGCCCCGATGGTCAACAAATCACGATCGATTCCGTTTGCTATGACTCGTTCCCAACCCTGGAACCGGGCGCAGACTTCCGATCGGTTGATTTTGGTAGCCTGCCGGAAGGACAGCTTTGGCGATTTGAAATGGACTTGACCACCGATCGGGTGCGATCGCACTGCATCGAAAGTCGCTGCTGTGAATTTCCCAGCTTGCACCCCAATGCCGTGGGCCATGAACATCGCTACCTATATATCGGGGCAGCCCGATCGCCCCAAGGCAACGCGCCCCTGCAAGCGGTGTTGAAATTGGATTTGCAAACGGGCGATCGGTCCCTGTTTGACCTGGGCGCGCGGGTTTTTGGCGGTGAACCTCTGTTCGTTCCCAATCCCCAAGCCACCCAAGAGGACGATGGTTGGGTGTTGCTGCTGGCCTACAATGCCGAGCGCCACGCCTCCGATCTGATCATCCTGGCCGCTCAGGATCTGTCCCTGGTGGCTCGGTTGAAACTCAAGCACCATGTTCCTTATGGTCTGCATGGCAGCTTTGTGCCCCAGGTGTTTGGCATCGCAGACTAGAGATCGCAAATCTAGAGATCACAAATCTAGAAATTGCAGAGCTAGAACCGGAAAAACCCGATCGACTGGGCTGAACCATTTGAGCTGGGTGATTTGAGCTGGGTGATTGCCCAGCCAAGACCCAGCCCGGTGAACGGTTTCAACCCATCGGCCAAGACCAACCAGCAAACTTGTCCCTGCACGGGATGCACAGATTTTGCGATACCCTAGAGGGCGGCTGTTTTGCTCGCCAGAAGTTGTTTTAATCGGCTGGCCGGTGGCGTGCGATCGCCCCAGTCTGCCGCCAACAACCGTGCAATCGCCAAGAACCGAGAGAAGCACCAAGAGAAAGCACTGCAATCATGGCTTACCAACTTCCTGCCCTGCCCTACGATTACACGGCGCTGGAACCCTACATCAGCAAGGAAACCCTCGGGTTCCACCACGACAAGCACCACGCCGCCTACGTCACCAACTACAACAAGGCCGTTGAAGGGACTGAGCTGGACGCACAGCCGATCGAAGACGTAATCAAAGCCATTGCTGGTGATGCATCCAAAGCTGGCATCTTCAACAACGCTGCCCAAGCCTGGAATCACAGCTTCTACTGGAACAGCATTAAGCCCAACGGTGGCGGCCAACCGGCCGGCGCACTGCTGGACAAAATTGTGGCTGACTTCGGCAGCTTTGATGAATTCGTGACCCAATTCAAAGCCGCCGGGGCTACCCAATTCGGTAGTGGTTGGGCTTGGCTGGTGCTCGATAACGGCACGCTCAAGGTGACCAAAACCGGCAACGCCGAAAACCCCATGACCGCCGGCCAAATTCCCCTCCTGACCATGGATGTTTGGGAACATGCCTACTATTTGGATTACCAAAATCGCCGTCCCGACTACATCAGCGATTTCGTAACCAAGCTGATCAACTGGGAGTTTGTGGCTGAAAACTTCGCCAAAGCTGCCTAGTTGTTGCCTCGGAACCTTGGGGTTTTTGAATTTTTCCGATGATTTAGCCCCCAATGGGTTCAATGCTTTTTTCCTTTGCCTGTTTGGTTACAGGTTTGGCAAAAAGTTGATCTGCTGAATCATCTAAATCATCCCTGGCCGACCCAAGATAGTTTGGGTCGGCATTATTTTTGGTTTTTCCCGAAGGTCAAATTTCAATCACCCTGAACAATCAATCCGGGTGAAAAATGACCTGAAAAAAAACGTCCCGCACCGCTCAGGCTTGGGACGCGTCGCTGAATTGTCGCATTTAACATAGCAGACGACGATCGCCCAAAGACGGATGCCAGTTGTTTGCAATCCTTAATTGGCAATTGTGGTCTTGTTATTTCGGCTGCCCTATGCCCGAAAAATAACCCTTTCAGCCGATCGAATCCGACCCGACATTAGGGGTTAAATTCCGGGCAAAATTTCAAAGCGGGCAGCTCCCAAGCCCGATCGACCCGCGATCGGCTCAGGCATCTGCGAACCTGCGAACCTGCGAACCTGCGAATCAATGATCCCGATCGATCGCGCTTAGGGAACCGGTGAGGCAATCAGGGCCGCCCCGATCGCCTCAGCTCCCACGCCGGGCACAAAGGCCAAGAAAGCATTGCTGCTGCCCGCAATACTCATCATGGTTCCAGCCTGACCGTTGAGCGTAAAGGGCGCATAGGCCACGGCCGAGGGAGAGAATCCATCCGTCAAACCGATGCGATCGACCCCTGGGGTGAAGTCCGTCAAAATATCCGTCACTTCCGGCGTGGGCGCAGGGGTGCTCGTCCGCAACACAAAGATATCGGCTCCATCGCCCCCGGTCAGTTGATCCCGTCCCCGATCGCCCGACAGGATGTCGTCACCAGGGCCACCAATCAACACATCAAACCCAAAACCACCCCGCAGCAGGTCATTACCCGCCCCGCCATCAAGGGTATCTGGGCCAATCCGCCCGGAAATTTGGTCATTGCCCGCGCCCCCTTGCAAGACATTCGGCAAGGCATTGCCCAAAATTTCATCAGTCCCAGCCGTGCCAACCACGTTTTCCAAATTGGCCCCAATCCCAACGACCCAGCCGTAGCCCATGTCTTGGTAGTCGGGGCCGGTCGGTTCGTTTTTGCCCTTGTAAATACGTGCGCCCAAGGCAGAACGCTCCGTCAAGCGGCCGTTATCGATCAGATCAAACAGGTAATCGCCTGCCGGGAGGGCCGATGCGTCCACCGTGTCATTGCCCCCACCATCCCAAATCGCTTGCACCGTGCGGAGATTACTGGAATCTAGGCGATAGGTGGTGTTTTCTGCCCGTGAACCGCGATTGGTGCCATACAAGAACTGCAACGCGGCAATATCCAACGCCATCAACGTTGAAGGATCCGCAAATCCCTTGTCCTGCTGAGCATCGCCGTTGTAGCTCATGACCGTGTTCACGATATTGTCGCGAGCCGAATCAAGAAACGGTTCTTCACCTGCGTTTTCTGCGGGTTGGCCAGGATCCTGGTTGGCGGTGGCGTTGTAGTTTCCGGGGTGCTTCAGGCCCAAGGCGTGACCAATTTCGTGGATCAGCGTCGAGTAGCCATAGCTGCCGGGGCCGGAGGTAAAGGCCGTGCTCGGGTCGCTGTTGTTTGCGGGCTGGAGGTGAACTGCGCCGCCCCGCTCGGAATTGCTGGGATAGTAGGCGTAAGCATTGCCCTCTGGCCCTGGTCCCTGGGAGTAAACGATCCGTACCTTGCTGTCTGCGGAGTCCGCCACTTCCACAAAATTCAGCGGCACAATTTCGCTGTAGTGGCGAAAGATTGCCCGCACGTTGTTTTTAACGGACTCTTCGACCTCCTGGATGTTAGTTTCATCCTGACTCGCGTTATAGGTACTAACGGTGGCAGGGGAAATGAAGCTGTAGGTGATGGTGCCGCCGGGGCCCACGGGCCACTTGTCGGGAGCGCCTGAGTCAGTGGTGGCAATGATCGTATCCACCACAGGCGAACCGCTGCCGGCCGCTAGGGGGCGGGTGGGGGCTGAGCTGCCGTTGGTGCTGCCACCCCGGGCCGATCGACAGGCCCGACAACTGCAACGGGAAGATTCAGAAGCGGTGGGGAGAGAGGCGGGTGCGAGAACAGAGTCACTGAGAGAGAAAGTGGTCATAAAAATAATGAACGGTTTAACATCCCTTCAACCATTCATCCATTTATAGAAATCCTTTCTGTGAATGCCAATGTAAAAAGGAAAATGTTGCTATCCGTAAAGGAACGAATCCTAAATTGATGTTTTGTTGGGAGCTGTTATTAGTTCCTTTCCTTGAATTGGATCATTAGGGACGCAAGGTGATTGAGGCGATGATTGAGGCTCTCAGAATGCTTGCTCTGGAGTAAATTGACCCGAGAAGCCGGAGATTTTGTGGGAGCAAGATCAGGCTAGGGTTCTGGCCAAAGGGTGTCTAGGGTGATGCTGAGGCTCCAATCGGCATCGGTCAGTAAGGCTCCGCGTAGGTCGGCGCGACAGAGGTTCGCTCCGTGCAAATTGGCCCCTCGTAAGTCGGCCCCTTGCAGGTTGGCATCGCTGAGATTCGCCCAGGCAAAGTCTGCACCAACCAGGCTGGCTCCGGACAGGTCGGCTTCGGCCAGTTGGGCGGCGGCCCAGTGGGAGCGATCGCCCCGTAATTCTCGGGCCTGGAGGCCGTGGGCTTGCAGTTGCCCAAATTCGGCCCCCAAGACCAAGGCGCGATCGAGCAGGGCCCCTTGCAAAATTGCCCCTTGGGCACGGGTGAAGGCCCAGGTCGATCGCGCCAGTTGTCCGCGACTGAGGTTGGCTCCCCGCAGGTCAGCTTCGGCCAGGTTCACGCCGGCCCAACTCACATCCCGCAAGTCTGCGTGGCGCAGGTCGGCTTGGCGGAAGTTGGCCGCAATGGCTTGGCTGTGGCGTAACTGAATTCCGAAGCCCTGCATCCCAATCGCCCGTAAACCGAGACCTTGCAGATGGGAACCGTTGGCCCCTTGCAAGTCGGCGCGATCGAGAATTGCCTGCTGGAGTTGGGCCCCGGCCAAGTCCCACTGGGGCAAACGCCAACCGCTCAGATCTGCACCGCGCAAGTCGGCAGGCCGATCGCCCTGTTGTGCCCGCCAATCGGCCCACTGTCGGGGCGATCGGGCCAAATACATAAGATCCGCTGCGTCTGCCACGATCGATTGCTACTCCTTTCGGGTCAGGAGCACCGGGGTGCGGCCATCGTTGCCGTCATCCCGATCGCGTCCAGAAACATGGGCGATTGCATCCTCGACCGCTGCCACTGCTGCCAAAATATCTCGCTCTTCGCCACCGAGGTACATCCGCCCAAAGCTGCCCACCGCCGTGATGTGCAGAATATTGATCAACGCGGCCTTTTCCGCCTCGTTGGCGGCCAGGGCCGCATAGGCCGCCGGTTCCACCTCAAAAACATAGAGGGTTTGACCCGCCAGCAGCATGTTGCCACGGCTGGTGCGGTTAATTAATTGCGCCTGGTGAGGATCAATATTGCGGATGATTTGGCTGGAGATGACGCGGGGCTTGAGGCGATCGCTCTCCCGCACTCCCAAAGCCTGCAAAATGGCCCGGCCCGCTGTCAGGGTTTCCCCTTGGCGGCTGGAGTGAATTTCTAACAGGCCATATAACCGTTCCACAAACTGCACGCCGGGCCGCACGGAGGTGGCCTTGAGGGCCACATCGGTGATGCGGTTGATTTCAATCCCGGGCGATACTTCAATCCAAAGGGAACTGTCCCCGGGGAGCGGCAAGAAGCCGATCGCCACTGTGCCAATGTAGGCCGCATGTTGGGGTTGCAGGCGATCGAGATAAACGTAGCTTCGGAGTTCGATACCCAAGGAGGAGGCTGGCTTCCGCAGCGGGGGCAATGGCCGGAATCTGTGGGCAATCCACGGGCTTCATTGTGCCAAGGGGCCGGCCCCAACACAAGGCCGATCGCCCAAGGTGGGGGAACAGCGGGCGATCGGGCCAGAAAATTAGACTAGCTCGCAAAATCCCTCGCCAAAGGGAAGATTTTGGGGGGAAAACTTCCGGGTAGAATGTCGATCTATGCCTGCGCAACCCCTGTCTCTTGCGCCGTTAGTTAATGCCCGTGTTATCGCGTTTTCGTACTGCTGCCAGCGCTGGCACTTTTTTGGTGACTGCCGAGGTGATGCCACCGAAGGGCAGCGACACTAGCCACATGTTGGCCATGGCCGAGCAGTTGCAACCTTGGGTTCATGCGGTGAACATCACCGACGGCAGCCGGGCCGTGTTGCGGATGTCTTCGTTGGCGGCCGCGAGCTTGCTGTTGCAACGGGGCATTGAACCCGTGTGGCAGGTGGCCTGTCGCGATCGAAACCGAATTGCCCTCCAAGCGGATTTGATGGGGGCCCATGCCCTGGGGATTCAGAACGTATTGGCCCTCACGGGTGACCCGGTGAAGGCCGGTGACTTTCCCGAAGCCCGCAGCGTCTTTGACTGGGAAGCGGTGCGCCTGTTGGAAGCGGTGAAGCGGCTCAACCAAGGGCAAGATGCGGCCGATCGCCCCTTGGAAAATAGCGGAACAGATCTCTTTGTTGGAGCGGCGGTGGATCCCCAATGCAAGAGTTGGTCGGGGGTGCAGCGGCGTTTTCAGCGCAAATTAGCTGCCGGGGCCCAGTTTTTCCAAAGTCAATTAATTTCTGACTTCGATCGCCTGGATCAGTTCATGACCCAGGTGGCTGCCGGTTGCGGAAAGCCAATTTTGGCGGGGATCTTTCTGCTGAAATCAGCGAAAAATGCGGAATTTATCAACCGCAATGTGCCCGGCGTAGAAATTCCTCAGCATTTGATCGATCGCCTGGCTCGGGCCCAAGACCCCTTACGCGAGGGCATGGCGATCGCCGCTGAACAGGTGGCCATGGCCCGCCACATTTGCCAGGGAGTCCATCTGATGGCGGTGCGCCGCGAGGACTTAATCCCCGAAATTTTGCAGATGGCTGGTTTGGAACCCGTGACCCCGCCCGCCCAGCCGATCGACAGCAATGGCCAGTCCAATGGTGATGCCCATAGTCATCCCAACAACCATTCAGACAGCCCCTTAGGCAGCAAGTCAACCGATCAAACCACCGATCAAACCACCGGCCAAGCCACCGGCAATAGTTCATCCCCTTCCTTGACCTCTACCTCCTCTTTGCATCCATGAGCACCCCTGATGATTGGCTTGAAGTGGGCAAAATTGTTGCCCCTCAAGGTCTGCGGGGGGAACTGCGGATCTATCCCGATTCCGATTTTCCAGAACGATTTATGGAGCCGGGCCAGCGCTGGTTGTTGCCGCCGGGGGCCAAGCTGGGGCGGGACGAACCCCAACCGGTGCGCCTGCTGAGCGGTCGATATCTGAATAAGCAAAATCTGTATGTGGTGCGGTTTGCGGAAGTGGTCGATCGCACCAGTGCCGAAAACCTCCGGGGAGCCAAGTTGCTAGTTTCGGCCCACAGCCGCCCTCCCTTGGAAGCGGGGGAATATCACCTGATGGACTTGATGGGCATGGAGGTGTTTGATCAGGTGCAACAGGTTTCGATCGGGCAAGTGGTGGGCCTGGCGACCGCTGCTCAGGATTTGCTGCAAGTGCAACTCACGGACTCGGAACAGGTGATTTTGATTCCCTTTGTGGATGAAATTGTCCCGATCGTTGACCTAACAACCAAGCGTCTGGAAATTGTGCC
The DNA here is from genome assembly GCF_014696485.1 of Limnothrix sp. FACHB-1083. Lineage (NCBI taxonomy): Bacteria > Bacillati > Cyanobacteriota > Cyanophyceae > Pseudanabaenales > Pseudanabaenaceae > Limnothrix > Limnothrix sp. FACHB-1083. The sequence continues at coordinate 370,468 of NZ_JACJQD010000003.1, read as the reverse complement.
CCCCGCTGGTCTTTTGGATTTGTAATTCCAGCGGATAAATTCAACCCAAAATCTGCCCGAAATCTGCGAGCGATCGGTTGTTATTTCGGTTGTTGCGGTTGTTATTCCGGCTTTGATTAAACAGCTTCCGCCAGTTCTGGCGCGGACAATTGAGAAGCAACCGCCCAACCCGCGCGTCGAGGCAGCCGGATTTCAAAACCCGTTCCTTGACCCGGTGCAGACTGGCAACTGAGCCGACCATGGTGTTGTTCCACCACAATTTGGTAGGCGATCGACAGGCCTAAACCAGTGCCCTGACCGATCGGCTTTGTGGTGAAAAAGGGGTCAAAAATGCGCGATCGCACCTCTGGGTTAATGCCCGTACCGTTATCGGTAATTTTAACCACCACCTCATGATCTTCCACGACCGTTTGAATGGTGATCTTGGGAACGAGTTTCGTGGAACTTTCCCCACCAGCAACACCATAGGCTAACGGCTGAAACTGGCTTTCCAGGGCATCGATCGCGTTGCTGAGTAAGTTCATAAAAACCTGGTTCACTTGCCCGGGATAGCATTCCACCAGCGGCAAATCACCATATTGGCGATCGATTTGAATCTCCAAGCCCTTCAACGAGGGTAAGAGTCGATGCTGCAAAATCAACAGCGTACTTTCCAAGCCCTCATGTAAATCCACCGCCTTCATTTCCGCTTCATCAACCCTTGAAAAATTACGCAGAGACAGTGCTAGCGATCGGATGCGATCGGTGCCGGTCTTCATCGAGGTAATCAGCTTGGGTAAGTCAGTCTGAATAAAATCCAGATCGAGTTGATCAAGAATTTCTTCTTGCAAGTGAGGCGATTCTTGGTGTGTTTTCAGCAGTTGAATGATTTTCACCAGCTCCGCAGCATATTCTTCGAGATAACGCATATTGCCATAGATAAAACTGACAGGATTATTCAATTCATGGGCAATTCCCGCTACTAATTGACCGAGGCTCGACATTTTTTCTGCCTGAATGAGTTGGAGTTGGGTTGATTGCAACTCTTGCAAGGTGGCTTGCAGGGTTTGTGCCTTTTCTTGTAGATGAACTTTGGATGTTCGGAGCTGGTCTTCCACCTGCTTGCGATTGGTAATGTCGGTGTGGGAACCGGCCATGCGGTAGGGTCGCCCTTGATAGTTCCGTTGCAAGGTTCCTCGGCACAATACCCAGCGATAGGAACCATCACGATGTCGCAGGCGATATTCCAACTCCCATTGGGTGCGATCGCTGGCAAAAAATTGGCTTAAGGCCTGAGTGAATCGATCACGATCGTCGGGATGCAAGCGATCAAACCATTGATCAACATGGGGCGGAATGTCTGCGGGTTGATAGCCCAACAAAGCCGCCCAGCGATCGGAAAATAGCGTCCGGCCCGTTTCCACCATCCAATCCCACAGACCATCGTGGGATCCCTTCACCGCCAGGGCAAAACTCGCCGTAGTGCGCCCAAAATCTCGATAGGGCGGCACTTGCAGCACCTGAAAACATTCATGCACTGACTGATAATTCAGGGGAATTGTCCAACCGGCGGCCCCAGCCGCCTGGGCTGCGGGCGCGTCAGTGGGCATCTGCAACAGCGCAATGGTCACCGCCTCCGCGATCGCCCGAGGAACCATGGGCAAAACAGCGAAGGGCCATTCCGGATAGAGCCGAGTGCTGAGGGCAAAGGGCAGCGCCGACGGCACAATCGCTGGAGGCGGCAGAATTTGAATCGTGTTTAAGTCCAGCGCCCCCGTTGCCGCGAGCTGTTCCAAAACATGGGTGCTGACGATCCCCACCTCTGCTTGACCCGATTGCACGGCGGCCACCACCCGATCGTGGCTCCCTAAAAACTCCAGCGCCGCAAAATCTCGATAGGGATCGATCGCCGCTTCGATCAATTCCCGCCACGCCATCCGCCAGCCCCCCAGGGAGGTTTCCGCCACCGCCGCCACCGATCGCCCCTTCAAATCTGACAACTGAGTCATGGGCAGGAGATCGCGCCGACTAAAAATTGCGCCGCCAAATTCCGTTGCCGGTTTTCCCAATTGCAGCGTTTTCAAAGTGGCAATTCGGTTCAGACCAAATTGTGTTTCAAACTCCACATACAGCCCCGGATTAACAATGGCAAACTGTACGGCTTGGCTGGCAATGGCTTGATGGATATCATCAAAGCTCAGGGGAACTATTGTAAATTGACGATCAGAAACAACGGCCGATAAATAATCAGCCGTTGGTTGCCACATGGACTCAGCAATCTTTAATCCTCGGTTGGCTAACACTCCAATTTTGAGTGCAGTGCCAAATTCAGATCCTTCACCATCCCATTCAGGATTTTGGTGACTTGCCTCTCCAAAATTAAATGACTTTGCAGAACTAAATTGAATCGCTTTCATTCTTCACGACGGTTGGATAACCCGCTGCTTTCCAAGCTAAAATTCCTCCCTTCAGATGCACCAACGGTAGATTGCGATCGCGCAAGAGTCGCTGACCTCCTTCAGCCGATCGTCTGCCGCTGCGGCAATATAACACCACTGTTTCTGATTCAGCACTCCAAGCTGTCCCATTTAGTTGACTCAAGGGTTGTAAAACAGCACCAGCAATATGCTCTGTCTGGAACTCTTGAACTTCCCGCACATCAATTAAGGTGATTTTTTGAGTCTTCAGCCATTCGTAAAGAACTTCTGCTGATACTTCAGGAATTACTATCTCTGTAGTGTTTTCTCCTTTTGATAGGAGAAAGGGATCAAGATTTCTAGAATTGTAAGACATGATGTCGATTGACGTGGTTTTGGTAAAGTTGCTAACAGATGAATTCATGATAGTCAAGAGTCAAATTATAGCTGATATTTTTATCGGTGGTCAGAGATCTTACAGATTTTTTATTCAATTCAAAATATATGAGCTTGTAAAAATATGAATTCACATTTTAATGACTTAATTTTCTCCTTTTTTCTGGATTAAATTGATCAAAGTATTGTAAATTTCGTTACGTGACTAATTAAGTCAAGAATAAATTTAAGATATTTAAACTGAGACTTGCTCTCATGATTAAGATCGTGCCAATTGAATATCCTTTAAGACTTTTCCAAGCAATTTTCAAAATTCATTAAAGAATTGCCAAGTTCGATGGAAGGTACTGAGTCCTGATTCAGGGTAAGTGAACTAAATCAACTAAATTACTGGAGGTTTGGAGGGGGGGGTGGCTGCTGCTCACTTCGTGAATGTCGCCGCAAAATTGACTTTGGTAATGACCGACGTACCCGCTTGACCCCACTGAGGGTCAACAGAGATAGCACACTACCAAATAGACACATTTGCCACAGACCACAACCGATGGCTGCGCCGAGAGCAGCCGCCATCCACACGGAGGCTGCTGTTGTGAGTCCACGAACCTTGACTGTGCTGGATTGTTTAGACTGCGGTTGCAAAATGAGTCCAGCTCCCAGAAAGCCAACACCAGTTGCGACACCTTGAATGGTGCGGCTAAGAGCGTTAGCGGCAGCAAAAGAACTGTCGCCGTCCGCTTGCAGTGGAATCATGACAAACATGGCAGCTCCTGTACTGACCAACATAAAAGTGCGCATTCCTGCTGAGCGCCCACGACGCTCTCGATTGAGACCAATGACCAGACCTACCAGGGCGGCAAAGCTGAGGCGAAAAACCATCGTGGGCCAACTATCGGTCGCAAAAAACATGCTCTGTGCCATAAGCGCTCCTTATTAATCACAATTAGGAATAATGGGTGAGGCGATTGAGCGATCGCAACCCGGTATCCAGCCCATAGCCGATCGCGCCGATGGTCAAAATAGCAGCCATCAATTCGCTATAGGCCAGGCGATCGCGCGTATCCAAAATGAAGTAGCCCAAGCCCGAGCTAACCCCTAACATTTCGGCGGGCACTAACACGATCCAAATCACGCCGACTGCCAGGCGCAGCCCTACGAAAAGGTGCGGCCCGATCGCGGGCAAAATGACCCGACCGATCACCTCCCAACGGGTTGCACAAAGGCTGCGGGCTAACAGCAACCATCGCCGATCGACGCTATGCACTCCCGCCGCCGCATTCAGCAACACGGGCCAAACCGCCGCCACGGTGAGCAGAAAGTACACGGGCGCATCTCCAATCCCAAAGGCCATCACAGCCAGTGGCATCCAAGACAGGGGCGACACCATCCGCACAAACTGAAACAGAACAGACGTGCCCTGCTCCAGGGGCCGCCACAGCCCCAGGGCAATGCCAACGGGAATCCCAATCAGGGCGGCAGCGGCTAAGCCAACCACGACCCGCCGCAAACTCGCGCCAATGTGGGGTTCCAAAGTGCCGTCACCCAGCAGCTTCAGGACGGTGGTGAGCGATTTTTCTGGTGAAAAGTCCCCCACGATCGCGCCGGGATGCAACAGCGGGGACGTGAGCACCCACCACAGCAACAGCCCCAGCAGCAGGCCAAGCAAGGGGCTACTCACGATCCCCAACACTCCGCGAAGTTGTCGAGCAACGCCCGATCGCCCTGCTTTTTGCCACATTCCAACCGCCATGGCTGCCCAATCCCTCCAATGCCTAATAGCTTGTCTTGACGATGCTGGCTGAATGAGTGGGGCCAATGAGTGGAATCGCTGGCCACCCTTCCCCGAAATCGGCGTGAATCTAGATCGGCATGACTCGGCATGACTGTGATCTGTCGATCGGGAACTGACCCGGTGAAATTGACGTGGAATTGATGCTCAAGCGAGCTGGATCGGGTGATGCCCAAGGCTTCAGAGCGCGATCGTTTCCTCCCGGGTCAGGCTTTCGGGTAACCGGAAGGCAGCGGGGCCGCCCACCGCAGCCAGGGCCGCCTTCACCAAGGAGTCATCCACCAAGTCTTGGGCCACCCACTCGGGGTCAAGATCTTGTAAAAACTGGGTTTCTCCTTCCACTTGGGTTTCCTTGAGCAAGCGCACCAGCTCAGCGGTGTAGGACGGAAAAGGATAGGGTTGAAAATCAATTCGATCGATCTGCCAATCGGGATGGGCGATCGCCCCTTGGGCTTGATAAACGGCTGGGTCGTAGGCCGTTAGGGCCCGAATCAGGGCCGCTTTCGGATGAGGCGTGTATTTGCCCCCCTCCTTCGACAAAATTTCAGCCACACCTGTGCGGTTTTCGCCGCTCCAATACTGGGCCTTGACGATCGCCTGCACCACCCGCTGCGCCCAATCGGGATGCTGGGTGAGGTCGTCTTCATGCATCAGCACCACACAGCAGGCGTGATCCTTCCACACATCGCCGGTAAAGCGCAGAATTTTGCCTGTTTTGAGGTTTTCTGCCGCCGCGTTGAAAGGTTCCGCCACGATGTAGCCCGCGATCGCTTGGTTGGCGAGGGCCGAAACCATATCCGGTGGCGGCAGCACAATTAAATTCACCTCGTTGGCGGCCACCTTGGCCTCTTTGGGCCGCCGCACCACCTTCAATCCTGCTTTCTTCAGCAGTTGCTGGAGCACCACGTTGTGGATTGAATACCAAAAGGGCACAGCCACCTTGCGACCGCCCAGGTCTTCCAGGCGATTAATTTCCGGCAAGACGGTCAGGGCTGAACCATTGGTGTGATTCCAGGCCACAATCTTGGCCGGAAACTTGCGGCCATAGCGCAACCACAAGGTGGCGGGCATCAGGATATGGATGACATTCACCTGTCTGGCCAAAAACGCTTCGACCACCTGCGGCCAAGAACGAAAGAGGGTTGGTTTTTCGGCCGTTAGTCCCTCCGCTTGATATAGCTCGCGGGCATGGGCCACCAACAGGGGAGCCGCATCGGTGATCGGCAGGTAGCCAATTTTGACCGGGGGTTGGGCCGTGGGTGTCGCCGGGGCTGAAGCAGCGGGGCTAGATTGAGCGGGGCCTTGGGTTGGCTGGCAGCCCCCGACGGCCAGGGTTGCCCCCAGGGAGGCTGAGAATAGTCCTGTGAGTTGCAGGAAATCTCGCCGACTGAGGCCGCAGCAGTCGCAACCCAGGCCGGCAGTGGGGCCGCTGGCAAAGGGGGGCGCAATCCAATGGGGGGTGGCACGGCTCGATCGAGCGCGGGCTTGGCGATCGCTGGTCATGGTTGGACACCTCCCGCGATCGAGGGCAGAACAACGGGGTCAATCACGGTCAACAACTCCTCTAAAATTTCGCGACGCAGGGCCCCTTGGGCGGCGGGGTCTCGCAGGGCGCGATTGTTCGGATCTGTGGGGGGCGATCGCAAAATCCACTGGCGACGAATCCGCCCGGGATTGCGATCCATCAACACCACCCGATCGCCCAGGGCCAAAGCCTCATCAATGTCGTGGGTGACCATGAGCACGGCCGCTGGGTAGCGGGTGATCGCCTGAAGCAGCAACGCTTGCATCGATCGGCGCGTAATCGCATCCAGGGCGCTGAACGGTTCATCCAACAGCAGCAGTTCCGGTTGCCGCACCAGGGCCCGTGCCAGGGCCACCCGCTGCGCCATCCCGCCCGAGAGTTGGTGAGGATAGGCCCGTTCCACGCCCCCTAAGCCAACGCTGGCCAAGGCTTCGGCCGCGCGCGATCGGGCAACTGCTTTGGCAATGGCAGGCATTCGCCGCAACTTCAATCCCCAGGTGATGTTTTGGGTCACCGTTAACCAGGGCAGCAAGGCCGGCCCCTGAAACACCATCCCCACCGAGGGTTGTGGCTCTTGGATAGGTTGACCCTTCAGCCGCACTTCTCCGGCCGTGGCCCGTTGCAAACCGGCGATGGCCAACAGCAAAGAAGACTTGCCGCAACCGCTGGGGCCCAGCAGGCAAACCAACTCCCGAGGGTGAAGGTCGAGGTTAATTTGCGCGAAGGCCAAGACCCGATCGCGTCCTGCGGAGTAGTGATGGGTTAGCCCCCGCACGGTCAGCAATGGGCGATCCGTTCGATCTGTTTGATCCGTTTCCCGATCGGCCGCAGCGTTCCCGACACCGGATTGAGGTGCGACTGATGGGGGCGATCGAAGAGTTGAGGTTTTGAGGCGATCGGGCGGCTTTGGGGTAGGGATGTCTGAGACCGTGGATGAGCGATCGGGTAACTCCCCGGACTCCCACAGATCCGGAGATCGGCCCACGGTCACCGGCAGCAACTCACTCATCGCCTGACCTCCGATCGGGAGGGCGATCGACTCGCGGCGGTTTTGGCGATCGACGGTGGAATGGCCCCCGTAGCCAGAACGGGGGCAGTGGTCAGGGCTGTGCGGGAGGGGTTGTGGATCGCGGGGCTGATGGTTGACTCGATCTCCGGGTCGCTCACGATGGCGGGCGTGACGCGGGCCAACTCCGTTTCCAGTTGCACCAAGCTGGGGGTGAGCACCGGTAAAAACGCTACTTCCCGCCAGCGCCGGGCCGTTGCATGGTCGTTGAGATAGGCCCCGCCCCCCTGTGCTTCCAACTCCAGCGTGATGGCATCCACGGCCAGGCGGGTTAAGGCAATGCGGACTTCAAACAGATGCCGCGTTTCAGCAAAGGAAAACTCGGAGAGCGCCGCCAATTGCCGTAGTTGCGTGGCCAGCTCGTCGTAGCGGTGATCAAGCTGCTGCAAGGCTCCCCGCAATACCTGCGATCGGGTTTGGAGCGTGTTGCGAATGGCCCGCCGAGCCGATCGAGCCTTGCCCAAACTCAAACCGCACTGCAACAGCAAGAATGCCGGCCGAATGGTTGGCAGAAACTGCCTGGCTCGATCGCTCAAAACCCAAGTGCGATCGACCTCCACCCCTTCCAGGGTTAAGGCCGCCGTGTTGGAACCACGCAGCCCCAACAAATCCAAATCCGCACTACGCGACAGGCCCGGGGTATTCGCCGGAATCACCGCCACGATCGCCTCCCCCTCAGGGGTTTCCGCCGCCACCGCCACCAAAAACTCACCCGGCACTAAATTAGAAGCCCAGGGCAAATGGCCATCCAAGCGTAACCGTTGCCCCTGCCAACGGGCTTGTACCCGCAAGGCCTCAATGCCCGCCAAGTGCTTCATGGCGTTCGATAAACCCGTCGCGCCGAAGCGATCGGCCCGTACCACCTGGGGCAGGAGGGTTTGGCGCAACTTGTCGTTATCACTGGCCACCAAATATTCCGCAAAGGCTCGCTGGCACCAAAACACAAAGGCGCTGGTTAAGCAGTCCTCCGCCGTTTGGGCGATCGCCTCGATGGCATCCAAGCGCGTGCCCCCCGTCCCGCCTTGGCGCTCAGGAATGCCCAGCCCAAGCCAGCCAACCGATGCCAACAACCGCAACGAGTTCCGACTGTCTCGGTAACCCTTGCCATCATTCACTGCTTGGGCTTGCTCCGCCAGCAAAGCCCGAATCGCCTGTGGATCGACAACACCAGTTTTCACATCTATTGCCTACAGAATGATTGCCTACAAAATTACCGACCTAAATCGACCCTAAATTGGTCATTTTTCTGGGCATTAACCTGAGTCTTAAACCTGAGTCTTAGTCCAGCGTTTCCAGACTGGTGAGCCGATCGATGGGCGCACCCACCACCTCGCGGGCTTGCTTCACCGTTGCCTCATCGGGACTGTCATAAAAACAGAGACACTTACTCAAGTCCTCGCAAACATAGGTTCGCTCAAAGGAAACCGCTGGTACTTGAGCATAAAGAGGGGATTTTTCAGCCTTACGTTGCAAATACTTGTCCATCGTTAGCCCCGCTGGCAAATCCCATTCCACCAGGTAATTAGCTTTGTCCTTCTGGTTTTTAACGGCAGCTAAGTCTTGCCCCACCAAGCGCACAGGTTTAACCAGCTCGATCGTCAGGCTACTATTCAAGAAAGCCGCACGCACTGATACTTCATCCTGGGCATCAAGGATGGCAAAAAGCCGAAAAAGATCCTTGCCAATTTGGGCCTCAATCAATTCCGAATCGGTTGCGAGGGCCGCTTTTGATACTTGATCCAAAGCGGTACGAATTTCATCCCCATGCCGGTTCAATATGGATGCTTCAACCAAAAATAGTGTCATTTTTATCTCTCCTGGTTCTTCGGTTTGGGGTAATGATTGGCAGAAAATTCAGGCTAGTCGATTCATACAGCCTTTACCGAGAACGATTGGTGCGTCAAACCGCAGGTGCTATGAAGCGGTTAGGAGGTGGGCAATGCCCACCCTACAGGTTTGAGCTAGGTACAGGCTGTAATTTTGAATCAAGTGAATTTTGAATCAAAGGGATTGGTCAATCAGTACCGGATCAATGCTGATCAACGGGTTAAAGATTGACCAATTTTTACAACCGACCCCAAGAATCAAAATCCTGGCCTGAATTTTCAGTCAGCTTTGGGTCAATGCCTAGGCACGATCGGGGCCAGTTTCCACCGGTAAATCAGTGGTGCTGTACTCAGTCCAAGACCCTTCATAAATGCGCACATTGGGATAGCCCAAAAGATGCTTCAGCACCACATATTGCAAAGTGGCTTCCCGTCCAGTGCTGCAAGAAACAATGATTTGTTTGTCGGGGGTGATGTTACGGCTGGCCAGAATCTGCCGAATTTCATCCAAGGACTTCAGCTTGTGGGGATTTTTGAGCGCTTCTTGGGAATTGTTGGCTTCGGTAAAGGTTGGCCAAGGAATATTTCTCGCACCGGGAATGTGACCGTTTCGCACCCAAAGGGGCTTTTCACCGCTGAATAATTCCGGAGGGCGAGGGTCAATAAAAACCACGTTGGGCTGGCCAATTAATTTCCGCACATCGGCCAGGGTGACGCGAACGGAGGGATCGTCTTTGAGTTGGAATGTTTGCCGATCGTACCGGGGATATTCCTTGGTGACGGTTTGACCCGAGGTCTGATAACCGGCAAAGCCACCATCCACGATCGCAATGTCTTTGACTCCCGATCGCTCCAACAGGTAGGCCACCATGGTTGCGCCTAACACGTCATTGCCGTTGGAATAAACGGCGACCTTTTGGCGATTGTTAACCCCAGCTTTGCCAAAAAGCGATGCGATTTTTTCGTTGTCCCAATATTGCACCGGCAAAAAGCCATCGGGGCCGCGAAAGGCTAAATCTGCAATATGCACAGCGCCGGGAACATGGCCCCCGATGTAGTCCAGGGGCGAGTTGCGCACATCCAAAACGCGCAAGTTGGTATCACTCAAATGTTGGCTGAGCCACTGGGGTGACACAAATTCAATTTTCGCCTTGGGAGCGTTGGCGACGGCGGGTAAGGCCCAAGTGGGCAACAACACCACAAGGGCGATCGCCAACATGCCCCACAGCCAGGTTGTGAAGTGCCAACGCCGGAACGCTCGTTTTGTCCAACGATCGCTGCCATTGATCCTGCCCATTTGTCGAAACCCTCATTTGCCCTTGAACTGCTTGGATCTAAAAAGACCGGTTTTCCGATCGGATTACCGTTTAATGCAGTGCATGGTATCACTCCTGTTCCAAAAAGTCCACTTTCCCGATCGGGTTACCGATGATTATCAAGAAACGATCGGGGCAAGCGCTCCTGGGGGAATTGTCCGGTTGGCTGAATCCTTGGCGGGCAAAGAGATGGAAGTTAGGCTAGGCGATAATGGCCCCAGCCGATCGCCCTGTGGATTGGCTCCCGACCTGGGCCCGATGGCTGGCCGGGTCGATCGCTCGTCGCTCATTGGTTTTTCATCGTGACCTCAGAACAACACCCCCGTCCCCAAACCCCAACGACGATCGCGGTTTTTTATCCGTTTTTTGCGGGTGGGGGAGCGGAAGCCGTGACCCTGTGGATGTTGAATGCGTTGCAGGCAGACTATGACCTGACGTTATTTACACTGACCCCGATCGACCTCAATCGGTTAAACCAGCTCTATGGAACCCAACTTTCCGATCGGGTAAAAGTGCGCTACTGCATCCCGGCTCCCTTCAAGAATTTGGTAGAATTTCTAATCGCCAATAGTCAGTTTTTTCGCAAGTTTTTTTGCCACTTTTGCATCCGATTTTTCAAGAAATTTAGTCGGCAGTATCACTTGGCAGTTTCTGGCTATAACGCGATTGATTTGGGTTGCGATGGGGTGCAATATGTCCATTGGGTGGGTGTCCTAGAAAACCGAAATTTCTATTGGGTTTCGCAGTTTTCGGAAGCCAGAATGCGGCGCAATTGGTCGATCGCTAATTCGCGGATGGTGGCCACGGTGGCCCAGGAGCGTTATGGTGGCCAACCGGTGGTGGTTTATCCGCCCGTGGCCGTGGATGCGCCGACGGTGGCTTGGCCCGATCGCGAGGAAGCTTTTATCTGTAGTGGGCGCTTGACCAAAGCCAAGGAACCGCATCGGGTGCTGGAAATTTTGAAGCGGGTGCGCGATCAGGGGTTTCCGATCAAGCTCTATTTCACGGGTGGCGGTGGCGGGGTTTATGGTCAGAAATATCGGCAGTTTTTACAACAAAAAATTGATGAAAATGCCGATTGGGTGACCCTTTACGAAAATTTGAGCTATGCCGATTATGTGAATGTGCTGTCCCGTTGCCGCTATGGACTCCACTGGAAAAAGGAACCCTTTGGCATCTCGATCGCAGAAATGGTGAAAGTGGGAACCATTCCCTTTGTGCGCGATCGGGGAGGTGGCCAGGTGGAAATTGTTGGAGAACAGAACAAAGAATTGATGTTCGCCAATGACGAGGAAGCGGTGGCTAGAATTGTGGCTCTGTTGTCCTCTTCGGAGTTGCAAAGTCGAATGCGATCGGCCCTTGAAAAACAGGCTCAACTATTTTCAACGGAGCAGTTTTCTCAGGATATTCGGCAAGCCATTGAAACCTACTTGAAACAGCACTCTTGATCGATATTTGATCGATTTGGATCGATACCTGAAAGGGGGTCTGAAAAGTCGCGATCGCTCAGGTCAGGGTTGGGAGACCCAACCCCTACGGCGATCTTGGTTTCGTTGGTTGCGGGTCACGATCGATTCTGTTCCGGTTGCCTCGTCCATTCCGCTGGGTCGGCTGAATCAACATAGGCTACCGAAAGCCTTTCCCGGTTGCCAAGCCTTTCGACCTGGTAGGCGACACGCCTTAAGCTAGGAGAGCGCTAGGCGAGTGGGGTTAATCAACGGTCCATGCTGCTGTCATTGCGGATTGAAAACTTTGCGCTGGTGGATGCGCTGGAAGTGACCCTTGGGCCCGGGCTGAATGTGCTGACGGGAGAAACGGGCGCGGGCAAGTCGATTATTCTCGACGCGATCGAGGCGGTGTTGGGCGGGCGCATCACGGCCCGATCGATCCGCACCGGCTGCGATCGGGCAGAAATTGAGGCGACCTTTGCCATTGATCGATCGCTGCGGGCCTGGCTGGAAGCGAGGCAATGGGATATGACGGGCGATCGGCTGGTTTGCAGCGTGGAAATTGTCAGCAGTCCCGGCAATGGCGACGGGGGCAAAGGCGGCCGCAGCACGGTGCGCAGCCGGTTTCGCTGCAACGGGCAACCCATCCCCAAAACCCGCATGGCCATCCTGCGCGATCGACTGGTGACCATTGCCGCCCAGGGACAAACGGTGCAATTGCTGCAAGCAGAATCCCAGCGGGATTGGCTGGATGAGTTTGGCGGCGCACCGATTTTGAAGCAGCGATCGGCCGTGGCCAAGGCCTATGACCGAGCCCAGGAATTGTGGTTGCAACTGAGCAGCCGCCGACAACAGGAAGCCCAGCGACAACAACAACTCGATCTCTATCAATTCCAGTTGCAAGAGCTGATGGCGGCGGCCCTCACGGAAGCACAGGAACTGGCTGACCTGGAGCAAGAGCGCGATCGCCTGACCCATGTGGTGGATTTGCAACAGCAGAGCTACCAGGCCTATGAGTTGCTCTATGCCGGGGCCGACGATGCGGCTTCTTGTGCGGAACTGTTGGGCAAAGCGGAAGCCCTATTGGAGCGATCGGCTCGGTTCGATCGACAGGTGGAAGCCATTTTGGAGATGGTGACCAGCGCCCTCACCCAAGTCACGGAGGCGGGGCTGCAAATCAACGCCTACGGAGCCAGCCTGGAAAGCGATCCCGATCGGCTGGAGTGGGTGGAGGGGCGAATCATGCAACTCAAGGCCCTTTGCCGGAAATATAACCTCGACCTGGGTGCTCTGATTGCGCGGCGCGATGAGCTGGAACAGTGGGTGGCGGAGTTGACGGACGGGGGGCAATCCCTGGAGGCCTTGGAGCACCAATACCAAGCGGCCTATCAAGCCCTCGAAGCCGAGTGCGATCGCTTGCATCAACTGCGTCGCCGGGCCGCACGGGATCTGGAAACGCAACTGGTGGCGGAATTGGTTCCCCTGGCCATGGAGCGGGTGCAGTTTGCTGTGGAGTTTGGGCGGGTTTCTCCCTCGTCGGCCGGGTTCGATCGAATTACCTACACCTTCAGCCCTAACCCCGGAGAACCCTTGCAACCCTTGAGCGAAACGGCTTCCGGTGGAGAAATGAGCCGCTTTTTGCTGGCGTTTGAAGCCTGTTTTTCCCAGGTGAGCCAGGTACAAACGGCGATTTTTGATGAAATTGATGCGGGGGTTTCCGGGCGGGTGGCCCAGGCGATCGCCCAAAAGCTCCATCACCTCAGCCAAGATCACCAAGTTCTGTGCGTGACGCACCAGCCGATTGTGGCGGCCATGGCTGATCACCACTTCCGCGTGGCCAAAGTGACGATCAGCACCCCCCTGGCCGAATCGATCACTGACCAAAATGATGCAGAAGGAATCCGAACCGTGGTGCGCCTCAGCGCTTTGGGATCAGAACATCGCCGGTTGGAGCTGGCCCAACTGGCCGGGGGCCTCGACGGCCCAGCGGGTTCCACGGAAACCCTGGCGGCGGCTAATGCCTTTGCCGATTCCCTGCTCGATCGAGCCGCCCGGTTGCGCCAGGGCGATCGGCCCCCACGGGCCCCGCGCCGCCTCCCTCGAAAAACGTCGTAAAATCAACGACAATCTCGACTCCTGAATCCCTCTATGGTCAGAGTAGCGATCAACCCGTCATCCCAAAATGGCTTTTCAACGCTGGATCGCCCATTTTGTTTGATCGCCTCTTGGACTCCCACAACCACGGCTTCATTCATGGCCCCGGGCCTAAGCCACCGAAGTTGCCCCCTGAGGAAAATAGAATAAACAGACTACACTAGGGCGTAAAAACAATGCTTCGGATTGCATCCTTGAAGCGATCACCCTAGATCCGTGGACTCAGAAACGCCACGATCCACGCCAATTCTCAGGTTCGGGCAATGGTCTTCAAAACCAATTGCGAACCGGTTAATCACTGGTGACTCATCCAGTAGGGCGATCGATCATCAGCCGCTCCCGACAGTTGTTTCAGTTCCGTGATTGTTTGAGGTTTCTTCGCACCCATAATCTTCACCCACCGCTGACCCATTTCCCCGCGCACCCTATTTGCACCCCATTCAAGTTACTTCCCTGCTGATTCTGCTTCGATCGCACCTTGACCCGCAGCGATAATCTCCCGAGCATCTATGGCCCCCTCGTCGCCTAAGCAACCGATCGCCCAAGCCACCATTCTCGAAGCCACCGTCGTGGATGTCGTCGCCACGGACTCCCGCGCTACCGAGGTTGTGACGGATAACACCGCTGCCACCCACGAGGCCAGCCGGCCCCCAGCCAATCCGCGCCCCTCCAGCAGCGGCGGCGGTGGGTTAGTGGTCTCGCGCCAAGGCGGGTTTAAGGCGTTCCTCGCACCCCTGAAGCGCGACACCTTTAAACAGGTGGTCACCGACGTGGAGGATAAGCTCCGGGTCGTGAACCAAACCCTCTCCATGTTGGACGTGCTCAACGACAACCAAGGGGGGTTTGAAACGGTTCTGGAGGAAATGCTCGAATCGATCAGCCTGAAAACCGGGGAACTGCTCAACGCCGATCGCACCACCATCTACCTGTTAGACGAAGAGCGGGGGGAACTGTGGTCGAAGGTGGCCAAGGGCGCACCCGAAATTCGGATTCCTTCCACCGTCGGGATTGCCGGAGAAGTGGCCACCTCCCGCAAAGTCATCAACATTCCCTACGACTTCTACAACGATCCCCGATCGGCCGCCGCCAAAAAGTTTGATCAGCAAAACCATTACCGCACCTACACCATGCTGGTAATGCCCCTGCTCAACGAGTTTGAAGAACTCGTGGCCGTGGTGCAACTGATCAACAAACTGAAGCCCGGCGTGGATCCGAGCACGGGACTGGCGGACAAAATTGATCTCGAAGGCTTCACCGGCCACGATGAACAGGTGTTTCGGGAGTTTGCTCCCTCCATCCGTCTAATTTTGGAGTCGTCGCGGGCGTTCTACGCGGCCATCAAACGTCAGCGGGCGGCCAATGCGCTGATGAAGGCCACGGAAGGTCTGAGCAAGAGCAGCTTGGACTTGGAAGAAACCCTGGCCAATGTGATGGATCAGGCCAAGGAACTGATGCAGGCCGATCGCAGCACCCTTTGGCTCTACGACGAAAATAAAAATCAGCTCTGGACCAAAATTCCGATCAACGGTCGGCCCACGGAAATTCGGATTGATGCGGCCAGCACGGCCTTCGCCGCCCAAGTGGCCCAGTCTGGTCAGCCCCTGCGGATTGACTTTGACCTGTACGATCGCCCCGATTCCGAAACCTCCAAACAAACCGACCAGCGCAGCGGCTACCGCACTTGCAGCATGTTGTGTATGCCGGTGTTCAATGCCGATCGGCACTTGATCGGCGTGACCCAGCTCATTAACAAAAAGCGCCAAGGCGAATTTCCCGCCTACGATCCCGCCGATTGGCCCGCTGCCCCCGAATGCTGGAAAGCCAGCTTTGACAGCAGCGACCAAGAATTCATGGAAGCCTTCAACATCCAAGCGGGGGTGGCGCTGCAAAATGCCAAATTGTTTGCGGAAATCAAACAGCAGGAGCAAATGCAGAAGGACATTCTGCGATCGCTCTCCGATGGGGTGATTTCCACCGACAAAAACGGCAAAATCCTGGCCGCCAACGACAGCGCCAAAAAGCTGCTGGGTCTGGAGTCCGATGACGAACTGGAAGGGCTTTCGGTCACGGATGTGGTGCGCCTGAAGGCCAAGGCCGATCGGGAAGGGGGCGACAAGTTTAACCAGTGGGTGCAAGCGGCCCTTTCCGCCAGCGAGGAAAAAGCCCGCCGGCAATATTACCCCGACCAAACCTTGATGCCTTCGACCCTGATCGAAGCGCCGCCGCCGCCCCCTGCCCCAACTCCCGTGCCCAAGCCCCCCGGCCTTGATGACGACCTGTGGGACGAGCCGACGATGATTGTTCCCGAGCCGGAACCGGAGGCCAAGCAGGAGGAACATAGCGTTAACCTGTCCCTGAACACGATTGCCGACGCGGCCGATCCCACCCAGGTGCGCGGGGCTTTGATCGTGATGGAAGATATCAGCGATGAAAAACGCCTGAAGAGCACCATGTATCGCTACATGACCCAAGAGTTGGCGGAACAGCTCCTGGCCAGTGGTGAAACCAAAATGGGGGGCGATCGCAAGGATGTATCGGTGCTGTTCTCCGACATCCGCAGCTACACCACCATCACCGAAAGCATGACCGCCGAAGAGGTGGTGGCCATGCTCAACGAATATTTCGAGTCGATGGTGGATGCGGTGTTCCAACACAAGGGAACCCTCGACAAATACATCGGGGACGCAATCATGGCCGTGTTTGGCTCACCGTTGCCCCTCGATGACCATGCTTGGATGGCGGTGCAAACGGCGGTGGATATGCGCCATCGGTTGGTGGAGTTCAACCTGAAGCGTCGTGAACAGGGCAAGAAGGAAATCAGCATTGGGATTGGCTTGCATTCCGATGAAGTGATTAGCGGCAACATTGGTTCCAGTCGGCGGATGGAGTTCACCGCGATCGGGGACGGTGTGAACCTGGGGTCTCGCCTGGAGGGGGCCACCAAGCAATATGGCTGCGACATCTTGATTAGCGAAAACACCTATCGCAAGTGCAACCCCGATCGACTCTGGGCCCGCGAACTGGACTACATCAAAGTGAAGGGCAAGAACAAGCCCGTCTCGGTGTACGAAATCATCGCCATCAAGGAAGGGCCCCTGGCTCGCGAAGTGCCCCAAGCCAAGCTGGATATCCTGGATCACTACGGCCGCGGTCGGCGGCTCTATCTCGATCGGCAGTTTGCCCGGGCCATGGCTGAATTCGGCATGGTGTTGGAAATTAACAAGGACGAAAAAGCCGCTCAACTGCAACTCCAACGCTGTCAGCATTACCTGACCAATCCCCCCGAGGCCGAGTGGGATGGTGCATTCACCATGACCAGCAAGTAAATCTGGTAATGCTCGCGTAGCTGCGCAAAATCTGGCGCAATCTAGCGAAACCGGTTCATAAACCCCATTGACCAGCCGATCGGGGAGGTCAGTGGGGTTTACGAGCGTTAACGGGCGATCGCCCCAGCCTTGGAAAGCTGTGGATCCCCCTGTGATTCTTCCCGATCAGTAGGCTACCTTAATGGACGCAATGGATAGGGTTGCCGCCACCATCACGGGGCCCAGCAATCCCTTGAATTGCAATCCACTTCTTCTTCAGACGTTCTATGGCGAAAAATCGCTTTTTTTGGCACTCCTCCTTGGCAGGGCTAGCTGTGGCCCTCGTGGGTTCGGCCCTGGGCGCACAACCCGCTGCTGCTGAATATCAGTCGGTGACCTTCACTCTGACGAATTCCACCAGTCGGGTGCTCGAAGAATTTTATGCATCTCCCCCCAGCACCAACGATTGGGAATCAGACATTCTGGGAACTGATGTGCTCAATCCGGGCGAGTCCATTGAGATCACGATCGATGACGGCCGCGAGGATTGTCTCTACGATTTCAAAGGCGTGCTCGGCCCCGGGAATGGTGTGGGTCGGGGAGCTTTGATCCAATCCAGCGTCTCTGTCTGTGATGGCGGCACTTACGAATATTCCGAATAGTCACGGCTCGATCGAGCGATTCTAGCGGCTGCTTACTGTTGGCCTTGGGATGATGGTTACCGCCATGATTGTCCCAAGGCTCAATATTTTTAGGGCGATCGGTTGGCTATTGCGCTTGGCTGAGGGTTGGCTAGAGGCTGATGTAGCGATCGGCCAGTTGCTCCAACAGTTCAACCATGGCCTGAACCATCGGCAATCCTGTTAAAAGCTCAATCCAATGTTGTAGTAATTATTGACCCACTGTGCTTTGGGGAAAAGACCTGGCAGTGAGAAAATTAACGATTCAGTTTCTTGTTGACAATATTTGATAGCCCAAGGATCTTGTACCTCTGGAAAGGGTTGAAAGTTGTTGAGTTTATGCCACCAAATAGCTCCTAGATTTTGCATTTCTCTCAAGGAATCCAAAAGAGTCAGATTCTCTTGAGCTAACTATCCGGTTTGATCTTAAGAGTGAGCATATTGACTTGGTTGAATAAAGCCAATGGGTTTTGGATAAAGTAATTTTCCTATGAGAAGCGATCAGAAAAAGTTGCTAGATATCCTGGAAGCAATCGATCACCTTGAACAATACGCCATTCTAGGAAAGATAGAATTTGAGAAAATTGTTACCCAGTTAGCGAAGCGGTAAGAAATAAACTCTCCCTTCTAATTCCTCTTCTAACGCACATTCTTCTAAGAGTAAAATATCGTCGATCGCCACTGAAACGGCTACCCGGCGGCTAACTTCAACCAGTCCAGGCATTTTCAGACCTGCTTTGACTCGATCATAGGCAAATCCCGCCATCGTAGATACATCATGGGTTAACGTCACCCGATTCGCGTCAGCAGCCCAAGCCAAAACAGCAGGATCATCCGCGCCCGACAAGCCCACATCTTGAACTCGCTCAATATCTATGGCGGTATTGCGCCGTAAAATACCGCGCACAATCTGATTATTGAAATTTTCGTCCGCAAGAAACTTCATACTTTAGAAGTGAATTAGTGATTCATCTGTCGCGCCAGCAGCCGATCGCGCAAACCCACTGGGTTATCAGTTGCTTCAATTCTTTGCTGTACTGTTACCGCCAAATTAGATCGCGATCGCAAATAGTCATCAACTTCCGATCGATGTCGCAAATAATATCCCAACACAGAATAGATATCAGCCAACTGAAGCGAAGGATATTGCTCTTGAATCTCCTCAGCTAAATTGCCTTCTAGAAATGCCAAAATTATTGTGTCCAATGTCACGCGGGTTCCTCCCACGCGAATGACACCTGTAGCATCAATGGCTAAAGGAACAGTTTCTGTCACTGGCATAATTAACATCTCAAAGCCTCCTAATTGATTGGTTTATTTGCTAAGTGCAATTTCTACATAAGGGCGCATTTGGTCGCTTTGGAGATCAAAATTTAATTTATAGCGATCAATGTCGTTGTCCTCACAGTACCTGCATCCTTGATTTGGGATTAGTCCGGTAGCTGTGCGATCGCGAATCTGCATCAACTTCACTGACAAAATCGGCAATATTGATATGCGTCACTTTGAGCGAAACGGTAAACTTGGTGGTCTTAACAATCCAGTTACATGGCTTCTTGGATTGCTTCGCTGGCAAGGGGCAACTCCTCCACAGAAGGCAGCCGCTCGATCGTGAATTCGGGCTTGCGAGATCCGGCCAAACTTTGCAGGAGCTTCGGCTTGGGATCATGGAGTAAATAGATGAGCCGATCGCCCGCTAACCATGGGTCGTGGGCAGAAACCACCATCAGCCGATCGTCCCGAGCAATCAACAATGGAATTAATTCTCCGGTGCGAATCAGGGCCGTGAGATGGGCATGTTGCAAGTCTAAATCGGTCGATCGCATGATCGTTTCCCCGAGTTTGACCGCCCGATCGCTCACCAATTGATTCCATTCCTTGAGGCTGCGTTGGGTAGCAAAGGCGGGTTGCACCTTGCTGCTGCGTTTGGCTTGGCCGTTACCGTTGCTGTTCTCTTCGGTGGGAACGGCGGCCAAGACCCGAGGCGGGGCGAATTCTTCGGCGGCGCGTTGGGCCAAAACCGCATTCACTTCCCCATTGCTGGTGGCCGCGAGGAATGTTCCCACGGACTCCAAACCGGCCGCTTCCAAAACGGCCGTGTCGAGGGCGCTGCTGGAAAAAACACGGAATCCGGCGCTTTCGGCTTGCTTGCAGGCTTCCGGGTCGGTTTCCACAATCGCCACCGCTTCCCCGCGATCAGCAAACAGCCGCGCCACCAGCAATCCAACAGGCGTGGCCCCGGCGATCGCGATGCCGCGCCGCTCTGTGGAGGTTAACCGCAACCAATCGGCTACCCAGCCCGCCGTCAGGCCTTGGGCGGTGACCGTGGTGGCGATCGTCAAAAACACCAAGGCTTTAATGGACTCGCCGCCGGTAATGCCCCCTTGGGTCAACAAAATCGAGAACAGGGAGGCCACGGACGCGGAAACAATTCCCTTGGGAGCCACCCAACCGGCAAATAGTTTTTGTCGCCAATTAAAGTCGCTACCGGCGGTGCAAAGCCACACGTTCAGCGGGCGCACCACCAACATCAACACCAAAACGGCAGCCAAACCGCCCCAACCAAGGGTGAAAACGCTGGCGAGGGAGAGGTCTGCCGCCAACAGGACGAACAGGACGGAGATGGCCAGCAGGGTCAGTTGCCCTTTGAAGCGGCGCAGGGTGCGGGCTTCGGGCAGCTCAGCGGCCCGGAGAACGATGCCTGCAATAACCACTGCCATCAGGCCGGATTCGCTGGCGGTTTGTTGCGACAGGCTATATAGACCCCAGGCTCCGGCCAAAACGGTTAAATTTCGAAGGTCATCGGAAAGGAAGGGGGCCCGCCGCAGGAAGGCGGCGATCGCCCAGCTGCCCAACCCACCGATCAAACTGCCGGATCCCAAGCGCCATAACATGCCGGCCAGGATGGCGCTTGGGTCGCCCCCGCCGTCGATGATGATGTCGAGGACAACGACGGCCAAGATCGCCCCGATCGGGTCAATTAATACGCCTTCGCTTTCGAGAAGGGCTGAAACCTGCCGATCAACTTGAATATTTTTCAGCAGGGGGCCGATGACCGTGGGCCCGGTCACCACCACCAGGGAGGAGTAGAGCAGGGCGATCGGCCAAGGAAACTCCGCTAACCAGTGGGCCGCCATGCCGCCGCCCGCAAAGGAAACCAACGTCCCGATCGTCACCAAGTTGCGCAGGCTGCCGGAGACTTTGCCCACATCGCGTAACTCCAGGCCCAGACCCCCTTCAAACAAAATGAGGGCCACTGCCAAGGAAACGATCGCCTCCAGGGCCGGGCCCAACTGTTGCGGGTCGATCGCCCCGAGGCCGCTGCGCCCCAGGCTAATTCCAAACACCAGCAGGCAAACGATGCCGGGCAGCCGCAACCAGGCCGCCACAATTTGGGCCCCGATGCCCACCAAAACGGCCAGGATGAGGGTTTGGGCAATCTCAGCCACAGTTGCCTCCCGCGCGATCGCCCCGAGGATGGGGATCGCGGCTGTCTTGGGTCACAATTCCCTGACGTTTGCCGAGGATGCCATATCCCGCGAGATGCCCCGCGAGGTGCCCCGCGAACCGGTAATGCTGTGAATTGAAGGGCAACAGCAACAGCGCCATCGGGCGCAAGAACTCAGTAAAAAACCTCGCCTGCTCTCCCCCTCATGCTTGTGTTGAGGGTGTTTTGGACAAAACTAGGGAGCTGGATTGGGAGCAATCGAGAGCCTCCCAAGGCGGGGACGGCCAAAACCGCTTGTGGGCCAGTATATCGCAGGGGCCCCCGGGGCCCCTGAAGGTGATCTTTATCGGCCAATGCCTACGTAGTGGAAGCCTGCGGCCTCCAAAGCCGCCCGATCGAGGAAGTTTCGACCATCAACCACCGTGGGATTGTGCATGGCTTTGGCCATCTTGGCGTAATCCAGGGTGCGGAATTGTTCCCATTCCGTGACAATCACCAGCGCATCGCAACCATCCGCCAGCAGCTCGGGATCGGTTTCCACATAGACGTTGGAGAGGCCGTGGCGCATTCCGGTTTGGGAAACGATCGGGTCGTAGGCCTTCACCTTCGCGCCCAGGCGGCTGAGTTGTTCAATCAAAATCAGGGACGGTGCATCGCGCATGTCGTCCGTGTCGGGCTTGAAGGTGAGGCCCAACAGGCCGATCGTCTTGCCCTTCAGGATCTTGAGGGTCTGTTGCAACTTCTCGATCGCGATCGCCCGTTGCCGTTGGTTCACGTTCACCGCCGCCTTCAGCAGTTCCGCATCGTAACCATAGTCACTGGCCGTATGCACCAGGGCGGACACATCCTTCGGGAAACAGGAACCACCCCAGCCAATCCCCGCATTCAAGAACTTGGGGCCAATCCGCGAATCTAAGCCAATGCCCTTGGCCACTTGGGTCACATCGGCCCCCACCCGATCGCAGATATTAGCCACTTCGTTGATGAAGCTAATCTTAGTGGCCAAGAATGCATTGGCCGCATATTTCACCATTTCCGCCGAGGCCAAATCCGTCGTGACGATCGGCACCGGAGGCAGGGCTTGGTTTTCTGCAAAGTCGCGCCGGACGATCGGGTCATACAACTCGCTCATCATCCCCAGGGCCTTGGGGTCATTGCTGCCCAACACGATCCGATCGGGGTTGAAGGTGTCGTAAATGGCCGAACCTTCCCGCAAAAATTCTGGATTGCTGACCACCGCAAAGGCCGGCTCCGGTTGGCCCGGTGAATTTTCCTTAAAGGAATCGAGCACGATGGTGCGCACCCAGTCCCCCGAGCCGATCGGCACCGTGGACTTATTCACAATTACCTTATAGTTGCTGCCACTCTTCAGGCTGGTGCCAATGCCCCGGGCCACCGCTTCCACATAGCGCGTGTCACTTTCCCCCGTGGGAAGGGGCGGCGTGCCCACGGCAATGAAGAGGATGTCGCTTTGATCAACCCCGGAAGCCAGGTCGCTGGTGAACTCGATCGTCCCCTCCGTCATGGCCGCCTGCATCAATTCCGACAGACCCGGCTCATAAATCGGGGATTGCCCCGACTTCATCAGCTTCACCTTTTCCTCGTTGTTGTCTACGCAGGTGACATGGTGGCCTGTGCGCGCCAAGCAAACTCCGGTTACCAAGCCCACGTAGCCCGTTCCAATTACACAAACACGCATAAATTCACCTTCTGTACAAGTGGAGTCCTTACAAGTTGGGGCGATCGGCAACCATTCAGCTCTATTGGGGCCAAATGGTGCAGACAAACTGAGATCCGTATTCCCTGGAGCCTGGCATCAGTCCGGTTGATTGCGACCGCCCGGATGGTTTCTGGCCCGGATGGTTCCTGGATGGTTTTGAGACGCTGCCTGTTCCAACTTGCCCCTTAGGCTTCAGCGGTAATCCGTTGGCGGAAGTCCTCGATCGTCTTTTGCAATCCTTCTTCGAGGGGCACGGTTGGCTCCCAACCCAGCCACAGCTTGGCGCGGGTAATGTCGGGACGGCGGCGGCGCGGGTCGTCCTGGGGCAGGGGTTTATAGTCAATTTCCACGCCGGAACCCACCTGGGCTTGGACGGCTTTGGCCAGCTCCAAAATGGTGTATTCCCCGGGGTTGCCGAGGTTAACGGGGCCAGTGTGGTCGGGATTGTTCATCATCCGAATCAACCCATCCACCAAATCCGACACGTAACAGAAACTGCGGGTTTGGGAGCCGTCTCCATAAATGGTCAGGGGCTGGCCACGCAGGGCTTGCACAATGAAGTTGCTGACCACGCGCCCATCGTTTTCCAACATCCGAGTTCCGTAGGTGTTGAAAATACGCACCACGCGGATGTCTACGCCGTTTTGGCGGTGATAGTCAAAGGTGAGGGTTTCGGCAATCCGTTTGCCTTCGTCGTAGCAACTGCGGATCCCGATCGGGTTGACGTTGCCCCGATAGTCTTCGCTTTGGGGATGGACTTCTGGATCGCCGTAGACTTCGGAGGTGGAGGCCAGCAGGAACCGGGCTTTGACCCGTTTGGCCAAGCCCAGCATGTTCATGGTCCCGATCGCGTTGGTTTTAACGGTTTTGACGGGATTGTATTGGTAGTGCACCGGAGAGGCAGGACAGGCCAGGTGATAAACCTGATCCACTTCCAGCCGAATAGCTTCGGTAATATCGTGGCGGACGAGTTCAAAGTTCGGGTGGCCCAGCCAATGAACGATGTTGCGCTTGTGGCCGGTGTAGAAATTGTCGAGGCAAATGACCTCATGACCGGCGTTCATTAGCCGATCGATCAAGTGCGAACCGATGAAGCCCGCGCCTCCGGTGACGAGGATTCTCATGGCAACGTTGCGCTAGGGGGTTTGAAATCCCCAATAACCTAGCACCTGGGATGAGGCGTTGGGTGTGTGGTGATGGATTTTCAAGGAATCGGGCGCGATCGAGGTGCGATCAAGGCGCGATCGGGTTGGTGGGCGCTGATCCCTGAGGCAAATCTTTAGCTGGCTGATGAACTCGAGTCCTTCCTAGTCTTCAAACCAAGCACTACGCCAAGCGGATTCGGCGGAGGCGATCGCCTGGCGATGTTGCACCTTCTCGTAGCGGGTGCGGAGTTGATCAAGCTGCTCCAGCACCTGTTGAATCGCGGCCCGCTGGGGCTTCAGGTCGGGGTTGCTAAAGTGAATTTCCGAGAGGCGCAAATGCACGGCCACCAGGCGGGTGGCTCCGTCGTTGTCGTTGTCGGAATCGTCATCGCCTTCGCCTTGCATGATCAGCTCAATCAGATTAGGCGAGTTGCCGGTGAAGTCGTCGAAGTCTCCCTTTGCGGCAATGTCCAGCATGGCGGGCGGGAGTTTGCGGGGCAAAATGCCGGCCGAGCGCAATAGTTCGTTGGCCTGATGGGATTGGGCCCGAAGGGTGTTGTTGGTGAGCTTTTCGCGCGATCGATGCCATTGCAGCACGCGACTGGGGTGGGTCGCCAGCGTTGCCAGCACTTCGGGCATTCCAGCATCCAGGTCGATCGCTGGGGGCCGGGGTTCGGGATCTGACTCCGGTTCTGAGTCGGCTGCTTCCTCTGGGTCGGCTGCTAGATCGTCGTCATCGCGCCCTGAGGATGAGTTGGCGTTGGATGAGTTCGCGTTTCGGGGGCGATCTCTCGCTTCGTCGTCAGCATCTTCAGGATCTTCAGCGTCGTCCGCATCATCCCCCTCCAGCTCGATCGACTCAATATTGACCAACGAGTTAAAAGCCGCCGCCAGAGCCGCCGCCATTTCAGCGGTGCTGGGGCCCTCGTTGTCTTCGTTGTCTGATCCGTTGGCCGAACGGCGACCGCTGGATTTGGGTCGATCGATCGCCTCCACCTTCACAATCCGCTGTTTCCGCTCGGGCTTGGGAATGGGTAAGGCCAGGTTTTGTGCCAACTGTTCAGACAGGTCGCGGGCCAACTGTCGCAGGGCCTGCTGTAGGTTTTGGCGCTCCATGAAAGGCAGTGCCAAAAACCGCTCAGGATACTTATGGGTACAGATGCGGTAGCTGGCCAAAATCAACTGCTGACCGGCGGCGGCTCCCAAGGTGCGCAGATAGCTCAAATCCGCCTCGTATAAGGACTCCGCCAGCGATCGAGACCGATCGCTCAGCTCCGCCAATTCTTGCTCCAGTCGATGAATCGGGTCGGTCACGGGTGGTTTCGCCTCTTCTCTCTGCACCAGTTCAAATTCGTGCAAATTCTTACGTGCAAATTCTTACGCACAAATTCTTACGCACAAATTTTTATGCAAATCCCACTGCGCAAATTTCACCGCGCAAATTCAGGCTACATAAACTCAATCTGCGGCAATTTGCAGCAATTTGCACAAGCTCAAACAAATCCAATCTTTCAAACCAGGCTGAACAGTAAACCAGGCTGAACCAGACCAAAATTAGGAACGATCGCCCCAACAGCACCAAAGGCACAGCCACGGATCGTTCGGACGGTTGCGCGATCGATCGGGCCATGCCTTCGGGTTTAATTCAGCCGTTGGGGCGACAAGCCGGACAAAACCGCCTTCCCCACAAATCGGATGGGCCATCCAGCCCCAGCCGTCCTATTTGTTGCCGGTTTGGGCAGCCACTTCCTCAGCGAAGTTGCTTTCTCGCTTCTCGATGCCTTCACCCAACACAAAGCGCTGGAAACGACGAACTTGGATGTTTTCCCCAATCTTCGCGATCGATTCCTTGATCAGTTCTTCCACGGTCTTGCTTTGGTCGCGGATAAACGGCTGAGGCAGCAAGCACAGCTCTTCCAGACGCTTCTTAATCCGACCATCAACAATCTTTTCTTTCAGTTGCTCGGGCTTGCCGGCCAGGTCTTCGCGACCCATTTCGATCGCCTTTTCGCGGGCCACCACTGCCTCAGAAATTTCCGAAGTCGAAATGAACTCCACATTCGGACAAGCGGCAATTTGCATGGCAATGTTGCGCACCAGCTCCCGGAATTCATCGCGCTTGGCCACAAAGTCCGTTTCGCAGTTCACTTCCACCAGCACGCCGATCCGACCGCCGGTGTGGATGTATGCATCAACCAGCCCTTCAGCGGCAACGCGGCCCGCTTTCTTGCCAGCGGAGGCGATGCCCTTTTGGCGCAGCCATTCGGTGGCCTTTTCGATGTCGCCGTTGTTTTCTGCCAGGGCTTTTTTGCAGTCCATCATGCCCGCGCCGGTACGTTCGCGCAGGTCTTTAACCAGCTTTGCCGAAATCTCTGCCATGGGGCCCTCGTTACCTAAGCGTTTGCAAGCGTTGTCGTGAACTGTGCAGCAGTTATTTGCCGTTGATTGTAAAACCTGACGAGTCAGGACGGGGTTAAGCTTGCCCTAACCCGGCTCGCCTGATCGATATCAACTTAATGAACTGAGCTGAAAATGTGCTGAGCTGAACCGAGACGAATGAACCGAAGAAGCGACGGAAATTAGGACAGTTAATTGAGCCGAAGCTTGGTGAGCCAAAATCTGGCGGTGTTTGATCCGGCTCGATCGACCAGCGCCGACCCTTGCGACTTGGCCGATCAATCCAGACAGCGGCTCAAGCAGTGATTTCAACGCCTGACTTCTTCGGATCTCGCAGCGGAAGAATCAGAATTTTGCCGATCCGAGGACAAGTCTTGAAGACAGACCTTAGGCTTCGGTGCTTTCTTCTTCTTCGTACTCTTCTGCGTCGTAGTCGTACTCTTCGTCGAAGGCTTCGTCTTCGCTATCTAATTGACCGTGGCGACCTTCATAGATCGCATCGGCCAGCTTGCCGATGATCAGCTTGATCGATCGAATTGCGTCGTCGTTGGCGGGAATGGGCACATCCACCGTATCGGGATCGCAGTTGGTGTCCAGCAGCGCCACGATCGGGATCCCCAGCTTCACGCACTCTTGCACCGCGTTGTATTCCCGACGTTGGTCCACCATGACTACGATGTCAGGCAGCTTGCGCATGTGCTTAATGCCGTTCAGGTACTTTTGCAGCTTGGCCATTTCGCGGCGCAGCACCGAAGCTTCCTTCTTGGGCAGCAGGTCAAGACCGCCGGTTTCTTCGCGGCGCTCCAGTTCCTTCAGCCGATCGGCCCGGCTCTTGATCGTGGTCCAGTTGGTGAGCATCCCGCCCAACCAACGCTGGTTCACATAGAAACTGCCGCAACGGCTAGCCTCTTGGGCCACGATGCCAGCAGCTTGGCGCTTGGTGCCCACAAACAGCACGCGCTTGCCTTGCTCGGAGGCTTCGCGCAGAAATTGATAGGCATATTCCATGCACTGGGCGGTTTGCACCAGGTCAATGATATGCACGCCGTTGCGAGCCGCGAAGATGTAGGGCGACATCTTGGGGTTCCAGCGGCTAGCCTGGTGTCCAAAGTGAACACCAGCATCGAGCATTTGGGTAAGGGATACGACTGCCATGGTTGGCGATTTCTCCTGATATTCGGGTTTATCCTCCATCCAGCGAGCGATTTTGCAGAAGGCGAAAGGCTGACTAGCTCAGGGTTTGCGACCTTGGCTTCGGCTCTTTGGCAACCGACAAAACACCCGAAACGCTGGATGTGCGTTTTAGAGAGCTTGACTAGGGTATCACGGGGGGTGCGATCGCGATATTCTTTTGCAAGCGTCCGCTGAGGCGCAAGGCCGATTCCCTAAGGATGCCCCCATGATCTCTTCTCCGGCTCGATCGATTCCTGGGTCTGAGTTGCCCTTGGATGATCGCCCCGACATCTCGATCGTTGTGCCCATCCACAATGAAATTGAAAGCCTGCCCCATCTGCTGGATGCCATTACGGCGGCGATGGAACCAACGGGCGATCGCTACGAGATTGTTTGTGTGGATGATGGATCGCGGGATGGCTCCGGCGATTGGCTGAAGCAGGCGGCGATCGAGCGTCCCAACCTGCGATCGGTGATTTTGCGACGTAATTATGGTCAAACGGCGGCCATGGCTGCAGGGTTCGATCGCTCCCTGGGCCACACGATCGTGACCCTGGATGCGGATTTGCAAAACGACCCCCAAGACATCCCGGCCCTGCTGGAGAAGCTCAACGAGGGCTATGACCTGGTGACTGGTTGGCGGGTCAAGCGCCAAGATGCGGCCATGACCCGACTGTTGCCCTCGCGGATTGCCAACGCCATCATTCGCCGGGTCACGGGCGTGCGTGTGCGGGACTATGGCTGTTCGCTTAAGGCCTACCGCGCTGAATTGCTGGCCGATATGAACCTTTACGGCGAGTTACACCGATTTTTGCCCGCCTTGGCCTTCATGGAAGGGGCCAGAATCACAGAAATTCCCGTGCGTCACCATGCCCGCCAGTTTGGCCAAAGTAAATATGGCCTGGGCCGCACGATCCGGGTCGTGATGGATCTGCTGACCATTTGGTTTATGAAAAAATTTCTGACCCGGCCGATGCATGTGTTTGGCCCCCTAGGGTTGGGGCTAATTGCAATCGGGGGAGTCCTGTTTCTCTATTTGATTGCAATCAAAGTCTTTTTGGCCCAGGCCATTGGCGATCGCCCCCTGTTGACCATTGCCACTGTGTTGTTGCTGGCGGGCTTTCAATTCTTCTGCTTTGGTCTGTTGTCGGAGTTGACCATGCGCACCTACCACGAATCCCAGGGCCGACCGATTTATCGAATTCGGGAAGAAGTGGGCTAGTCAACGGTTAATCAAGTTGATCAACCTGATCAAGTTGATCAGCAGCAGCTAATCCGCAGTCATGGCTTGAGTAATGGCTTGGCGGCGGTTGAGCGACACCGGATTCGCAGGCCGATCGGTTTGCGGGGAAGCTGTGAAAAGACGTTGATAAAGACGTTGACATCAAAAGACTTTGCCAAGGGGCGATCGCGGCCTGGGGCCAAGCGGCGCTTCATTGCATTTTTGTCACATTCGCTACAATGATCAGTCCTATCGCCAGCGTGTAAGCACCTGAAGTTGCCGTGTTATCGCTGTTTCGATCGCTGCCGGCCCACAGTCGGCGGAATCTGTTGTTTTTAGCAGGGGCGGCCTTCCTATTTTGGTGCAGCATGGCCTCGCAACTGCCGGTGCTGTCCTTATATGTGCGTCAAACGGGCGGCAACGATAGCCAAGTGGGGCTTGTGATGGGAGCCTTCGCGATCGGGCTGTTGTTGTCGCGCCCGCAGTTGGGCCAGTTGGCCGATCTCCAAGGCCGGCGGCGGGTGTTGCTGCTGGGAACCGTGGTGGCGGCGATCGCCCCGATCGGCTATGGCTTGGTCACCTCCGTTCCCCTCCTGATGTTAGTGCGCATTTTTCATGGCCTGAGCATTGCCGCCTTCACCACTGGCTACAGCGCTTTGGTGGTGGACTTGTCTCCTCCGGAGCGAAAGGGGGAGCTAATTGGCTACATGACCCTAACTCAGCCGGTGGGCGTGGCGATCGGCCCGGCCCTGGGCAGCTATTTGCAAACGGCCTATGGCTTTTGGCCCACCTTCATTGTGGCCGCCAGCTTTGGGACGGCCGCCACGATCGGGATGAGCTTTATTCAAGAAACAGCTCCCCCAGCGGAGGATCCTGCCGCCAGCTCATCCGACAGTTCAGAGCGTTTTTGGGCCAAGTTGGCCACGCCCGCTCTGCGGACTCCAGCCTTGGTGATGCTAACGATCGGGCTGGTGTTTGGTACGCTCAGCACCTTTGTGCCGCTCCTGATTGTGGAGAGCCGCGTGGCCCTGATTCCCGGCCTGTTCTACACCGCCGCCGCCGTGGCCAGCTTCAGCGCCCGATTTTTAGCGGGCAAACAGTCCGATCGCCTGGGCCGCGGTGCGTTCATCACCCTCAGCTTGGTTTGTTATGTGGTGTCCATGGGCTTGTTGGCCCAAGCGGAATCCGTGGCGGGATTCATCGTGGCCGCCTTGCTCGAAGGGCTGGGGGCTGGGTTGCTGATTCCCTCGATTGTGGCCCTGGTGTCCGATCGGGTTCCTGCCCACGAGCGCGGCCGCAGTTTTTCCCTGGTGTTGCTGGGGTTTGATCTGGGCATTGCGATCGCTGGGCCCGGTTTGGGGGCCGTGTCCGATGCCTTGGGCTATCGGGTGTTGTTCGCGATCGCCTCTGGGTTGGCTTTGGTGGCGTTGATGATGTTTATCACCCTGTCGAGCAAGTCCGTGGGTCGATCGATCCGGTTCGCCTTTGGGCGATCGCCGGATGTCTATGCCCTCAGCCCTTCGGAATCCCACTAGATTCCAATTGCCGTGATCTAACCCCTGGATTCCTGGCCTAACCCGGCCTCTGAATCAACCCTCACCCCATCAGCACCCAGCCCAGAACTCAATCCGACGAGGACTCCGGGCGGGTGCTGAGCACCGAAGGCGAAGCCGCGATCGGTGGAGTGGAGGAAGTGGCGGAACCGTTTTGGGGCGATCGATGGGCGATCGCCGTGGAGCGTCGTTCCGGGCCCCGGCTGGGGTAGC
Source organism: Limnothrix sp. FACHB-1083 (assembly GCF_014696485.1). NCBI lineage: Bacteria > Bacillati > Cyanobacteriota > Cyanophyceae > Pseudanabaenales > Pseudanabaenaceae > Limnothrix > Limnothrix sp. FACHB-1083. The sequence continues at coordinate 339,699 of NZ_JACJQD010000003.1, read as the reverse complement.
TCGATTGGCGGGTGGGAATCTCGATCGTGAAAGTGCTGCCTAATCCCTCCTGGGACTCGCACAGCAGGCGGCCATGATGTCGCTCCGTCACCACCTGATAGCTAATGGATAATCCCAGCCCCGTTCCCCGTCCGACTGCTTTTGTGGTGAAAAACGGGTCAAATAGTTGCGCTCGGATGGATTCGGGGATCCCCGCTCCATTGTCCGAAATGGAAATTTGTACCCAATGGTTATCCAAAATTGGGCGAGTGGAAATCACAATTTGCGGCTGAAAATTCCTCCCCTCAACCTGATAGCGATCTTCTAACGCATCCAAAGAATTGGCCAAGATATTAATAAACACCTGATTGAGTTGGCCCGGGTGGCATTCCACCAAATTCAGATGCCCATAGTTGCGAATCACCTGCGTGGGGGGATGTTTATCGCTGCCCCGCAATCGATGATTTAAAATGGTCAGAGTACTTTCCAAATCATCGTGCAGATTCACTTCCTTCAGTTCTGACTCATCCATTCGCGAGAAGGTTCGCAGGGATTTAATAATGGCTTTAATCCGATCGGCTCCCATTTTCATGGAAGTAAATAGTTTAGGTAAGTCCTGACTGAGATATTCAAAATCAATGTCTTCTAGATGCTCAGCGATCGGCTGAATTGCTTCAAAGTCAAAATATTCCCGACAAAGCAAAATCAAATCGAGCAAATCAATGGCATATCGTTTGGCATGATCCAAATTGCCATAGATAAAGTTCACGGGGTTATTGATTTCATGGGCCACACCCGCCACCAATTGGCCCAAGCTCGACATCTTCTCCTGTTGGATCAGTTGAGCCTGCGTGTGGCGCAATTCGCTAATGGTTTCTTCTAGATCTTTGGCCTGTTGCCGCAACCGCATTTCCGATTCCCGCAAGGCCACTTCCACCGCTTCCCGATCGCTCGCATCCCGCGCAATGACCCCTAAACAGAGGGGATCATTCGTTTGGGGATGGCGAATCACGAAAATGGTGTAATCAACGGGAATATAACTTTGGGCTTGCAGATTCCACAGCCGAAAAGCCCCGCTCCAAGTGCCGTCCCGGAGGGCGATCGGGTGAATGAGTCCAGCCGCGATCGGGCGATCTTCCACCGCGAAAAAGTCCATGAGCTGGTGATTTTGAGCCGCCAATAAATTAGGCAACCCCACCAGGGCCAAGCCCGCCCCGTTCATATATAAAACTTCGCCATCCAGGCTGGTGATGCCAATGAGATTCGGGCTGTTTTCCACCAGCGCAGCCAGTTGACGGCGTTCTTGATCCGCCTGCCGCTTCAGGGTCACATCCGAAAACAAACTGACACAACCCATGTAGGAACCATCTGCATCATGGATGGGGCTGACTCGCAAAAAAATCGTCAGCATTTGCCCACGGGTGCTTTTCATGGTCACCTCGCCCACCCAAGAGCGATCCGATCGCGCCAAGTCATAGATCGCCTGCCAAGTTTGCGGTTGGGCGTAAAGACTCGCCATGCCCCCCGCCGCCACCAGCGTCGATAGCTCATCCACCTGGAACAACCGCGCAAAAGCCCCGTTGTGATAAATCGGTTGCCCCTCCGTATCAACCAGCGCCACCGCCTCGCTGGTGCTATCCAGGGCGTAGCGATAGCGCATCCGATCCTTGTGTACAGTTTTGCGCGATCGCTTGAGGCGAGATTCTGCTTGCTTGAAGGAATTCACCTCCATCAAAGTGCCATGCCACAAAATTGAACCATCCGCCAATAGCTCCGGTTCTGAGGTGGCATAAACCCAACATTCTTGATGTTGATGACCATCAAATCGCCCTTGCCAAAACCAGGACGATCGATTGCGGGCGGCTGCCTGGAGCGATCGGTGAAAAGCCCGGCGATCGCGGCTATGAATGCGCGACAACAAACAGTGACTATCGGTCATAATCGCCTCTGCCGAAAGACCAAATAGTCGATGGCAGCTTTCGCTAATAAATAGAAATGACAATCGGCCATCACGATCCATTAGGAGCTGATAAGCAACCCCTGGCATCTTGCTGAGGAGTGTATGGATAGCAGGGCTTTGCGCGATATCATGCATGGTTTAGAGCTGAGAAGAAATGGAAGCATTGCGCAGATTGTTGTTAAAACAATCAAGTCTCACTGGTCAATGCCAATGATGGGAGTCTAAAAAAATTAAGTAAGAAATTGAGTCGCAATCGGATCAAGTCGAAATCGAAATCAAAGAAAATGAACCCAACGGTATCTTTTCAGCACCTTTAAACCGATCAAAACAGATCAAAGATGCATTGAGAAATGATGCTAGTCTCCATCCATCACGATCGCTATGAGTCTTTGGGTTAAAGGATGAGCGGATTGAAAATGGGAAGGATTACCGAGTTAACCAAGGTTGGTGGTTCTCGACTCATCATTTCTCAGTGCTGCTTTGAATGTAACGGCTTTGAATGTAAAACTATCCTCCTATAAATCGATTGAGAAAGCTAGATTGAAGCTTGGCCAATGGTTGGTTGTGAGATTTTTCGCAAATTTAAAGCAATGAACGCTGATTGTATTGTGGCGAAGATTGTCACAACCCGTATGGAAATTTAAAAAAATGTAAAAACTCTTGAGAAAGCTCTGATCCCCTAAAAGTTTATAAGTTTTCTTTAAAAACATGCAAAAGTAGACGCATTCATCGGTTTTATGAAGAAAATCTCAAGAAGTGCATTGAATTGGTCTAAGACGAGCTGCAAGTTGGGACTTTCCCCTGTGGACTCGATCTAAGTCGGGTGAAATTTCAGAAAGTTTTCAGGAAAAACGATTCAATTTCAATCAATAACGGTCTTTTTTGACTAGAAAACCGTGATCGAAAAGAAGCTGATATTGGCACATTGATCGAAGGCATAGACAGAAAATAAGCCCCGGTTCAACGCCCCTAAAAGAGCAAACCATGGAAGTCATTCATCGAGGCATCTAGGGGATAGCTATGATGAATCGCTTACTTTTACCAATTGATCCCCGCCGATCCGGCAACCTGGCCAGAATCCGTTGGGGTGCTGGTTCGATCGCGCGGGTTCCTCTGGTATTGCCCTTCAGCCCATGCTCCTGGGAAGCTTTTGGGTTGGCTTCCGGCCCGTTGACGAATCAGGCGATCGCCCCAAACAACTGAACCCAGATGCTGAGGGCAACTGGGCACAGGGTGAAGATGGATTCAAGGGACTGACTTTCGGGCAATTAGCTCAACTTTGGACTGAAGTATGGGTTAACGAAACATCCATTTCAGCAAGTCCATTTCAGCGAGTTCAGTCTAGTAGCGCGGCTAGCTTAATTCGCTTGGTCAAAGCACATGACTGTTACCGTCACCTAATCGTTAAGCAGCAAGGGGCTTAAGCCCCTTGTTACCACGACTGGCTCCGCAACTTTGACCCAATGCCTTAAGCCTGTCACGCTACTAGGTTAGGCAAACCTGCGCCTACTTCAGCCAATATTTAGCCGATATTCAGCCGATCGCAGGCTATATCACGTCCTATACAACATCAAAAAGAACAGTGGTCATGTAGCGATCGGCCCAATCGGCTCCAAAGGCTTTTTCCAACACGCGGCGGGTTTTATCGTTTTGCAGTTGTTGTTGGCAATAGCGCCGCTGACCCATTTCAATGGCGGCAATTTCAGCGGCATCTTCTGTGGGAGAAAGGGCGATCGCCTGTTGGCAGTGCAGCCGCAAAAAGTCACCAATGCGGGTCACAATTTGTGCCTCTTCTTGGGCATTTTCGGGCCGCACAAACAGGCAGTGAGCGGAAAAAATGGTGCCCCAACTGGGGAATGTCCGTTCTTGGCTGAAAACCAATTCTGGTAAGGCGCTGAGGGCTTGGTCATAGGGGCTGGGCAAGGCGCGATCGTCCATTACGGGTGACAAGTCCGCGATCGCCATGCTCAGTTGCCCCCGTCCAGCCACCAAATCAGATCCAAACATGGGCAGAGCAAAGGTCGATCGAGGGAACATGACACAATGCAAAATATCCAAGGCGCTGCCCACTTGCGCCAATTCCAGGTGAATTTTACGAAATTCGCGAGTTTGGTAGCAGCGATTTTCAATAATTAATTTTTCGCCTTCTAGGGTTCCTTCCACATACCCCAAATCCTCGGGCATCTGGTAGGGTTCCAGGGTCAATTCCGATTTCCAAACTTGCTCGATCGCGTTGGCAACGGCGGTAATGGTGGGATGCAGTCGATCGCGCAAGGAACCTGGCTTGATAGGCGCTTCTAAAGACATTTCAGAAGTCATGATGATTGTTGAATTTTTGAATGATTTGAATGAACTGAACTTTGAATGATTGAGCTTGGGATGACTGAAATTTGGATGACTGAATTTTGAGTGATTGAGCTTGGGATGACTGAAGTTTGGATGAATAAAGTCCCCTAAAACCCCATAGGCAACCATTCTAAAATGGGCGCTGGAACCATTTCTCGGCTATCTAAGATCTGCACCACAATCAGATAAATTGCCCCCAACAGCAACGAAATTGCGCCAGTGGCAATGGCTACCCACTTCGATCGGGTCATGGGGGTTCCTCGCAAGGTTTAGGGTGTTTTCGCGGTATTTTCGGAATTGACCGAGTTGGCTGGGGTGCTGAAAGTCTCAGTGTCCCGAATCATGGGCCCAACGGGGGCCTTGTGTATTCTTCAGTCTAAGGCTCGCCGGGCCAAGGGCGATCGTCTGCCAACCCAATGCAAAACCCACATCCACAGGGTTCATGAACAGCACAATGGGGATTGCGACAAAATTGGTGCATTGGCTGGATCTGGATGCATCCCGTTTTGATCGACCTGTGTTGGATTGATCTTGCTGTACCGACCTTGCTGCATTAACCTTGCTGCGTTGCTATGGAACTGGAATCCTGGATTGTTGAGGCCCACAACATTCGCAAAACCTACCGCACTGGTTTTTGGCTCAATCAATTGGTCACCACGTTGCGGGGCGTGTCCTTGGCGGTGCGATCGGGCGAGACCTTTGGCCTGTTGGGGCCCAACGGGGCGGGCAAAACCACCCTGCTCAAAATTCTGCTGGGAATTGCTAACCCAACGGCCGGGAGCGGCACGGTGCTGGGGCGGCCCTTGGGCGATCGAGCCGTGAAGCAGCGGGTGGGCTATTTGCCGGAAAATGCCTATTTCTATGACCACCTCACCGGTTGGGAATATTTGGAGCAGGCGGCGGCCCTGTTTCAAATTCCGCGTGCCGTTGCCCAAAAGCGCATCGTGGAACTGCTTGATTGGGTGCAACTGTCCGAAACGGCGGCCCGCAAAAAACTGATGAAGCAATATTCCAAAGGCATGTTGCAGCGGGTGGGCATGGCCCAAGCGCTGATTAATGATCCGGAGGTGATTTTTCTGGATGAGCCAATGTCGGGCCTTGACCCGATCGGGCGGCATCAGTTTCGAGAAATTGTGCTGACTCTGAAGGAGCGCGGCAAAACGATTTTTTTCAATAGCCACATCCTCTCCGATGTAGAGCAAGTGTGCGATCGGGTGGCTATCTTGGCTCAGGGAGAGTTGCTCTGTGTGGGATCTCTGGATGAACTACTGGGCCCCAGCAGTACCTATCGTGTTGTGGGCCGAGGGGGGACACCGGAGGCGATCGCGTCGTGGCTGACGGAGGCGGATTTTCAGGGCGATCACTGGCGTGGTTTGCTGAAGGGCGATCCGGCTGAGTTTCTGCGGGCGATCGACCAGGCCCAAGCCCAAGTGCTGAGCTTGAACCTTCAACGCCCTTCCCTGGAGGATTTTTTCATGAACCTGATCCGCGATCGACAGGTTCGCCCCAGTTAGCCCTTGCGATTGCTGGGCCTCGGAGCAAGGGGTTTAGGGCCTGTCATCAAGTCGCCTGAAACCCTGATGATCTCGTTCTTCAAACCAATCAATCGTAGGGGCGGGGTCTCCCCGCCCAGTTCCGGGGTCTCCCCGCCCAGTTCCGGGGTCTCCCCGCCCAGTTCCAGGGTCTCCCCGCCCAGTTCCCGTGATCCTTGGGTGTTCCCAGGGGTGGACAGGGTTTTGGCGATCACCCGGGTTAGGGTTGGGAGACCCAACCCCTACGGCGCTCGAAATTTTAGAAACTCCCCAGACAGGATTCGAACCTGTGACCAATCGATTAACAGTCGACCGCTCTACCGCTGAGCTACTGAGGAATGCGCGTCCAACGCGGAAACTAAGATAATCGCCGCCGCTAGGGTTTGTCAAGCGAATTGCTCAAGAAATTTTGAACGCTGCTGTTTGGGGTCTGCGAGGCGGTCGGAAAATTTCGGGAAATTTTTGACGATTCCGGCATCCTCTGAGCGCACAACGCTTTGAACCACGGCGATCGAGCGGCTCTTGGCTTGAATACTCCAGGATTCGGCGGCGCAGATCCGGATCCTCGCCCCCTTGCCCGAAACATTGGCAGGGAGGATTGTGCAACCCGGCAAATCCGCAACCCCATCCTCAAAAATGCGCTGTTTCGATCCGGTTGGTCAACTGGCTGAGGAAAGCGACGGTTTCAGGGGCGGTTGCCAAGCTGGATGGTCTCGGAAACAGATCGCCACAAGCTTTATCCCGTCTGCTCTTGGGCGTTTTAGGTGTCTGCGATGGTCGATCGCCCCGAAACAGGGGGCCGATTGCGATCGAGCCAGTGACACAGACGCGCGATCGGCAATGGGGCTAGCTCCGTAGAGTGAAGCTGTCAAGAGAAACGCACCTCCCAAGCGCTTCCCCGACAACCTTCGTCGTCACCGTTGTGTTGTGCATCCTGAGGTAAGAATCGTGAACGCTCAACTGGCCACCGCCCCCCAAGTCCGCCGCCCTTCCAGCCCTGTTCCCGCCGCGACCGTTGCCCTCAGCCTTGTGCCAGCCCCCGCCGATGCCAGCGCCCAAGTACAGATGTTGTTGGATGAGGTGATGAATTCGGTGGGACAAATGCCCACCCGAGCGATCGCCACAGTTGAGCGCATCCTGAACGAAGTCAGCCGTGTTTGCCAAAAGAGCGATCGCATCCAAGCTTCCGGTCAAGTGGACGATTGGGCCCTGTCCTTGGCTCGTCACCGGCTTCAAAAGTGCCTGGCTTACTATAAGCGCGGCTCCGAGCGTGGCCGAGTGGAACTGCACAGCACCCTCAGCGCCATGGTCTATCGCTACATTGCTCCGGCCCAAGCGGAACTGAGCTTCCAGGCTCGCTACACCCTGATTGAAGATTTCATGCAAGCGTTTTACATCGAATCCCTGCGGGCCTTTCGGCGGGAAAACGACTTGCCTGAGACCTACCAACCTCGCACCCGGCTGGAGTTGGCTGAATATCTCTCCTTCGCGGAGCAATATGCCAAGCGCCGCATTTCCCTGCCCGGTTGCCGCAACCAACAATTGATCGTGCTGCGGGCGAAAAGCTTTGCCCGTCGCCAACCGCCGGAAGTGGCGATCGACATGGAATTGGCCGTGGAAGGGGGCAAAGGCGAAGAGGCTGAACAATATGCCCGCAGCAGCGCCGTGCAGCAAGTGCGCGAGCAGATGGTTTCGGAGGCGATCGACCCGGCGGAAGCTGTCCTGCGCGATCGAATCTTGAACGAACTGGTGGACTATTTGCGCAACCAAGGTCACCACGACTGCGTGGACTACCTGGCCCTGAAAATGCAAGACCTGTCTGCCCCGGAAATTGACGAAGTGTTGGGCCTCAGCCCTCGCCAGCGGGACTATTTGCAACAACGGTTTAAGTATCATGTGGAGCGCTTTTCCCGGATGCACAACTGGGAACTGGTTCACCAGTGGCTCGGGGCCGATGTGGACGATCGCCTAGGGATGTCCGGTGCGCTGTGGACCTTGTTTTGGGAGGAACTGACCCCCGAGCAACAGCAACTGGTGCAACTGAAGCAAGCTCAAAAAGACGAAAAAACCATTGGCAAGGCGATCGGCTGCACCCCCAAACAGGTACAAAAACGCTGGTTCAAGCTGCTGACCTTTGCTTGGCAAGTGCGCAACGGTGAAGTAACGCTGCTGCAAGAGGCCTAGGCGATCAACCCATTTCCCCTCTTAGGGGCCGATCTCTCAGGAATTCAGCCCCTTCGGTAACGACGAAATTCAACGGCAGGCCCCGCGCCTGCCGTTTTTGTTAGCTGGTCAACTTCAGGCAATCTGTTAGAGTAATTGGAAGCTCCGCACCACCGACCCTGCGGGCTGCCGCCAAAGCGGTATGCTCGTTTCCAACCGACGAGAAAGACCCACAGCACCTATGAAATCGAAAGCATTTTGGGGCTTGGTTTCCCTGGTGGCGGCTAGCGTGCCTACGGTGGCCCAAGCTGCGCCTGCGTTGAACCCCCACATCAAAGTTGACTACCACGAGCAAAGCCTTGCTCAAGAGGTGGTCTATGGAACCTACTACGATGGCCCTCGCCTGCGCGTGGTGACCGATCCGACCGGTGCAGCTCTGCGCAAGAGCTTTGAGTTCCCGATCGACCTCTCGATGAAGAAAGAGAGCAGCATCACCACCAGCACCCCGATCACCGATCGCTACAAGATTCACCAATTTGGTGATTGCAACAGCGACAACAAAATTACCTTCGAAGACCTCGATATTCACCGGGGCATCTGCAACTCGCGTTTCCAAGCTTGGTCGCGCGAAGTGCAAGAGTGCATGAAGGCTGGCCCTGTGTTGATTCGTGACCTGACCGGTAACGAAGTGTTCATCTACAACAAGGACGGCCAAGAGCTGTCGCGCGATATTGTGCTGAATGCTTCCGGCAAGGCCGTGTGCCGTCAGTTCATCGGCCGCGCCACCCCCGTGAGCATGGATCGTCAGTGCCGTGACGTGGTGGTTGAGCAACGTCCGTTCGTGGCTCCTTCTACGCCGATGGTTCCCTCGGGCCCGATTCAAGGTCTGTGGTAAATTAGCCCCTCCTGCTCTGGTTGCTGCATTCGGTTTCAACGCCGAATCGTGATCAATGCTGGCGGAGTCTAAATCAGCGGAGTGAAGCAGCGGAGTTTAGATCCGGTCTCAAGACTCTCTAGACTTGCTGCTGCAAAGTGCTCTGGCAAACAACTCTGAAAAGGGTTTTTGGAAAAGGGATTGGTTTCGGCCAGTCCCTTTTCCATTGCTGGTTGCGGTTATTGGTTGCGGTTGTTGGTTGCGGTTGAGCTAGGGAGCCGATCGCTTGCATTCAGGAAAATCTGTCTCTAAAGCCAAAAATGCAGGGCAGGGCGTTTTGGTGGTGAGGTTTTCGGGCTTGTTCCAAGTGAAGGGGGCCTGTTGTTCGGCCGCCATCCACAGCAGTCGCTTCGCCCGGGTCATGGCCACGTAAAGCAGGCGATATTCTTCGGCCACTTTTAACCAACGGGCTTGGTGGGTGGCGATCGCGATCGGGGGAAGTTTGGCGGCTCCATGCACCCGATCGCGAATTTGGGCCCGTAAACAGTCGCCCAAGTTAAATGCCCCCAAAAACTCCATTTGCAAAGGCACACGCGCTTCGGTGCTGAAATAGTCGCTGTGGAGGAAGGGCAAAAAGACCCCATCCCAGTCGAGGCCTTTGGCTTTGTGGGCGGTGATGATGGTGAGCTGGCCGGGGCGAGTGTAGGGAGACTCGGGCAACTCCTCGGCTTCGACGGGGGCGAAGGTTTCGTTACTGACAATTTCAACGAGGTTGTTCAGGGTGGTTTCTAGCCGTTGGTCACCCCGATCGCGCTGCACGAGGGTTTCGATCAATTTGTCGGTGGTGGCCAGCTCGGCGCGATCGTAGCCCAAGGTCATGGCCAAAAAGGACAGGAGGGCATAGTGGGGCAAATGCAGCCGGGCGGCCAAAATGCCAGCACAAATGCGCCGGGCCTGGCGGGCCGGTTCTGCCAAGGGTGGATCCAACGGTCCCGGATAGAGAAACTGTTCGGGCTGGGCGGCCAGGCTGTCCAGGTCTTGGGTGGGGATTCGTTGTCGATCGACCAAAACCCGCAGCAGGGCCTTCAGGTATTGGGGCGAGTGGGGCCGATCGAGAAATTGCAACAGGGTCAACATTTCCCCGGGCACGTGGGATTGGCGATCGCTGGCTCCCACTTCATAAAGATTGAGCCGATCGCCAAATCGATCGCCCAAGGATTTGGCCACCCAGCGCCCCTGATCATTGGTGCGCACCAAAACCGCCAAGCTGAGATCGGGGGCCTTGGCCCACAGGTCGATCGCCCGTTGGCCAATTTGGGCGATCGACTGGTGAATATCGGCGGGCCGCACCAACTCCAGCCCCAATCCGAGCGGCGTTGGGTTGGCGTTCGGCTGGGGGTCGTTGGGTTCTGCTGGTTGAATGCATTGCAACTCAAAGGGTGGCAGGGCCGATCGAGTGCCAATCTGTTGGGTGAGGCGGGGGAATTCCCGATCGTTCGTCCACTGCACCAGGACGTTGGCCGCTTCCAGAATGATCAGGCTGCTGCGTCCCGATCGATCCATTTGGGCAAATCGTCCCTGAGATCGACAGGCTTCGCAAAACCGCCGAAAGAATACCGGGTCGGCCGGCGTGAAGGAGGAGTTAATCGCCTGATTGGGATCGCCCACCCGCACCAAGTTCACTGCATTCGTGGCCGGGTCGATCGCCAATTGTTCCAACAGCCGCGCTTGCAGGGGCGAGGAATCCTGCGCTTCGTCCTCAAACACCGCAAAGATGCGAGATCGCCAGAGACTAGCCGCCTCCGGATCCGCCAAAACCCGCAAAGCCGCCAAAATCATGTCGTCATAGTCGATCGCATTGCGCCGTTGCAGTTGGGCTTCATAGGCTTCGTAGAGACCCGCCGCGATCGCCAAACCTGGGTAGCGATCGGCGGCCAGCTCCGGTGCTTGGCCCATGTGCTGCAAATCTGCGGGTTTCAGACCCGAGCTTTTGGCCTCGCGCACCACCGTTAGCATCAACTCCGGCAACAAATCCGTTCGCAACACGGACAGTCGCCGCAACCGTTCCGCCTCTTCCCCGTCAAATTCCAACCCCTCCAGCAACAGCCCGTAAAGAGATGGGTTTTGGGTAATCCAATCATCCACGGCATTGGCAATTAGTCGGTGCTGGCGATCGGGAGACACCAGGGTGCGATCGCGCTCCATGCCCGACAGCTCCGGATTGCGTCCGGCAATTTGCAAGGCCAGCCCATGGAGGGTTTGCACCGTGAATCCCTGGCGCGGGAGGCCCAATATTTGCAGGGATTCGCGAATTTTGGCCTTCAGGTGGGCCGCAGCCGATCGGGTAAAGGTCACCACGGCCAATTGGCGGCGCGCGTCCAACTGGAACCGGGCGATCGTCAGGGCTGCTGCTCGGGCCATGCCCGTGGACTTGCCCGCGCCCGGCACAGCCGAAACCGCCAAGGGCCCGCCCGCCCAGTCAGCAATTTCCCGCTGGCCCGGCCGCAAACCATCCCGTAACCGTTGCCAAGCGATCTCGTCTCGACTGCTGGTGATGACCATGCTGGCTATCTTGCTCGTGATTTCCGCAATGATTTGGCCCAAAACTATTCGGCCCAAAACTATTCAGCCCAAAACTAATGGAGTGCTTGGGGAGGGTTGAGGAGCTGAAAAAATCGCTCGATCGTTTGCCAAATTGGCTCGATCGCGTCGCCCATGCCGTGATCCGTTTCCAGTTCGATCAACTCCACCCAAGGATGGCTCGCTGCCCACTGCTGACTCAGCTCGATCGACACCGTGCGATCGGCCCGCCCATGCAAAATCACCGTTGGCAACACCCGCTGAAGCTTGGACTGATCATAGCGCTGGGCATCTTCCCAAAAGCCCAACTCCAAGGGCAGCTCTTTCCCCGCCGTGTAGTGGTAAACCATCAACTGGCCGCTCCTTTGCCATTGATCTAACTGATCCGGCGACAGGTGATCGTGCCAACTTTGGGGAAATCCCAAGGCCGGAGCCAACAGCCCCAACCGTTGCACCTGGGGGCATTGTTCCGCCAGCCACAGGGCCGTCAAGCCACCAAAGCTCGAACCAATCAGCCCGATCGGTTCCTCCGGTGTTTGGTTAATCAGGGCTTGCACTTGCTGAATTTGGCGGCTGAGGGTCAACCCGGTGAATCCCCCCTCATTAAAGTCGGGAGCTTCAAGGGTAATTTGATGCTGTTGGAATCGATCGGTCAAAGCCCTGGCCTTGAATGAACCGGGGCCCGAAGCAAAACCGTGCAGGTAGAGATAGCGCATAGAGCTGGATCCAAGCCAAGGAAAAACAGCAAACGGGCAGCATGATCGCCGTGATCACCACAGTTACGATCCCAACATTGTGATCGCCCTGATTGGTCAAATGTTCACCAAATTTTTAATAGATTCGCAGCAGAAAATTCGCAGCAGAAAACCGCGCAGGACAGGCGATCCTACACGGCTATTGGGTTGCAGCGTTGGCTAACGCTGGGAAGTTGGCTGGTGCTGGGAAAATAACCAAAAAACCTTTGGGAAACTCTCTGAGCAATTCCTAGCAATTTCCCTAGTCATTTCCCTAGAAAAATTGCTTTGAGGAATCAATTGGAGAACACCAACCTATTGCGGCTCTATTGTGGCCGTTGGTTATTAGGCTGCCCTTGGTTATTGGGTTGTCCTTGCCGATTCCAGCCCTGGCCACCTTGATTATTAGGTTGCCCTTGCCGATCTCGACCGCCGGGCCCACCCTGGCCGTCGGGGCCGCCATGTCGCCGGCCGGGCCCGCGCTCCTGCATCCGTTGAGCCAATTGTTGTCGCTGGGCCGGGGTCAAAATTTCCCGCATGGCTAACATGCTTTCAAAGCGCAAATCACCCATTTTTTGCATTTCCGCCTGCAAGCGGTTGTGCTGTTGGCGCAGTTGGTCGGCGCTGGCGCTGCCGGCCATCAGGCGGCCCATCTCTTGGCGAACGGTGTCGATCGCGGTTCTTTGTTGATCCATGCGGCTGCGGAATTGTTCGCGCACTTGATCGAGTTTTTGGGTTTGTTCGGTGGTCAAGTTCAGGTCGCGCAACATGCCGCCGGGGCCACCCCGACCGCCCCGTTGACCACCGGGAGGGCCACCGTCTGGGCCGCCGGGGCCGCCCGGGCCGGGGCGATCGTCCATTTGCGACATCCAATCATCATCGGGCCCCGCTTGGGCGTTGGCCAGCGGCACCAGGGCCGCAGTTCCCACGGTGGCGACGGCGGCCATGGCCATGAGGGTGATCTGAAGGCGATTCAAGTTCCAAAATTTCATAATTGACGAACTCCTGAGAGATGCTGATTAATCAGGGGCTAGAGGTAAGGTGTCCATTGATCGGGAAGCGCCATGGCTGAGAGCGATCGGTTCACCAGCTTGGTCGGCTCCGTTTCCCAGGTGTGGGGGTCAAAACTCCAGGGCAGCGAGTCATCGGTGCTGGCCGTTTGGGTGGTGACGTTGCTGGGCGCGAGGGTCATGCCCCAGGTTTCGTTGATGAAGCTTTCGAGATCGGCTTCCGCAACGCTGGGGGCTGGGGCCTGAGTTCCCGGCCCCTGTTGGAAGAGGGCCCAACAGCCGATCGCGATCGCCCCCAAACTGCCTAACCACCATTGCCGATGGCGGCGGGCGGCCCGCAGTTGGCTGGCCTCAATTTCCAACAGCAGCGATCGCTCTAGACCCGGGGCGGCGGGCGGTGGGCTGGGGCGATGTTGGCGCAAGAAGTTCACCAATTTGACATCCTCCTGACCGGAAGGGCCGGCAGCCGGATGGGCGGGCCGGCGGGGGTTGCCACCGGGGCGGGGTTGAGCGTTAGCCTCATCGGATGGGTGAGATGGGCGATCGGTCATAGTTCCACCCCCTGTTGCTGCAAAAACTGCCGAATTTGGGCCCGGGCGTAAAAGAGCCGCGATTTGACGGTTCCCACCGGAATTCCCAAAATTTCCGCCGCTTCCTTTTGCGAAACATCTTCGAGATCACACAACACCAACACGGCCCTGGCCTCGAACCCCAAGATGGCCAGCGATCGCTGAACCAAGTCTTGGTAGTGCAGTTGGCTGAGGGGGGACTTGTCTTGGGTTCGGGGATCGATCGCCTGTTCGATCGCCCGTTCCGACAAGTCAGGATCCGCCGTCGGTTCTAAGCGGCGGGCGCGGTTTTTGGCCAACTCCCGCCGCCGATCGCTGGCCACATTCCAAGTAATTCGATAAAGCCAAGTGGAAAAGCTGGCCGACCCTCGAAAACGCGGCAACCCTCGCCAAACCCGCAGGAATACCTCCTGCACCAAATCATCTAAACCATCCGCATCGCAGAGGGAATAGAGCGTGGCGCGTACCCGAGCTTGGTGTTGGCGATAGAGATGCTGGAAGGCCCGCGCGTCCCCACCAGCGGCCCGTTGCACGATCGAGCGATCGTCCGTGGCCACCGCCAAAACCGCCGTCCTTTGCCAGCGACCCAATTGAGCATAGAGAGCCTTTCCCAGCATTCAGCCCTTAAACCTAGAAATCCTAGAAACACTGCTGCTGGCGGCTTGTTTGCCCCTCCATGCTCGCAATGCTGTTGAATTGCTCCTTTGGACAGGGGGCTAGCGAAAAAGGTTCAGCGTTGGGGCAAAGTTTTTGGGGTGATTGTGAATAACGGTTTGTTGAATGGCTGGAGAAAAGGGCTGGGATGCTCTTGGGTTAGGGACTTTGCGGTATTTGTGGGGAGGTATTTTGGGGGAATTTTTGGGGAATTTTTGAGGAGTGTTTGCGGAAAATTTGAAACAACTCTCCTGGGGCGTTTATCGATCGACCGGTAGGGCGATCGCCTGGCGCAGCAACATCACTTGCCGACCGTCCACCACCATGGCCGTGAATCCCCGATCGCTCAAACGGCGCATCAACTCACCCGCCGCCTTGCTGTCTGTGCTGCTTGATGCCAACAGATACGGGCGATCGGCATAGCTGGCTAACCCCACATCCCGGCTCAGAAAATCCCGTAACTCGCGAGCCACCGTCGGGTCGTCAAAATAATTCACCAACACCGCATAGCCATTTCCTAATGCCGTGGGCTGAAAGGCCGCCGCCGCCCGCGCGCTGGGCGATTCGATCGCAAAAGCCTGCAACCCCGTGCGATCGCGCACATAATCAGCCCAAGCCTTGGCAATGTTCAACGAGGGAAACCCTTCCAAGCGCATCACCGCTTCCCCCACGTAGCGACAGGGTTCCGCTGATACATTTTGGGGCAACGCCGTGTAAAGCCGATCTTCCACATCCCGGCTGGCCCGGCGCACCAACAGCAAAAATTCACCGGACTGGGGCGGTTCGCACTCGGGCAAGTCTTCCCGAGTTTGGGCTTGGGCCGCAGGAATCAGGCCACCGGCCGCGATCGCCGCCAGGCCGGTTCCGATCGCCAGGGATTGCCACAGGGGCCGCCATAACCGCTGTTTCAACATGGGTTTGAAGGATGGATTCTGAGGGGTGGATTCTGAGGAATGGAATCTGGGGTGCAGTCTCCCAAGCCTAACCCGAGCGATCGTGAAAAACCGGACTTTCCACCTAAAAACTAATTCCGTCACATTTGGCAATCACCGATCAACGCCAGCAATCACCGATCAACACCAAAAGGGAGGATCCGACTGTGGATCCTCCCTCTTCCCCAACGCACAGCCCTGGCCAAGACCAATCGGGGTATTCAGCCTTGCGCTGGTTATCGTAGTCGCTTGTGCAGAACCTAGCTGGCCGAAACGGGAGCCAACGACTTTAACGGTTCCGGAATCGACTCAGAAGGCGCTTCAAACTGGCCCGTCGCCACATATTCCAACCGTAACCGCAACCAGGTGATGAAGGTGGGGTTGGTGGAAATGATCGCCGCCGACGGTTGGGGGCATTGCTTCTTCATTTCCTTGAACTCAGGAGCTTCCAGGAATGCCGGTTGCTCCACCAGCCAAAAATCAATTTCCTGTTCCCGCTCGTGATAGTTGCGCGTCCGTTCCTTGAGCACTTCTTCAAGGGGTTCTTCTTCCAGGAGAAAATGACGGCTAGCCAAACAGAAGTGATAGGTGGTCATCGGTTTTGGGGAGAGGTAGCAGGTTTACCAGAGGAATTTTAAGGACTTTGAAAACAGGCGCAATCAACGGAAGTGCTAGCGACTTTGCATTTTAGCGGCCTGGCGATCGAATCGTTGGGCGATCGCACCCCTAGCGACGAAACTTTATATCCAACGCTGCCCGCTGCAAAATTTCCTTCATCTCGCGCACCGCTCGCTCCATGCCCACCAGCGCCGCCCGACTGACGATCGTGTGGCCAATGTTTAGCTCTTCCATGCCGTCAATGCAGGCCACTTCGTAGGTGTTCCAATAGGTCAAGCCGTGGCCCGCATTCACCCGCAAGCCCGCCTCCCGGGCCCGCCAAGCGCCTTGGGCCAAAATTCCCAGCTCCTTGCGCCGCTCTTCGGGGCTGTGAGCTTCCGCATAGCGACCCGTGTGCAGCTCAATGAATTTCGCGCCCGTTTTGGCAGAGGCTTCAATTTGCTTGCTGTCGGCATCAATGAACAGGCTGACGGGAATCTGGGCATCTTGCAGGGCTTCCACCACATCTCCGAGCCGATCGACCGCCCCCACCACGTCCAGGCCGCCTTCAGTGGTCACCTCTTCTCGCCGCTCAGGCACGAGGGTCACGTAATCCGGCTTGATATCCAGGGCGATCGCCACCATTTCATCGGTCGCCGCCATTTCCAAATTCAAATGGGTGCGCACCGTTTGCCGCAACAGACGCACATCGCGCTCTTGAATGTGGCGGCGATCTTCGCGCAGGTGTACCGTAATCCCATCCGCACCCCCCAATTCTGCCAAAACAGCCGCGGCCACCGGATCCGGCTCCACGGTGCGGCGGGCTTGGCGGATGGTGGCAATGTGGTCAATATTGACTCCGAGGGTCAGCAAGGGGACTGTCTCCGGTATGTGAGTGAATAAAATGATGAATAACTAGCGGAATGACCAACGAACTGGGTCAGACTAGTGGACGCATCTGGATTGATGATTGTAGCGAATGTTGCCGATCGATTGGGCAGTTACGACGGATTGCCGGATTGCCGGTTGCTCGGGTTCAATGGTCAAGTCTGTTGCGTTTTAGCCTGCCGAGTCTGGGGCTTTCAAGCTTAGGGTTAATGCAACGGCTTCCGAGTCTAGGGCTGCTGAGCTTGAGCCTGTCGAGTTTCAAGAAACCCAACGAACCCATAAAAAAAATCCCCATTCCCATTGGGAGCTGAGGATTTGGCATTGGGGTGCATCTATTTTCAAAAACTGATTGCTCGATCGCCCAAGGGTCATCCGGATGATTTAGCCACTTTCCTGGCCAATTTGCGGGGCGATCGGGTCAAGCCAGCTAGCTCACGGAAGCCTTTGAAGACTTTTTCATCACCACAGGGCGATGGGAGGCGGGGGCAACCTTGGGTTGCCTTTCAACGGCTTCATTGCCTTGATATGCTTAGTCCAATGGGCAGAACCATTCAATTTCTTCGTCGATCTATTCAATTTCGTCGATCAACCCCTTCTCGTTCCCTGTCGCACCTTGCTGCATCGTCCTCAGAGCCGGAGTCAACAGGATGGCAAACCCCGAGCACCTCGTGCTGATCGAGCAAGGTGCAGATGTTTGGAACCGCTGGCGACGCGCCAACCCCAACGTCTATCCCAACCTCCGCGAAGCCGATCTCAGCAAAGTTAACTTGCAGCAATTTGACCTCAGCCATGCGGATTTGTGTATGGCGAATTTGGAAGGGGCCAATTTGCAGCGGGCCAGCCTTCGCAAAACCAACCTCTACACGGCCAACCTATCGGGGGTGAACCTGCGGGAATCGGTGATGCGTCATGTGGACTTTCGCGAGGCAACCTTGCGACGGGCGGATCTGTGCATGAGTGTGGTGCGGGAGTCGGACTTTAGCCGAGCTGATTTGCGGGAAGCTAGTCTTTACACGGCCAACCTGAAGGGAATTAAGCTGCGGGAGGCGGATCTCAGCCGCTGCGATTTGCGAGAAGCGAACTTGGGCATGGCAGATCTGCGGGAGGCGAACCTGCGAGAGGCTAATTTGAGCCTGGCGATCGTCTGTTTGGCCAACTTGGTGGGGGCCAACCTATATTGCGCCAATATCCGCATGGCGAATCTCAGCTTGGCTAACCTCTGCATGGCCAGCTTGATGAGTGCCAATTTGGATGAGGCGACCCTGATTGGGGCGAATCTCATTGGGGCCAACCTGTATATGGCAACGCTGCGAGATGCCATTTTGCGGGAAGCGGATTTGCGGGAGGTGACCCTCAGCCAGGTGGATGTGTCCGGGGCGAATTTGATGTTGGCTAACCTGAGCATGGCCAATTTGCGAGAAGCGAAATTCCATGGAGCCAACTTGGAAGGAGCCAATCTACACCGGGCGAATCTTTACTCAGCTTCCTTTGAGGGCGCTCTGATGGCGGCGGCGATTATGCCCGATGGTCACAAGCACGAGTGATGGGCCAAGAATTCCTGAATTACCTGAATTATCAGAATTCCTGAATTAATCGTGAATTACGTCTTCCAAATCGCGCTATGATTGCTAGTTTGGTTTTGAACAAAGAGCGGTAGGTGAGGCGTATGTCTCTTCCGGTGGTGGCGATCGTGGGACGGCCCAACGTGGGCAAATCGACCCTGGTGAATCGGTTCGCGGGGGATCAATCAGCGATCGTGTTCGACCAACCGGGGATCACGCGCGATCGCACCTATCGGCCGGCATTCTGGGGCGATCGGGATTTCCTGGTGGTGGATACGGGCGGGCTGGTGTTTGATGATGACACGGAGTTTTTGCCCCTGATCCGCGAGCAGGCGATGGCGGCCCTGTCGGAGGCGGCGGTGGCGATTTTTGTGGTGGATGGGAAGCAAGGCCCCACCGATGCCGATCGGGAAATTGCCGATTGGTTACGTCGCCAACCGAAGCCGGTGTTGCTGGCGGTGAACAAGTGTGAATCACCGGATCAGGGCTTGGCTCAGGCGAGTCTGTTTTGGGAATTGGGATTGGGTGAACCCTTCGCGGTGTCAGGCATTCACGGCAACGGCACGGGAGATTTGTTGGATGCGGCGCTTCGCTACCTGCCGCCTGTGGATCAGTTGCCGGAGGAACCGGAGCTGAACATTGCGATCGTGGGGCGGCCGAATGTGGGCAAGTCCAGTTTGTTGAACGCCTTTGTGGGCGAAAACCGGGCGATCGTCAGTCCCATTTCGGGAACCACTCGGGACTCGATCGACATGGTGGTGGAGCGTAATGGCAAGCGCTACCGGCTGATCGACACCGCCGGGATTCGCCGCAAGAAAATGATCGACTACGGCCCAGAATTTTTCAGCATCAATCGGGCCTTCAAGGCCATCCGTCGATCGGATGTGGTGTTGTTGGTGATTGATGTGTTGGATGGCATCACGGAACAAGATCAGCGCCTGGCGGGCCGGATTACCGATGATGGGCGAGCCTGTGTTTTGGTGGTGAATAAGTGGGATGCGGTGGATAAGGATTCCACCTCAATCTATGAATATGAGCGGGAATTGCGTAGCCGTCTCTATTTCCTAGATTGGGCGGAAATGATTTTCACCAGTGCCGTGACCGGTCAGCGAGTCCCGAAGATTTTGGAATTGGTCGATCGCGCCGCTGAGCAACATCGTCGCCGGGTTTCCACGGCCACAATCAATGAGGTGTTGGAAGATGCGCTGCGTTGGCACTCGCCGCCAACCACCCGCCAAGGCAAGCAGGGCAAGATCTATTACGGAACCCAAGTCAGCAGCCAACCGCCAGCCATCGCCCTGTTTGTGAACGATCCCCACCGGTTCAACGACAACTATCGCCGCTACATTGAGGGCCATTTCCGTAAAGAATTGGGCTTTGAAGGCACTCCGGTGAAATTCTTCTGGCGCGGCAAAAAGACCCGCGACGCAGAACGCACCACAAACCGTGCAACCAGGGTCTAGATGGATCCGGAAGGTGATCGTCGATCGCGGAACTAAAACAGAAGCACTACAACAGTAGTACAGCCATGCAAAACCCCGACTCGGGACAGCGCCCCAAAAATGCCCCCAAGGCATGAACAGGAGGGTCAGTCGTTCCGGGTCGAGTTTGGTTGGGCCCGTTGACCGGTGGGCCCGAACGTTGGATGGCAATGGATTGCTAATGGGGCCCGGTGTGAGGCCATGGGGATCGAGATGAGTAAGCAAATGACGGCGATCAAGTGGATGGTGGTGCTGGCTGCGGGGGGCGTGATGGTTCAGTCGTCAGCACCCGTGATGGCGCGATCGATGCCCAAAACCGATGCCATGGCTGCCATAACTCGCCCCACGGTTGCTCCCGCTGCTCAGTTAACACAACGAATGTCTCCGGAGGGCCGCCCGATGGTTTCGCCCCAGCCCGATCGCCCGGTGGGCGGTCTCTATGCCCCCAATCCCGATGGCTCGATCGATCGGTTTGTGTTGGATAAAACCGAGGTGACCGCCCAGGTGACCGGCAACCTGTCGCGAGTGACGGTGCAACAGACCTTTACGAATCCGTTCGATCGCCCTTTGGAGGCGGTTTATGTCTTTCCACTGCCGGAAAATGCCGCCGTGGACGATATGGAAATTCGGATTGGCGATCGGGTGATTAAGGGAGATTTAAAAACCCGCGAAGAAGCCCGCCAAATTTATGAGCAAGCCCGCCAAGAGGGTCGCACGGCCGGACTGTTGGAGCAAGAGCGCGATAATATCTTCACCCAATCTTTGGCTAACATTCGTCCCGGGGAAGCGATCCAAGTCACCATTCAATACACCGAATCCCTGAAGTTTGAAGGGGGGGATTATGAATTTGTGTTCCCAATGGTGGTGGGGCCGCGGTATAACCCCGGCAACCCGATCGGCCCCAATGGCAGCACGGATCAAGTGCCCGATGGTTCGCGGATTAATCCGCCAGTGTTGCCCCCCGGCAGTCGATCGGGCCATGACATCAGCCTTCGACTGTCGATCGATGCGGGCGTGCCGATCGAAGCGGTGCGATCACCCTCCCACAAAATCGACTTCACCGGCAAGGGGCGCTTTACCGCCGTGCAACTGTCCCCAGCGGACTCAATTCCTAACAAAGACTTCATCCTCCGCTATCGGGTGGCGGGGGCCAACACCCAAGCCAGCGTGCTCACCCAAGGGGACGATCGGGGCGGTTTCTTTGGGCTATATCTGATCCCGGCGATTGGCTATCCCCAGCGGGCGATCGTGCCCAAGGATGTGGTGTTCTTGATGGACACTTCCGGTTCCCAACAGGGGCAGCCGTTGGCCAAGTCCAAGGAATTGATGCGCCGTTTCATCAATGGTCTGAACCCTAACGACACCTTCACGATCATTGACTTTGCCAATGCGGCCACCCGCTTGTCCGATCGCCCCTTGGCCAACACCGCCGCCAACCGACAGCGGGCCTTGGGCTACATTGAAGCCCTGCAAGCCAACGGCGGGACTAATCTGCAAGCGGGCATCGATGAGGTATTGCGGTTTCCAGCGGCCGAAGCGGGGCGGTTGCGGAGTGTGGTGCTGCTGACCGATGGCTACATTGGCAACGATCGGGAGGTGATCGCCAGCGTTCAGCGCAATCTAAAACCCGGGAATCGGCTGTTTAGCTTTGGGGTGGGCAGTTCCGTCAACCGCTTTTTGCTCGATCGCCTGGCGGAAGTGGGACGCGGAACCCTGCAAGTGGTGCGCCAAGACGAAACCACCGAAGCTCCCGTGGAAAAATTCTTTCGTCAAATTGCCAACCCGGTGCTCACGGAGGTGCGGGTGCGTTGGGAAGGGCCCGGCCCTGGCCCAGATCTTTATCCGGCCGCCGCGCCGGATCTGTTTGCGGCTCAACCCTTGGTGATCTTTGGGCGCAAGGCCGATCGCGCCCCCGGAACCCTAATTGTGACGGGCAGAACCGCCGGTAGCCAACCCTTTGAACAACGGTTCAAGGTGGAGTTTAGTCAGAGCGATCGACCGGCCATTGCTCAACTGTGGGCCCGGTCACGGATCAAAGACCTCATGAATCAGCTCTATGGCAACGAGGTGAAATCCCTGATCGATCGGGTGGTTGAAACCTCCTTGGCCTACCGAGTTTTGTCTCAATACACTGCCTTTGTGGCCGTGAGTGAGGAAGTGCGTGTCAACCCGGATGGTTCAACCCAGCGGGTGACGGTTCCCGTGGAGTTGCCAGAAGGAACCAGCTATGAAGGCTTCTTTGGCGCATCTGATCGCTCCGAGGCGGCTCGATCGGTAGGTGCTCCCCCGCGCCCCACGGGTGGCCGCAGCGGCTTGCAACCCGCGCCCCTCCCGATCGCCCCGCCGCCGCCCGCTGGGGAAGTGGAGGGCGATCTTACGTCTCCGTTGCCAACGGCCCCCACGGTGCAGATTGCCAGCGCACCGGGATTGGATCAACGGGCGATCGAGCAGCTCACGCAATATCTCAAACGCAATTTGCCAGCTAATCTGCGGGGGACGTTCGTGGTTACCCTCACCCTGGAACGCGGTTCCGTGGTAGGCGTGGTTTGGGATGACACGGTTTCCAGTGCCCTGACCCCCGAGCAAGCGGCCCAATTCCGGCAAGTGCTGCTGCGTTGGGCCAATGCTCCAACCAACTTGCGATCGCTTCAATTGCAAGTGGAATTGCGCTAGGGGGATGCCTGAATAGCCAAAACTGCACAGCCAAAACTGCACAGCCAAAACCGTGACCTGATGGGCTTCGTCGAGGTTAGGGGCTGGCTGGCGCAGGCGAGATCCACCGTTGCCAAGCACTAATTTGGGTTTGGGCAGCCTCGTAGGTGGTGGCTGCCCGGGGAATGCGGCGAGCCAAGGCCACCGCACCGGGTAAGTCGCCGTTGGCCGCCTGCTGTTGGGCCAAAGCCAAAAGCTGCTGGCTCCAGCGGGCAATGTTACCGTCAGCCTGACTCCGCCAAGGGCTGTTGCGTTTGACCCGATCGGCCAGCAGGATGGCGCTCACGAGTCCGTCCGGACTGTTGGCGGTGGCGAGCTGTTGGGCCTCCGTGAGTTGTTGTTGATCTTGGCGCTGGGTTTGCCAACGGGCGATCGCCTGTTGGGCCTGGCGATAGAGCGATCGACCACTGGCAACTTGGTTCGCCATGTCGATCGCCCCCGCGAGGTCGCCCCCCCGAGCCAGCTCCTCCGCCTGTTGCAAAATTGGCTCGTCCTGTCGCTGTTCCAACTCCGCTCGCCAAGCGGCCACCCGGCGACGGGCATCGGCGGCCAAAGGGCTTTCCGGTTCAATGCGCTGGGCTTGGGCGATCGCCTCGGCCCAACGCCCCTGACCAGCCAGGGTTTCCGCTTGATCCAACAGGGGGCGATCGCGCAGTTCTTGAATTTGACGGCTCCAGTTGGTAATTTCCCGCCGCGCCAGGGCCGCCAAACCGCTGGTGTCCGGAATTTCCTGAGCCTGGGAAATGGCGTTGGTCAAGTCTACCAATGTGCCCGATTGGGCTAACTCTTTTGCTCGTTCCAACCGCGCTGCATCTTCGCTGTCCCGTCGCCATTGGGCAATTTTGGCTTGGGCCCGTTCATAGAGGGGCCGCCCTTCCGGAATTTTGCTGGCCTCCTCGATCGCCACTTCCAAATCCTTAGGCGTGCCCCCTTTGGCCGCCGTTTCCGCCGTTGCCAGGTTGCGTAAATCTTCCGCCTGGGCCCGCAACGATTCCCGATCGGGCAGCAAATCCGCCCACCGCAACGCCGCCTCTCCATTGCCGCGATCGATACTTGCCTGGGCTAAGGTCAGCACCTGTTCCGTTAAATCCGCGATTGTCTGTTGCGCCAGGGGATAAAGTCGCCGCCGTGCTTCAATGCCCCGCAGCAGTTCAAAGGCCTGCTCAAAGCGATCGGGATTGCCGCCTTTTGCCAGCGCCAGGGCCCGGCGAATCCGTCCATCATCCTGGCGCGTTTCCGCAATCAGCACCCGCAGCTCATCGTGTTTGACCGTTGCCCAATAGCGCAGGGGGCCACGCACCAGCCGGTTAGCATTCCCGATCGCCGCATCCCACTTGCGTTGGTCGATCGCCCCAATCACCGCGTTATAAATGCCTTCTGCCTCCCGCCAGTTCCGCTCCCAGTCGGCCATCTGTGTTTTCACTTGACCGTGATTGGGAACCGTTGTTGGGATCTGACGAGCAATTTTCAGCGCCTCTTCCAAGTTGCCCGCTTGCACGGCTCCATCCGCCAACCGCAAAATTTCCTCCACCCAAGCGACTAAGTAGCGATTCGCTTGGGGGCGCAATTCGTGATCTGCCGGGAGCACCTCCACCAGGGCGATCGCCTCCAGCAAATCCCGTACCGTCCGCTTGTTGGCCGCCACTTCCGCGCAGTAAAGGCGCATGGAAGCCGAAGCCAGCGGCCAAAAGATGGCGGGGCAGTTGGGCAAGGCCGGAACCCGCAACAACAGGGCGATCGCCAGGGCCGTCACAACCAGCAACGCGCCACCAATGGCAGCCGACAGCACCAACCAAGAACGATGAGCAGGTTTGGGCGAAATCACAGTGACGCACTCGAGAAGGGACGCACTCGGCAAGGTTTGGATCGAACGAGTCGATCGCGTCCCGAATCTTAACCTTAGTGGAGAGACGACGGGGATCGCAATCATGCAATCAACTTCGTTATCACTATTGGGAATCAGAGATTGAGAGTTTGGATCAAGCTAGCTTGATCAGTCAGCTATATGCATGATTGAGACCCTAAACCTAGAAAGTTGAAACTCAGCATCTAAGTGTGGTGGTTTATTTTAAAGGATTCAAATGAATTATGTGCAATTGTAGCTTTCATTCGAATTAAAGCAACGCTCCAGTGCTTGAACAAGAGTTGGTGGTGAGAGAGTTAGATTATGATAAAAGCTGATTTGACTAAGAGAAGGATGAGAATTATTGAGAACAGTGTTACCTGGCAAGTAATAATATTGAAAACCTAATTGGTGACTCATGCGCCAGTAGCATTGATTGACATAACTTGGAGCAAAAAATTCTAATATCTTCACGGATTTTTGACACCAAATCATGTTCGTGAAAGCCGCTCCATGAGGGCCGGCGATAACTTCTGCTTGCGAAAAAAGGTCAACTTGTTCAGTAAATGACAAGCCCTCAGAAACATACTCAAAGTTAAATTTCTCTAAGATTGGACGCAACTCGTTTTCATTTAAAACTCGTCGAGCACGGGAACGGGATAAATATAAACGTTTCGATGGATATGAATTCAAATTGTTTCTAGGTAACAGCCAATCACGTAGTTTGTGAAGACTCCGGCTATGGCACTCAATGATGCCCAGAAAATTAAATGTCAAAATTGTGTCGGCTGCTAAATGATTAATGAATTGGCTAGAAATACAATTCTTCTCACTGATTCCCAGCGCTTCTAAGCTTTGAATCTGAAAAGGCAAAGACTCCCCATGAAAGTACCAGTAATCGATTGTTTGACCTATGGATTTTGAGAATTCTAGAAGATCAATCACTTGAGGTAGGAACTCAGTAACCCAGTGAAAGTAATTATTGGTATTTTGCTTGGCAATGACAGCTACTGTTCCTGCAATGTATTGGGGATGCGAGAGTTGATTGGAAGTAGTAATCAGGCGCTCTGCTCCAATTGACAGACCATCAATTACTGCTCCATCTCGATTCCAGAATACTCGATTGCAAGAATCTACCCAAACACGCCCCTGCTCAATGGCCCAGCAGTGGCGAGGAAATTGACCAAGCGGGCCGAGCGGGGCAAAGGTGGTAACATTATGATCTGCAAGAATCGGCTGCGGCTCGGGTATCTCTGAGGAATCAGAAATTGGCCATTCTACTAACTGTCCTATTCCGTTTTCTGTATTGTCAATTAATGGTAAACGTTCAATCGAGCATAGTAGATCAGGAATAAATTCATCTAATAACGCATCTGGGATACTTCGATAGAGACAACTGCGAGCCTCTTCATGTCGATCAAGGGCTGTAAATGCCTCAAAAAGGAGATTATGAGGTGCATGAGAGTCTGGGGCAATACGTAACACCCGCAAACACCAGCGGGCTGCGAGGGCTGCATTGCCCTGGTGGATTAATTGGCGAACTT
This sequence comes from Limnothrix sp. FACHB-1083, assembly GCF_014696485.1. Classification (NCBI taxonomy): domain Bacteria; kingdom Bacillati; phylum Cyanobacteriota; class Cyanophyceae; order Pseudanabaenales; family Pseudanabaenaceae; genus Limnothrix; species Limnothrix sp. FACHB-1083. The sequence goes on along the minus strand of NZ_JACJQD010000003.1, from coordinate 313,739 downwards.
CGGGAATGAGCCGTTTCAAGGCCGCTTGCTCGAAGGCGGCGGCTTCGGTGGGTCGATCGCGCCGCCGCAGCCAACGGCTGAGATCGTCGAGGGTTTGCAGGGAAATGAGGGTGGGGTTCAGCGCGATCGCGTTCAGGAACTGCTCGATCGCCCCATTGTGTTCCCCCAGCTCCCATTGGAGTTTGCCGAGTTCCCAATGGGCGATCGCCGTTTGGGAGGGCTGGGGCAATCCTTGGGCGATCGCCTGGTTCCAGGCTTGGACGGCCGCTGGTCGGCGATCGGCTCCCCGTAGCGACTGGGCTAAGGAACCGTAGGCCAGGGCGGAATCAGGAGCCAACTGGATCGCCTGTCGATCGAGCGCGATCGCCTCGGGCCAATTGCCCTGCTCACGACAAGCGGCCGCTCGATCGAGCAGCCGCTGCAGGTCTGGGGTGAGGTCTGATGCCGCCACAGGAACTAGCCGTTGATTAACCCTTAAAAAAACCAGCCGTAGGAATGCAGGCCCTTGCCCAGCAGGTTCACGCCCAAATAGCAAACCCAAACCACCACAAAGCCCAAGGCGGCCAGGATCGCCGGTTTGCGGCCTTGCCAGCCTTTGGTTAAGCGGGCGTGGAGATAGGCAGCGAACACCAACCAGGTGATGAAAGCCCAGGTTTCTTTAGGATCCCAGCTCCAGTAGGATCCCCAAGCTTCGTTGGCCCACACGCCACCGGCAATGATGCCAATGGTGAGCAGGGGAAAGCCCAGCCCGATCGTCCGGTAGCTGATGTTATCCAGGGTGTCCGCCAGGGTCAACCGTTGGGGCGACAGGTTCAGGGCGGTGGTGCTGTCAGTGGCGGGGCGATCGAGCAGGGCAACCCCGCTAGCTTCACCCCCGATCGACAGGGCGGCCGGTGCTTCAACGGCCGCCGTGCTGACCGCCAGCCGCGCCACCTTATCCCGAAAACTGCCCGTGCCCACGGAGCTACCGCGCAGGGTCACATTCTGCCCCTTCGTCACAATCAAAAAGGCGATCGCCAGCAGCGACCCCACCATCAGGGCCGAATAGCTGAGCATCATCACACTCACATGCATCATCAGCCAGTTGGACTTCAGGGCCGGAACCAACGGCTCAGCGGCCTGCATACTGTCCGGGAGGGACAGGGCCGCAAAGGCCGTAATCCCCATGGCCACGGGAGCCGTGACAATTCCAACCCAGCGGCTGCGGCTGTTGCGTTCGGTCAACAAATGGACAGCCGTGATTCCCCAAGCGAGGAAAAACAGCGATTCATATAAATTGCTGAGGGGGAAATAGCCCGCCTCAATCCATCGTGCGCCCAACAATGCCGCCATGCAGAGGTTGGCGATCGCCATGCCAGCCGTGCCCAAGGATCCCAACAGAATCCATTGGGGAAACGCCGCCCCCACCCAATACAGCAGCATCGTCACCAGCAGGATGCCAAACGATGCGTTATCTAACCAGGTTTGCAGTACAACCAAATCCATAGCTTACGGCGGGTTTAAAAGCCCCTAGTAATCCCAACCATCCACCCTATCAACTCCCGATCGATTCCGTGCAAGTTTCGGCAGCGACGGCGGTTGACCGTGGCGGGATGTTGGGTTGGGGAAACGATTCGATCGCGGTGTTTTCTTCTCTATCGATTTTAGAGAACTAGGGAGCCAGAAAGTCTGGTCTTGGGAGGCAATCACCGTTTGCGCCGCCGAACTGGATCTTGGGGCCCGGCCGATCGGGGCCGGTAAACTAACAAACAAGCCCCTGATTGCTGTTCCCAATCGCCCAACCAGTCAGGCCATTCCGACCCATGAACCCCCTTTTTCCCGATCGCCCCGAGCCGTCTAACATGCCCGAACCGGAACTACCCCAGCCCCCCCAAGCGCAACAGATCGCCCAGAAGCGGGCGATCGCGTTTTTAACCCTGGATATTCAGCGGGTGAAAGCAGCGGCGACAGAATTGCTCGAAAAGCTAGAAGCGGTGCGAACGGGGGAACTAGACGGTTGGGAGCGGTTAGGTAATGCCTATTGTTTGAATCTGTCGGGCGATCGCGCCACGATTGAAGACACGGTGGATGACGAATCGCCAAGTTGCACCCTGTCGATCGAGGAATTTGCCCAACTCGTTCAGGATTGGATTATTGATCTGGAGGCGGACGAAACGGATGAGAATTTCTGATGGCCGCCAGGGACTAATTCAGTAGAACTTCGTAACTAGAATGTCCTTTCCGCCTTCTCTGCCCTGGCTCTCGCTTCGGCAATTTTGGTTCTGTTTTCTGAGCTATTTACTCTTGAGCACCCTGCTGTTCATGGGTAGCTCATTTACCATGCTGGCTTGGATTGTTTATCTATTTTTTCTCTTGCCATTCTATGGATTTTTAATTCTGTGGCTGGCAACCTTAACCAGTCGATATCGTGGATATCGGTTGCAAGTCAAGCCGTTATTTTTAGTCTTGGTTCTGGTTAGCCAAATTTTGGCAATTATCGTGAGTCCGGGGAATTGCTATGGTTTCAAGCAAGGCAATCAATGCTATAGCCTGGCTCAGGTTTGGTGGGGAAATTTAGGCGAAATCAGTTCTCAAAATCAACCGCCCCATTGGAGTGCGATCGAGCAATCCTTTTTGCCCCTTCTGGTAATTTACGGTTTTCTGTTAGTGCTATCAATTAGTACGCTTAGGCGATCTAGTCGATAAACAAGGGGCTTAAGATCTTGGTTTTAAACCCCTTGTTCTGAAAATTGGGTGGAAATTTTTGCGTGATGCTAACGTGCGGTTTTAAAGCCGACGTTGAGCAACTAAACCCTACAGCAAACCAGCGTTAGCCAAACCTAAAATCATCCCTGCTCCCAACAGGTGACCAAAGCTCGCGGTTGCCAACAATTCCGGAATCCCAAACCCGGTGAAAATGGCAGGCAAAGGCAAGGGCAAAGTGGGGCCAACGCCGCGCTTTTGAATTGCGTAGTAACCAATCACGATCGCAAACACATTGCAAGTGATCATGATGATCCCCACATTGGGTGACCATTCCGTGGTGGTGGCGGTGGCCAAAAGATTTTGAATCGTGAATAGATTAAACAAGGGTCGTTCCTCCAAGGATTCAGAATGCTAAAGCCATCAATTGCTAAAGCCATCAATTGTTGAGGATAATTAACAGAAATTGCCCAAGAGCAAAGCGTTAAAAATCCAATGGAAATTGATATTGTAAACAGGTTGTGAAGGAATCGGGCTGCTGGGAACTGCTGGTTGGATCGAAAATGGGGCTAATGATTGGTGCAAATTCATGACCCATTGATCGGTCATTTTGATCGGTCATTGGCGGCTCATGGATAGCTTATGACTAGCTCAAATTGCCATGAATGAACCATTGCAGCCTGCTGACTCCCCGCAGCGGAAACCGGCCAAATTATAGAAACCCGATCTCAGGGGTAGACAGCCCTGTTATTAAGACTTAACAGAAATTTCGGTAGACTTTAACAGTACTCAACATTGCCAACCTTAGGGTTTTTGGACAACAAGGCCCGATTACAACGCTCAGGCTTGGAATTTTTCGGAATTTTTGCTGATGCTCGTCAAAATTTGCGGACTGAAGGATCCTGACCAAGCGGTGGCGATCGCCCGTTTAGGTGTTTGGGCGATCGGGTTTATTGCTGTGCCCGCTTCGCCGCGCTATGTCAGTCCGGCGCAAATGCGCTTGGTAAGCGATCGGCTGGTGGCGGCGGGCTGTGCAGTGGAGCGGGTGGGCATCTTTGCGAACACGGATTTGGACACGATCGCCGCAACCGTGACCACAGGCAACCTGACGATCGTGCAACTGCATGGGGATGAGTCCCCGGAGTTTTGCGAAGCGGTGCGATCGCGCTTGCCCCATCAAACCCTTTGGAAAGCGCTGCGGGTGCGATCGGCGGAAACCCTTGATTTAGCAGAATCCTACGCAACGGCGGTGGATGCTCTGTTGTTGGATGCTTACCGGCCTGAGGCCTTGGGCGGCACGGGCCACACTCTCGATTGGCAGCGGTTGCAAGCTTGGCGATCGCCTCTGCCTTGGTTTTTGGCGGGTGGCATTACCCCCGATAACGTGCTCCAGGCGATCGACACCCTGGCCATGGCTGCCCCGATCGGGATTGATCTGTCGAGCGGGGTGGAGCGGGGGCCCGCTGATAAAGACCTGGAGCAGGTGGCTCGGTTGTTTCGGGTGTTGCGCCAACGGTTGCCCTTGGCCGCGCCGGTCACCGATCGCCCCTTGGAGTCTTAAGGGCTGGGCTAGTTGCTACCGTCGTCACTGGCTAGGCCAACAGGATGATAGCCGGTGAACTCGGCCACGATCGCCCGCAAGGCTTGATGATCCAGCGGCTTGCTGAGATAGCCCTGCATCCCGGCGGCTAAACAGCGCTGGCGATCGTGCTCCATGGCCAGGGCCGTGGCCGCCACCACGGGTAAATCCTGCCAACGTTCATCACTACGGATTTGCTGCAAGACCGCCAGCCCGTCCATGTCCGGCAGTTGAATATCCAGCAACACCAAATCCACCGGGTGACTGTCTAGCCAATCGATCGCCCGCCAACCGTCTGGGGCGATCGCCACGCCACAACCCCAACTGCTCAACAGGTCTTGCAGCAACTTGGCATTGGTTGAATCGTCTTCAACAACCAAAATTTGCGGTGGCCGGGCCTGTTCCGCCGCCATCACGCGCGCTGCCGATGCGCCGGGTTGAATGGCCGGCGCGGGCGATCGACCGGGAGGCACAAAGGTTAAGGGCAACCGAATCGTGAAGGTGCTGCCTTGGCCCAGCTTGGATTCAAAGTCCACGGAGCCGCCGTGCAATTCCGCTAACTGTCGGGTGAGAGACAGGCCCAACCCCGTGCCCTGGTGCCGACGGGAGAGGGAATTATCCAGTTGATGAAAGGGCTGGAACATGACGGCGCGGGCTTCTTCGGGAATTCCGATCCCGTGATCCCACACGCAAAAATGCACGTAGCCGCCTCGCTCGATCGCCTCAAGGCCAATTTCGCCCCCCTCATGGGAAAACTTGACCGCATTACTAAGCAGGTTCAACAGCATTTGGCGCACACGCACCTCGTCGGCCATCAGAGGTTGCAAGCGTTTGGGAATTCGTTTGCGGATCCGAATATCCCGATCAGCCGCCTGTTGACTGACCAGGGCCAACGCCGAATCGCAAAGGGTGGGCACATCGATCGCCTCGATCGCTAGCTCAATTTGGCCCGCCTCAATTTTGGACAGATCCAACACGTCATTAATCAAACTGAGCAGGTGATCACCACTCTTGCGAATTTGCTCGATATAAACCATCTGTTTTTCGTTCAGGGGCCCATAGAGCTGCTGCTTCAGCAGGGAAGAAAAGCCCAAAATAGCCGTCAGCGGTGTGCGCAACTCATGGGACATGTTGGCCAAAAAGGCGGATTTCAATTGGCTGGCCCGCTCCAATTCCAAGTTTTTGGCCGCCAACTCCGCTTGGGTTTGCTTTTGATCACTGATGTCGCGGGTAACGATCGAAAAGGCCACGGGACGGCCCTGCTCGTCGGGCACGGGCCCCACCGAGACCAACGCAGGGAACCGATCGCCCCCTTGGCGCTGGCAAATGACTTCCCCGCTCCAACCGCCGTCGATCGCCTGCTGCACCAGCCAATGCACTTGTTTTGCGCCCGCTTCTGGATAAAAAGCCGCTGCATTTTGGGGGCGGTTGGGCCCCGTGATCCAACCAAAAACCCGATCGGTCGCCGGGTTCGCATAGATTAAGCCCCCCTGCAAGTCCGCGATCGCGGTGCTGTCGTGGGTTGATTCCAGGGCCCGCACAAACATCTGCACCTGCTGTTCTGCCTGCTTGCGATCGGTGATGTCCCGCGCAATGCCCAAGCCACCAATCAACTCTCCCCCCGCATAGAGCAAACGCCCATTCACCTGCATGTGAATTTCTCGACCAGCGCGATCGAGCAGCGCAAACTCAAAATCCATCAGCTCGCCCGTATGCAACAGGTTGGCAAAGGCCTGGCCCGTGGGTTCCTGAAAAGCCGGAGCCACAAAGTCCATGTAGGGGCGGCCGCGCCATTCGCCCGGTTCAATCCCCAACAACCTCTCTCCGTAGGGATTAATAAACACCAGTCGCCCCAGCAGATCCACCGCATACACCATGTCATTGGCGGTTTCCACATAGGCCCGAAACAGCCCCTCGGAGTTAAAGGGATCCACTTCTGTGGGTTCCTGCGTCCGATCCAAGTTGATGCCGTAGGGCTTGGGCGGCGGCCCGGCGGTTGGGCGATCGCGCCATTGGGCCAGTTGTTGTTCCAGCTCATGCACGCGCTGCTGGAGGCGGGCGTTTTCGGCTTCGAGGGTCATGGAGAGACGGGGAAGAAACAAACAACGGGGCAATCATCGATCAGAGTCGCTACGATCTAAGCTAATACAGGCTTCGATCGACCCTTAATCGGCTACTGAATCGCTTCACGATCGCCCGCCGTTGATCCGCCCAATTTCCAAACCCCCACGCCCGATCGCCCGCTTGGCCAGTGGCGACAGCGCATGGGAGTTTGTTCGGCCCTTTGTCCTGAGACTTGACCATGGCTCCCGCCCCGATCGCCCTGAACACCGCCGCCCAAACCGATTCGCAGATTTTGCAGTCCCGCCCCGATCGTCAGCCCCTGCCGCCGCTGTTGGGTGGCTCCCTCACGGAACTGACCCAATGGGTGAGAGACCAGGGCCAGCCCGCCTATCGTGCCAAGCAGTTGCACCAATGGATCTACGAACGCGGGGCCCGATCGCTGATGGATATCACCGTCTTTCCCAAAAACTGGCGGGAAGCGGCCGCCGACATCCCGATCGGTCGATCGGAGCTGCACCACCGCTCCGAAAGCCATGACGGAACCGTGAAATTCCTGCTGAAGATGACCGACGAGCAAATCGTGGAAACCGTGGGCATTCCCACCCGCGATCGGCTGACGGTTTGCGTCTCGTCCCAAGTGGGCTGCGCCATGGCTTGCGATTTTTGCGCCACGGGCAAGGGCGGCTTTGTGCGCAACCTGTCGCGATCGGAAATTCTGGATCAGGTGCTGACCGTCCAAGAAGACTTCGATCGCCGGGTCAGCAATGTGGTGTTCATGGGCATGGGTGAACCGCTGCATAACCCCGCCGCTGTGCTGAGTGCAACGCGATCGCTCAACCAAGACATCGGCATCGGCAAGCGCTACATCACCATTTCCACCGTGGGCATTCCCGGCCGGATTCGGCAGCTCGCCAACGAACGGCTGCAAGCCACCCTGGCCGTCAGCCTCCACGCGCCCAACCAGGAAATTCGTGAATCGATCGTCCCCAGCGCCGCCCAATACCCGATCGAAGAGTTGATCGAAGACTGCCGCGACTACGCCGCCGAAACCGGCCGCCGCGTCACCTTTGAATACATCCTGTTGGCGGGGGTCAACGACAGCCGCGACTGTGCCGCCGAGCTAGCGGAGTTGTTGCGCGGGTTCCAAGCCCACGTCAACCTAATTCCCTACAACCCGATCGCGGAGGTGGACTACCAGCGCCCCGACCCGATGCGCGTGCGGGACTTCATGCAAACCCTGGACGATCGCCGCGTCGCCGTCAGTGTTCGCCGCACCCGGGGCCTGGAATCGGACGCAGCCTGTGGCCAACTCCGCGCCAACCTAGGCAAAACCACCGGCAAAATCGGCCGCTTTGGGGGCGATCGCACCCCCCGCCGCTAAAATATCCAAGCCAGGAATGGGGTTATGTTAAAAGCAAAACCCCTATTCCGATTCGTACAGCGCTGAAAGTCCTTTCAGTCAAAAACTTTATGGCGAAGAATCATCTAGACAACCTAACTATCCATAAATTCCGAGGACTCCGCGATCTAGAACTCAAAGATCTCGGTCAAGTCAATCTATTAGTAGGCGAGAATAACTGTGGTAAAACCAGTGTCCTTGAAGCTGTCAACCTTTACTGCAATCCATTAGACCTACGGGAATGGATTTCTACTATCAGAAGACGAGAAGGTGACGTGCTGCGTTTCGCTTCATCACCTATTGAGTTACTGCAATGGATATTCGCATATGAGATTGATTCAGATCAAGAAGTCATAAATCAAGGGAAAATCTCTATTGATGGACTGGGAAAGTTTATTGTCAGAAACTTGGATGTATCTTGTGAAGCGATTGAAGAAATTCAGTTAACTGGATCTGATGAAGAGCAAAGTCCTTCGTCTGAAGACGATGTAATGTATGACGGCAAAGGATCTGACTTGCGTCGCGGAATTGAACTAAATATCAATCTAAGTATCGAAAGTGAGCAAGTGCAGCTATGGAGTCAATTCAAGGAACTGGCTCCTGTTAAAATTCAGTTATGGGAAAATCAAGCACTACGATTAGGCTCTGCAAAAAGTAAATCCTATAGGCTCTCAACATCAAATATTACGCTACCGTCTCATCGTTCCGAAACTGCTCAGGCTTTGCTCTATTCAGCAGCAATGTTTGATGAATTACAAGAGCATATCAAGCAAGATATCGTAGATATAATGCAAGAACTTGATCACAATATACAAGACATCTTAATGGTCTACTCTCGCCCTCAAGGTGAGGCTACATCCCGTAGACCAAAGCTACACATTCGCCATACAAAACTTGGACTTGTCCCTGTCAGTATCTTTGGTGATGGGGTTCGCCGATGGCTACATATTGCTCTGACAATTTTTCAAGCCAAAGATGGAATTTTATTGATTGATGAGATTGAGTCAGCTATTCATACAGAGGCTCTTCAAAACATCTTTGCAATGATTGCAAAATGGTCAAAAAAACTGAATGTTCAAGTTTTTGCTACAACACATAGCTTGGAAGCGATCGATGCCATGATTGATGCTGCTGATTCAGCATCAGATTTGGTTTTATATCGATTAGAGCCAACTGAGACCAAAACCAGAGTTGTCCGCCACGACTGGGAGCGCCTCAAGCGCTTGCGTGAAAACTTGGGTCAGGAGGTGCGGTGGTGAGTCAGCAACACTTCCTCATTGTTGTTGAAGGTAATCACGATCAATCTTTCATTGGGCGAGTTCTACAAAAAGCACTTAATTTTCGTAAGTTTGATGGCACACATCAACAGTTAGAGGAAGTCATTGAGCTAGACCGGTTCTGGCGAAAATTTATCCCGCGCTATCCAGTAGGTGACGGAAAAGTTCATGAAAGATTGAATCCACCCTCATTTTTCTATAGCAAGGATCGAAGAATTTGCGCTGGTATATATGCAGGTGGTGGTAGTAGTTTAGTCAGCAATCTTGAACTACAACTCGCAGATAATTCAGGTTATCTCGAATACTTAAGCGGCTTTGCCGTTATTGCTGATTCTGACAAGAAAGCTGTACATAAAGTAGCCAATGACTATTCTGAGAAACTGGCAGATCTCTTTCCAGGATTCGAATTAGCAAAAGACTGTATTGGTCAAGTCATCCAAAGTTCGCCAAGAATGGGTATCTACATCCTGCCTAACAATAAAGATCAAGGCGTTTTGGAACATCTCATTACCCAGTGTGGCAGCCTTGCTTATCCAAACTATATGGACAAAGCAGAGGCTTATATTCAGCAGTTTCTAGATGAAGACAACCAACTCTTAAGTCCATATACTCATCTCAAATGGAAACCATTTGATCGAGAGAAAGCGCTGATTGCAACTGTTGTCAGTGTTTTGCAACCGGGTTGCACAAACACGGTCAGTATTGCTCAAGACAAATGGATATCCCAGGAAACACTAGAGCAAGTGCCAGATATGTTGCAGCTTGTGCAATTCCTCAAAGAGTTGCTGGGGATTGAGGATTGAATTTTCGCGAGTGAACGCCTTAGCTATGCTGAAAGCGGAAGGGTTTGAGGTTGATCGCCCGTGATTGCCATTGTTCCAAATACTGACCCGGCTGGCCCAGCCAGCTCCGATCCCCAGTAGGGGCAATGTACCAGACCGGGCAAGGTGCTAAGGTATTTCGGCAGCTTGGTGGGAAATGGCGGTGAAATTCCGCGACTGTGCCGCAGCCGTGATTGGTGGGGCTGTGCCAACAAATATGCTTAGCCAGCCCTGAGCAAACCATGAGTCGGAATGCCTCCAATCTGCTGGGGCGATCGCGCTGCTTCCCTGTCCTGTGCGAGTGGCATTCGATCGGCTGTGAGCCATTAAAAACGCGGAAACTGATCGCCCCGTCAGTTCAAATCACCCATTCCCTTAGACCCTCGGCGATGCACCGGGGCGCGAACTGAAATCCATGCTGAATGTGTCTGTTAAGTCCGCTGAGTCCGTTGAAGCGATCGCCCCGTCTACCCCTGACAAGTTTCCGCTGCTGTTGATTGGTCACGGCACGCGCGACGACGATGGCCGCCGCACCTTCATGGAGTTTGTGGAAGCCTTTGCGGCCTATGACACCTCGCGGCCCGTCGTTCCTTGTTTTTTGGAGTTGACGGAACCGTCGATTCAAGAAGGGGTCGATCGAATGGTGGCCATGGGCTACCAAGAAATGACCGCTCTGCCGGTGTTGCTGTTTGCGGCGCGGCACAACAAGTTTGATGTGACCAATGAACTCGATCGCGCCCGGGCCCGCCATCCGGGGCTGAAGTTCCACTATGGTCGCCATTTTGGTGTGGCCGATCGCCTGGTGGAATTGTGGCGATCACGCTTGGATGAACTCGATCGGCAAAGTGAGATCCCCCGCGACGAGTCGGTGTTGCTGTTCGTGGGTCGTGGCGCTTCGGATCCCGATGCCAATGGCGATGCTTATAAGTTGGCGCGGGTGCTTTGGGAAGGCAGCGGCTTCAAGGGTTTGGAGCTGTGTTTTAGTGGCATCACGCATCCGCGTTTGGATGCGGGTTGGGAACGGGCTTGGACTTGGAACCCCAAACGGGTGGTGGTGTTGCCGCACTTCCTGTTCACGGGGGCACTGATGAAGCGGATTCATGGCTATTCCGACCAAGCACGGCTTGATCGCCCCGATGTGCAAATCCAATCCCTGCCGGAAATTGGCTTAGATCCCGTCTTGTTTGAGCTGGTGAAGGAGCGGGAACAGGAGGCGATCGCCGGTCAGGTGGCCATGAACTGCGAGCTATGCAAGTTCCGCCGGGCCGTCAGCCGCAATCTGTTGGGCTTGGGTCAGGACGATGGCGAGGCGATCGCCCCGGACGCGATGGCGAGCGGACATCATCACCACGATCATGGCCATAGTCACGATCACGGCCACGCCCATAGTCACGATCACGGGCATCATGCTCACAGCCACGATCACGGCCACAGCCATGGGCATAGTCATGATCACGGCCACAGCCATGGGCATAGTCACGGTCATAGTCATGATCACGGCCATGGGCACAGTCACGATGCGCCCGACCCCTACGCCACTCAAAACGATTATCACGAAAAGGCTTGGCGAGTTCCCTAGGGTTTCGTTGGCAGTTTTTGGACAACACTTGCAAACAAAAGGGGCGATCGAACTAGTCGATCGCCCCTTTTAAACACCTTAAATACAGCGTTTCTAGGCAAAAGGTTTAGAAAAACCCAAAGGCTTAAAAACCAAATGCCAAACGGAGATCTAGGCTTCTTTGTTGATGAATGGCAGTAGGGCCAGGATGCGGGCGCGCTTGATGGCTACAGCCAAATCGCGTTGTTGCTTGGCCGTCAGACCGGTTACACGACGGGGCAGGATTTTGCCGCGCTCGGTGATGAAGCGACGAAGCAGATCAACGTCTTTGTAGTCAATCGGCTCTTCGGGTTTGAGGGGAGAAACGCGACGACGATAGTAAGCCATGGTGATTCGCTAAGGATTCAGGGGTGATTCAGGAAAAACGGGCGGCTCGGCTTGGAAACAGCCGATCGCACCGAGTTCGTATAACGAGACTGCACAATCCGCGACCGGGGCGATCGAGCGCTCCGGGCAAGGACTGGGTTATGGGCGAAAAATTACTTAATTTCGCGGTGCACTGTGTGCTTGTTGCAGTGGGGGCAGAACTTTTTCAGTTCCAAACGCGCGGTGGTGTTGCGGCGGTTCTTTTGGGTGGTGTAGCGCGACACGCCGGGCGAGCGCTTGTCGATGTTGGTGCGGCACTCGGTGCACTCCAGGGTGATCACGAGCCGTACGTCTTTACCTTTAGCCACGGTGGGAAACTCCTAATGGTTCGATCGGTGCAAAGGGTTTGCGATTGGACGATCGTGCGCCGCCGCATTGGCACTGGGCAAAACAGGCGGGGGGCGATCGCCGATCGAGCAGAACTGCTGATTTTGTCCGCAAACGGATTCGGGCAGTTTTGCAGCACTCTATCTTCGCATAAAACGCTCAGTTCGATCGCGCAGGAGACGATACCACCGTTGCACCTTCAAATCTAGGGAAAACCCCCGAGAAGTTTGCACCACAATCGACCCAATCAGGCGATCGTGAAAGGACTGTTGTTGGCGGCTTTCATCCGTAGCCGTCACAATGCCATCGACAATTGCCGGAGCCAAGCAAAGCAGCGCCACCGGGTTCACCTGTGACAACAGGGACAATCCCTGCAAGGCCAACCAAGCTTCAATGCCCACAATGCCCTCCCGTTGGGTCAGCTCCACCATCGTTGGCAGGCGGCGGGTGCGGGGGTTCACCAGTTTGATATCCATGGCCAATCGCCCAATGCTTTGGCCGCGATTATTGGCTACCATCACCACCCGCACCAGGAGCCACAGGATCACAAAAACCGGCAGTTCAAACCCGGCCCCCAACAGGCTGCTGAACAGTCCCGCAATGACCGCATCGATCGCCGTGGCCACACCACGCCGCCACAGGGGCACACGGGGAAGGTAAGGAGCAGGTTCAAGGCGATCGCGCATGGCAGGTGAGCCTAAACAATGAGGAGGAGGGGGAGATCTAATTCAGAATCAACGCATCAGAATCAGCGCAGTGGTCTGCTGCGATTCTCCCCAAATAATGCCATTAATGCCATGGCTCGGAATGCCATAGCTGGGATTGTCATGGCTCGGAATCCCAAGGCTCAGGCTCTTGGGGTTAGGGGTTGCCCGATCTCGTCGCGATCGCCAATTGCAGGTTGGGGATTTGGCGCAACCGATCCATCACTTCCACCACTCGCCCGTGGCTCACGGCTCGATCGGCCTCAATGGCTACGGTGCGCATGGGTTGATCTGGGTTGCGGGGCCCCAACTTTGCCTGCACCAGGGTGGGTAATTGTTCGATCGGGATCGGCTGTCGATCAACTGCCAAATTTCCCGCCGCATCCAGCGTCACCACTGGCATTGACTGGGTTTGGGCTTGGCCTGTGGCGGCGCTGGGCAAGTTCACCGGCAAACCCCGCGATCGGGTCAAGAAAGCCGTAGCCACCACAAAAAACGCCAGAATCGCAAAAATCACGTCCACCATAGGCGTGACGTTAATTTGAAGGGGCGGATCATCATCCGAATCCAGAAAATTCATCATCTGTGCCCCAATTTCAATAACTGCAACGAAATTTAGTCCCGATCTGTTCGCCCACGCTGGGAGTGTCCATGCTGGGAGTGCCCATGCTGGCAGTACCCACGCTCGCAACGGTTAAATCAGTTGAAATTAATGATTGCACTGCGTTGATTTTAGCGACTATCCCTCCTTAGATCGGTTGTGGGCGCATCGATCGCCGACCAAGAGCGATCGCTTGTCAAATTCTTCCCTTGTCAAATCATTTCTTGTAAGTCATAATCATTATGAGTTTAGATAAGATTCCATCTCACCCATAAGGAAGTCACCACCATGCTCGATCGTGTCCCCGATGTTGTGTTCAAAACCCGCGTCCGCGATGAGTCCGTGCCGGGCCCTAACCCCTTCCGTTGGCAAGATCTCAGCACCCAAGACCTCTTCGGTGGCAAGCGCGTTGTGTTGTTTTCGCTGCCGGGTGCTTTCACGCCCACCTGTTCCACCAGCCATCTGCCGCGCTACGAAGAACTCTATGAAGAAATTAAGAGCCTAGGTGTGGATGCGGTGGTTTGTTTGTCGGTGAATGATGCCTTTGTGATGTTTCAATGGGGCAAACAACAAAACGCCCAGAATGTCTTCTTGCTGCCCGATGGCAATGGGGAATTTACTCGCAAGATGGGCATGTTGGTAGACAAGTCCAATCTGGGTTTTGGGATGCGTTCCTGGCGCTATTCCATGGTGGTCAATGACGGCGCGATCGAAAAGATTTTCATTGAACCTGGCTATGGAGACAATGCTCCCAGCGATCCTTTTGAAGTTTCTGATGCTGATACGATGCTGGCTTACTTGAAGTCGGTGCAGTCATAAAAACTGCTCGATCGACTCAATTGATCAATTCAACTGATTGGATTGCTTTGATCGATTCGACTGATTGGATTAGCTGGATCGATTTGATCGGCTTGATCGATCGAGCGGCTTAGCTCAATTAACCCATGTCATCGAGGAGGGGCAAGTTAAAAGACGGGCCCCTCTTTTTGCTGTCGTTCTTGCTGCTGTTTTTGCTGTCGTTTTTTCTGTTAGCTCGGGATGGTTATGGCAATTAGATAGGCATCTTTGGGTTAATTCCAAGATTCATCCCAAGGGTGGGTAGCCATCTTGGCGACCCATTAACGACGCACGCGAGCGGTGAACCCTGCTGCCTTAAATTGCTTGAGCTGGAGTGGTTCCGGTTGGCTGACGGGCACAGAAATCCGAAACTCAAATTCGCTCACGCCGGGCGGAATCTGCTCGATCGCGCCCAAACGAGTGCGATTTTCCATAATGGAATTATCCGTCGCGTCATAGATTCGCCCAAAGATATCCGCATCAAACACCGTTTTTCCCGTGGTGTTGTTTGCCTTGCCATAGACGATGAAGCATTTGGCCGGCAGCGTTGCGCCACCAGAGGTGACGGCCCCAGCGGCCACTTCAGCCGGACATTCCCGATAGTTCAAATCCGACAGCTTGATATTGGTGAGGGCTTGGGCCGCACCAGTGGGAACCATCAGCCACATCAACAAGCCCAACAGGCCGATCGCCCCGCATTGTCCCAGCCGTTTGCTCAGTTGCTGCCCGATCGTCCGCAATAAACCTGAAATTTGCATGATTTTGATCGTTCGGAGGAGATTACCAAAACCCTGACGCGAAGACCGATGGATCCCCGCGACCGGTGAGCAAAGTTGCCTCTTCTCATTAAAAGCGAGATGGATAGAAGCGAAATCGGAACAGGATAAAGAAAAGCGGGATAGGTTTAGCCCTACCCCGCCTTGGATGAGTCAATCCAATCGTTGATCTGAATAATCAAGATCATCAACAAATAGATATTGAGATCGAGAAAATATGAAAATTGGTTGGCGGTCTAAACCGTGCCACCAGCCGCCTGCACCCGAGCACGGGCGCGTTTGAGGGCTTGGGTTGCCTTAATTTTCTCTTGAGGACTGTTAGCGGCAGCTACCCGAGCTTCTGCGTCGGTATATTCTGCTTGGGCGGCGGAACGGTCGATCGAGTCACCCCGTTCGGCTCCATTCACCAGCACCGTCACTTCGTTATCTTCGATTTCAGCAAAGCCACCCATCAGGGCGATCGGCAACCAATCCTTACTGACCCGAACACGCATCACTCCCGTGCCCAACGCCGTCAGCAGCGGCGCGTGGCCGGGTAGGATGCCTAACTGTCCTGTGGTACTCGGCAGGATCACTTCCTCTGCCTGGTTATCCCAAACGGTCTTGTCTGGGGAAATAACACGAACTGTTAAGCTCATAACCTCTTGGCTCGATCGAGCGGAATTGCAACACCGTGAACAAACAACACCAGCGGCAGCGGAGACCGGTTAGCCCAGCCCCCGCATTCCGCAACGCGATTTAAAAACTAGCTATTCAGCAGCTTTTCGCCCTTGGCGATCGCTTCATCGATGTCGCCAACCATATAGAAGGCTTGCTCAGGATACTTATCCAGCTCACCCGACAGGATCAGCTTGAAGCCCTTGATCGTGTCTTCCAGGGTCACGTACTTACCAGGCGAGCCGGTAAACACTTCCGCCACAAAGAACGGCTGCGACAGGAAACGCTCCAGCTTCCGGGCGCGGGCCACCGTCAAGCGGTCTTCTTCAGACAATTCATCCAGACCCAAAATGGCGATGATGTCTTGCAGTTCCTTGTAGCGTTGCAGGGTGGCTTGCACCGCCCGAGCCGTGTCGTAGTGATCGCGACCCACGATCGCCGGTTGCAGCATCGTCGAGGTCGAACCCAACGGATCCACAGCCGGGTAGATTCCCTTAGCGGCCAAGCCCCGGGACAATACCGTGGTACCGTCCAAGTGAGCAAAGGTGGTTGCCGGAGCGGGGTCGGTCAAGTCATCTGCGGGCACGTAGACGGCTTGAATCGAGGTGATCGAACCTTCGGTGGTCGAGGTAATCCGCTCTTGCAGGTCACCCACATCCGTACCCAGGGTGGGCTGGTAACCCACGGCGGAGGGCATCCGACCCAGCAGCGCCGACACTTCCGAACCGGCTTGCACAAAGCGGAAGATGTTGTCCACAAACAACAGCACGTCTTGCTTGTTGGTGTCGCGGAAGTATTCAGCCATGGTCAGACCCGACAGACCAACACGCATCCGTGCTCCCGGCGGCTCGTTCATTTGGCCGTAAACCAGCGCAATCTTGGACTCCTTCAGGTTCTCCTCGTTAATTACGCCCGACTCCTTCATTTCGTTGTAGAGGTCGTTCCCTTCGCGGGTTCGTTCGCCCACACCGGCAAACACCGACACCCCACCGTGCTGGGTGGCAATGTTGTTGATCAATTCCATCATGATCACGGTCTTGCCCACGCCAGCGCCGCCGAACAGACCGATTTTGCCGCCGCGACGGTAGGGGGTCAGCAGGTCAACGACCTTGATCCCGGTTTCGAACACGGAGGGCTTGGTTTCCAGTTCGGTCAGCTTGGGGGCTGCCCGGTGGATGGGAGAAAATTCAGTGGCTTCGACGGGCCCTTGGTTATCAACGGGTTCGCCCAAAACGTTGAAAATGCGGCCGAGCGTGGCTTTACCCACGGGAACGCTGATCGGTGCACCGGTGTCTTGGACTTCCATGCCGCGCACGAGACCATCGGTGCTGCTCATTGCCACAGCACGGACTTGTTGGTCGCCGAGCAACTGTTGCACTTCGCAGGTCACAGAAACTTCTTGACCGGCGCGGTTCGTTCCCTGGACTTTGAGGGCGTTGTAAATGCGGGGCAATTTACCGCCGGGGAACTTCACGTCGATCACGGGGCCGATGACTTGCGTGATGTAGCCGACGTTGGTTTTTTCAGTGGTGGTGACCATGCTCGAGCCTGTGAGTTTATCGCTTCAATGATCTGGGTTGGCTTGCTCGCAAATCCAGTGATCGCGCTGTCGTGGTGGGAGGCACCGGGCGATCGCTGATTGGGGTGCGAGCGGTTTTTCAAACTCGGTGTTAACGGGGCGAACCGCACTGAAGGTACGCCAGCGCGCCTTCATCGGTATTTTTGCCAAGTATCAGATTATCACCGATGCGCCACAGGTCACTGTGAATCCCTGGGGGGCGATCGAATCCCAAGGTTGGGGATCGAGGAACTGGGAAATTATCGGGCGATCGGGAGGCTCTGGTTTTGCGAATTGGCGACTCCTGGGGGGCGCAACAGGGCGATGCCGCTGGGGGATGAATCTGGGGCGATCGGGCGGGTGCTGACGGGTTTGGAGGGGGTTAGTGCTGAGCAGGGAAACTGTTTTCGCCTCAAAATTCCTCGCCTATACTCGAAACAGAGGAATGATCAGGGGGTTCAGCGGCAAAGGGAGCTGAACTGCATCAACCGAAATGTGGGATGTGGATCGATCGGCTGGGAGGTTCCTGAAAGCTCCAGTGGGTCATCAACGGGCGATTAACCTGGCGATCGACTCAATGACCAGTGATTGGCTTCGATTGGCTCCGTGATCAACGCCCAGCGATCAGCACTAAATCAACATCATCCAGATCAACACCATTTGAGCTTGGGTACTTTACCTAGTAAGGGCCGACTCCCCGAATGGCTCACGAGCTAAAGATTTGCAAACGCGCAAGGACAGTCGGTCAGAAATGACCCATAACTGAACACCCACACTCAACGAGGACAGTACGGTGGCTGCAACAAAAACTCAAACTCCCGAGACCGAGAACGGTGTTGCTCCGAAAAACGGACTCAGCACGAACCAAACCGAAGCACGGCCCTGGGGATCTTTTACGGTGTTGGAAGAGGGACGCGGTTACAAAATCAAGCGCATTGAGGTGGGGCCCGGCCATCGCTTGAGCTTGCAGATGCATCACCATCGCAGTGAGCATTGGATCGTTGTCTCAGGCACGGCGCGTGTGGTTTGTGGCGATAACGAGATCATGCTCACGCCCAATCAATCCACCTACGTTCCCCAGTGCACTGCCCACCGGCTGGAGAACCCCGGCACTATTCCCCTGGTGTTGATTGAAGTGCAGAATGGGGAGTATTTGGGCGAAGACGATATCGTTCGTTTTCAGGATGACTACGCCCGCACTCCTGCTGCTAAGTAGGGTAATTGCTTCGATTTAATTTTGATTTGTCTTGCTTGATTGGTCTTGATTTGGCTTGCCCTGATTTTGAATTGAGTCTGTTTGCCTGGGTTTGCCTAAGATCGTGAACGCTGTTGCTATGGCAAGGGTTTCAGGGGTGGCTCTTGGCGTTTGGCGAGCCAAATCACACTTCGCTGACCGCATTTTTTAAACCATTTCTCAAAAATTCTGTTGATTATCCATGTTGGTTCTGTCTGCTGCGGCCCAAGCTGAAGTTCAACGTCTTGCTCAACAATGGGGATTGGAGCAAGGCTGGTTTCGGCTGGAGGTGCGATCGGGAGGATGTCGCTCCTTAACCTATGTCTTGCAGTTCCACCCACCGAGCCAGGCGATCGGCCCTGATGAACAGGCTCTGGAAGGAGATGGTTGGCGGGCGATCGTGCGCGATCATGATTTGCCCTACCTGCGGGGCTTGACGATCGACTATTCCGAAGATTTGGTGGGTGGTAATTTCCGGTTTCAAAATCCCAATGCTCGCAACAATTGCAGTTGTGGGCACTCCTTTGACCATGGCGAATCGTAGCCGATCGATGCGTTTGGTTAAGGGTTGAGGGCGATCGTCTCGAAACCATGACCACCGCAACGGCCAAGAAACGGCAAACCCTGGCGAAACGCCCACCTAGCGAAGCCATTCCCAGAAAGCTGTCAACCTAGCTACGCTTCATTGACAAAGGTAACAGCCCATCCGTATAGTTATAGACCGTGACATTTTATGACCCCATCGAATATCTAGAATCTGCCGGTGCAGTAAGCCCATGCCCACGATTCAGCAACTCATCCGATCTGAGCGCGCCAAAGCTAAGAGCAAAACCAAATCGCCAGCGCTCAAAAGCTGTCCTCAGCGCCGCGGCGTTTGCACGCGCGTGTACACCACCACACCCAAAAAGCCCAACTCTGCCCTGCGTAAGGTGGCACGTGTTCGCCTAACCTCCGGCTTTGAAGTGACAGCCTACATTCCGGGCATTGGGCACAATCTGCAAGAACACTCAGTGGTCATGATTCGCGGTGGTCGGGTAAAAGACCTGCCCGGCGTGCGCTACCACATCATTCGCGGAACCCTTGACACTGCCGGCGTTAAAGATCGTAAGCAAGGGCGATCCAAGTACGGTGCGAAGCGCCCGAAGCCCCAAAAATAATGGTGGTTCCGTAGTCCCGGGCCGGCACTGTTAACCGCAACTTCAACATGGTCAGTTCAACCACTGAAATTGCTCATAACGAAGTTGCCGGTGACTGCTCGGGTGCTTGGTACGCAAAGGAATTAGAAAATCGCGGTTAGCCATTTCAGGCTCCCAGCAAGCACCCATGCAGCCCCCTGACTGAGTGCTGACTGGGTGGCAGATATTCATGGACTTTGCGACACCAAAGTTTTAGTTTGCTTGTTCACGCTCTGATTGTGACCTAACGGCTACTGTTATATGTCTCGTCGCACAACTGTCAACAAACGCCCTGTTCCCCCTGACCCTGTTTACAACAGCCGCCTGGTCAGCATGACCGTTCGCCGGATCATGAAATCCGGTAAGAAGTCGGTTGCTTCCCGGATTGTTTACGATGCCTTCAAGCTGATCCAAGAGCGCACTGGCTCGGAACCGCTTGATATTTTCGAGCGGGCCGTAAAGAATGCAACGCCCCTGGTGGAAGTGAAAGCCCGCCGGGTGGGTGGTGCGACTTACCAAGTGCCCATGGAAGTGCGGAGCGATCGGGGCATTGCCCTGGCCCTGCGCTGGTTGATCCAATTTGCTCGCCAACGCGGCGGCCGCAGCATGGTGAGCCGCTTTGCGAATGAAGTGATGGATGCGGCCAACGAAACGGGTAGCGCAATCCGGAAGCGCGAAGAAACGCACCGGATGGCGGAAGCGAACAAGGCCTTTGCTCACTATCGCTACTAGGTTTCGAGAGTTTCGAGCGTTTGTCACGATGATTCATCGGCTGACAAATGGCTCAGTGCTTCAGTCCTCATGAGTTGAAAACTGAGACAAGCGCTTTGGTGGCAGTGGGGTTCGATCGCACTCTAAATAGCGATCAGCCCAATCTGTTCCCCCGGCGTTCTGTCTTTGTTTCGATTACTTAACAAGGATGTAACATGGTATCTGCGATAGGAGTCCCAGGAGGTTAAAGTGGCCAGATCGATTCCGCTCGAACGAGTGCGAAATATTGGAATTGCCGCCCACATTGATGCGGGCAAAACAACGACGACCGAGCGGATTCTGTATTACTCGGGCGTGGTTCACAAGATCGGTGAAGTTCACGAAGGAACTGCCGTCACGGACTGGATGGAGCAAGAGCGTGAGCGTGGGATCACGATCACCGCTGCGGCCATCAGTACGAGCTGGAACGATCACAAGATCAACATCATTGATACGCCTGGTCACGTGGACTTCACGATCGAGGTGGAGCGCTCCATGCGGGTGCTCGATGGTGTGATCGCGGTGTTCTGTTCGGTGGGTGGCGTGCAGCCCCAGTCGGAAACGGTGTGGCGGCAAGCTGACCGTTACAAAGTGCCCCGGATCGTGTTCGTGAACAAGATGGACCGGACGGGTGCGAACTTCTACAAGGTCTATGGTCAGGTGCGCGATCGCCTGAAGGCCAATGCAGTGCCGATTCAAATCCCGATCGGGGCTGAATCCGAGTTGCGCGGCATTGTTGACCTGGTGAAGATGCGTGCCTACCTCTACACCAACGATCTGGGCACCGACATCCAAGAAACCGATATTCCTGAAGATCTGGTTGACCTGGCTGATGAATATCGCCTGAAGTTGGTGGAAGCGGTTGCAGAAACCGACGATGTCTTGACCGAAAAGTATCTTGAAGGCGAAGAGCTGACCCAAGAGGAAATCAAGGGTGCGCTGCGCAAGGGCACAATCGACGGCACGATCGTCCCCATGCTCTGTGGTTCTGCCTTCAAGAACAAAGGGGTTCAACTGCTGCTTGATGCCGTGGTGGACTACCTGCCCGCCCCGATCGACGTGCCCCCGATTAAGGGTCTGCTGCCCGACGGTTCGGAAGTGACCCGTCCGGCCGACGACAACGCGCCCCCGGCAGCCCTGGCCTTCAAGATCATGGCTGACCCCTACGGTCGCTTGACCTTCATCCGGGTCTACTCCGGCGTGATCACCAAGGGTAGCTATGTCTATAACGCCACCAAGGGCAAGAAAGAGCGGATTTCGCGCTTGATCGTGCTCAAAGCTGACGAACGAATCGAAGTAGACGAAATGCGTGCTGGCGACCTCGGCGCAGCCCTGGGTCTGAAGGACACCATCACCGGCGACACGATTTGTAGCGAAAGCGACCCGGTCATTCTGGAATCCCTGTTCATTCCTGAGCCGGTGATCTCGGTGGCCGTTGAGCCGAAGACCAAGCAGGACATGGAAAAACTGTCCAAGGCCCTGCAATCCCTCTCGGAAGAAGATCCGACCTTCCGCGTCAGCATTGACTCGGAAACCAATCAAACCGTGATCGCTGGGATGGGTGAGCTGCACCTCGAAATCCTAGTAGACCGGATGATGCGGGAATTCCGCGTGGAAGCCAACGTGGGTGCGCCTCAGGTGGCGTATCGCGAAACCATCGGCAAGGCTGCCAAAGCAGAAGGCAAGTTTGTTCGCCAGAGCGGTGGTAAGGGTCAATACGGCCACGTGGTGGTTGAAATTGAGCCGGGCGAACCGGGGACGGGCTTTGAGTTCGTCTCGAAGATCGTCGGTGGTGTGGTGCCGAAGGAATACATCGGCCCTGCGGAACAGGGGATGCGCGAAGCTTGCGAATCCGGTATCCTAGCAGGCTACCCACTGATCGATGTGAAGGTCACCATGGTCGATGGGTCTTACCACGATGTGGACTCGTCGGAAATGGCATTCAAAATTGCTGGCTCCATGGCTGTCCGCGAGGCGGTCATGAAAGCAGCACCCGTCCTCCTTGAACCTTTGATGAAGGTTGAGGTTGAAGCTCCTGAAGAGTTTCTCGGTGACGTGATGGGGAACCTCAACTCCCGTCGCGGTCAAATCGAAGGGATGGGTTCCGAGAGCGGAACGGCCAAGGTTGCTGCTAAAGTACCTCTGGCAGAAATGTTTGGTTATGCCACCGACATTCGCTCGATGACGCAAGGCCGCGGTATCTTCTCGATGGAGTTCAGCCAATACAGCGAAGTTCCTCGCAACGTCGCTGAGGCGATCATCGCGAAGAGTAAGGGGAACGCATAGCAAGGAAAAGGAACGCACAAGACTCATGGCACGCGAAAAGTTTGAACGGACTAAACCTCACGTCAACATCGGGACGATCGGTCACGTTGACCACGGCAAAACGACCCTGACCGCTGCAATCACCATGTCGCTGGCGGCTCAAGGGAAGGCCAAGGCTCGTAACTACGCCGACATCGACTCCGCACCGGAAGAAAAAGCCCGTGGGATCACGATCAACACGGCTCACGTGGAATACGAGACCGAAGATCGTCACTATGCCCACGTGGACTGCCCTGGTCACGCGGACTACGTGAAGAACATGATCACCGGTGCTGCTCAAATGGACGGCGGCATCCTGGTGGTGTCGGCGGCTGACGGCCCCATGCCCCAAACCCGTGAGCACATCCTGCTGGCTCGCCAGGTGGGCGTGCCCAACCTGGTGGTTTTCCTGAACAAGGAAGACTTGGTGGATGATGCTGAACTGCTGGAGCTGGTTGAGCTGGAAGTCCGTGAACTGCTGAGCAGCTATGACTTCCCCGGCGACGACATCCCGATCGTGATTGGTTCGGCTGTGAAGGCTGTGGAAGCCCTGACCGCTAACCCCAAGATCGCTCGCGGCGAAAACGAGTGGGTTGACAAGATCCTGAAGCTGATGGATGAAGTGGATGCCTACGTGCCCACTCCTGAGCGCGATGTGGATCGTGACTTCCTGATGGCGGTGGAAGACGTGTTCTCGATTACGGGTCGTGGTACGGTTGCCACCGGCCGGATCGAGCGCGGTATCGTCAAGGTGGGCGACACGGTGGAAATCGTGGGTCTGAAGGACACCCGCAGCACCACTGTGACCGGCGTGGAAATGTTCAAGAAGTCCCTGGATCAAGGGATGGCTGGGGACAACGCTGGTTTGCTGTTGCGCGGTATCCAAAAGGAAGATATCGAGCGCGGCATGGTGCTGGCGAAGCCGAAGTCGATCAGCCCCCATACGCAATTCGAGGCTGAAGTGTACGTGTTGACCAAGGAAGAAGGCGGCCGCCACACCCCGTTCTTCGCTGGCTATCGTCCTCAGTTCTATGTGCGGACTACGGATGTGACCGGTCAAATCACGGCTTACACCGCTGACGACGGCTCGACCGTGGAAATGGTGATGCCCGGTGACCGGATCAAGATGACGGTTGAGTTGATCTGCCCGGTAGCAATCGAACAGGGGATGCGCTTCGCTATTCGCGAAGGCGGCCGGACGATTGGTGCTGGTGTGGTTGCCAAGATCGTTAAGTAGTTGTTGGTTCATCTGAGCTAGACACTGTAGGAACGCTGAATTCAGCGTTCCTACGGCTGTCTTCAGTCAAACCCTGAACCTTGAAAATTTGAGTCTTTACACCCCCTGAGTCTTTGAGTATGGCGACGATTCAGCAACAGAAAATCCGGATCCGCTTGCAAGCTTTCGATCGGAAGCTGTTGGATGCTTCCTGCGAAAAGATTGTGGATACGGCGAACCGCACGAGCGCAACGGCGGTGGGCCCGATTCCGCTGCCGACGAAGCGCAAGATCTATTGCGTGCTGCGTTCTCCCCACGTGGATAAGGATTCGCGTGAGCATTTTGAAACGCGCACTCACCGCCGTGTGGTTGATATTTATCAACCGTCGTCGAAAACGATCGATGCTTTGATGAAGCTCGATTTGCCGGCTGGTGTGGATATTGAAGTGAAGCTCTAGAGATTTTCAGTAGGGCGATTGATCGCCAATTATCCCTAGCAATTTCAATCAGCAATTACCAGCAATTGCTAGTAATTAAAAAAGTTGCCAGTGTTGCCAGTAATTAAATGCTGCGTTGGTTGAATTGCCCAGTGGGGAATTGAGTTTGTTACTCAAGCTAATGCTTCAGCGCCCGAGAGTTCATGTAACTCTTGGGCGTTTTGGATTGATTTTGGATTGACTTTGGATTGAGCTTGAAGCGACTAGGGCTGAGTGGCTTGATTGGCTTGAGCGACGGCCAGGGCGATCGCCTGGGGAAAAATCAAATGCTCTTGGGTTTGGATTCTGGCGTGGAGCGTTTCGGCGCTGTCGGTGGGGTAAACAGGAACAGCAGCCTGCATCAGGATGGGGCCGCTGTCCACCTCTAGCTCCACGAAATGCACCGTGCAGCCAGTGATTCTGACTTGGGCGGCGAGGGCCTGTTCAACGGCTCGAATGCCGGGAAAGCTGGGCAACAGGCTGGGGTGAATGTTGATGGCCCGTTTGGGAAAGGCGTTGACGAGAGTTTCGGTGGCCCGCCGCATCCAACCGGCCATGGCAACCCATTCCACTCCAGCGGCTTGGAGCGCTTGGACAACGGCTGCGTCAAACTGGTTGCGATCGGGGTATTGGCGATGGTCGAGGAGAACGGCGGTCACGCCCCAGCGGGCTGCCCGGGCGGCGACTTTGGCCCCGGGATTGTTGTAAACCAGCACTTTCACCTCTGCCCGTAAGCGGCCATCGGCGATCGCCTCCATGATGGTTTCAAAATTGCTGCCACTTCCTGAGGCCAATACGCCCAGGGCGATCGGGAGCAGGTTTTGATAGAGCGCTAATAGGTCACCGGACAGTTGAGGGGAGACCAAGTTAGGCTCGGAAGCGCGATCGATCGGAGCCTCGGTCATAGTTCCAGCCATTGCGAAAAATCAGCACGATTGTAGGCTCCGCTTGCCCGAAAGGGAAGTGCTAGAATACGCGACTGCGAAACAAACTGGTGCTTTACGCGGCGCAGCGCAGGAGGTGTGCTGTTTATACTCGTCCTTTGGCTCGATTAATTGAGCAATTGCAACGGCTACCGGGCATTGGCCCCAAATCTGCCCAGCGGTTGGCGCTGTATCTGTTGAATCGCCCGGAAGCGGAAATTCAAACCCTGGCCCAAGCGCTACTGGATGCCAAGCAACAGGTGGGCCATTGTCAGGTTTGCTATCACCTCTCGGCGGAGCCGGTTTGCGAGGTTTGCAGCAACCCGAACCGCGATCAACAGACGATCTGTGTGGTGGCGGATTCGCGGGATCTGATTGCGATCGAGCGCACTCGTGAATATCGTGGGCGCTACCACGTTTTAGGCGGGGTCATTTCCCCCATGGATGGCATTGGCCCCGAAAGCCTGACGATTCAGCCCCTGGTGCAGCGGGTGCATCGCGAAAAGACCCATGAGGTAATTTTGGCGATCGGGCCCAGCATTGAAGGGGAAACTACCACCCTGTATCTATCCCAACTGCTCAAGCCCTTTACCAAGGTGACCAGAATCGCGTTTGGGTTGCCCGTGGGGGGTGAGTTGGAATATGCCGATGAGGTGACCTTGGCCAAGGCTTTGGAAGGGCGGCGCGAGGTGGAATAGTTTCTGATCATTACTGGTAATTACTGGGGTGATTACCTGGGCGATCGCTCGGGTTGGGGAGAGGGGGTCAGGTTTTCTGGATGTTTCTACTAGCGTGGCTGCCTTAATTCGCTGGGTTAAATTACATGGCTGTTACCGTCACCAAATCGTTAGGCAGCAAGGGGCTTAAGCCCCTTGTTACCACGACTGGCTCCGCAACTTTGACCCAATGTATTAAGCCTGCCATGCTACTACTGCTAATTTGTTTCGATGCTTTTCTGAAGTTTCTCGCTCCCGATCGCGATCGGGAGGCTGAATTGAAATGTGCTGCCCTTGCCTAGCTCGCTGGTCACCTCCATTTCGCCCCCCTGAAGCTCCACCAACCGCCGAGAAATGGATAGACCAATTCCCACGCCAGCGGATTGGCGACCCTCATGGCGGCAACGACTGCGATCGGCCCGCCAAAATCGCTCAAACACATGGGGCAAGTCCTGCTCAGAAATGCCTTCCCCCGTATCCGTGACCCCTACCCAAAGGGCGCGTTCATCCTTGGGGCTGGCCCAAAGGCGAATCGAGCCACAGGTGGTGTGGCGTAAGGCATTGCCCATCAGATTCAGCAACACCTGTTCCACCCGATCGGGGTCGGCAGCCACGAGCGGCAGCACAGCCGGACAATCCAAAATTAACTTCGGTTCGTCATCAAACACCTGATCGGCAATGCGGTTGATGATCGATTCCAAAAGGGGCCGCAGATCGATCGACTGCACATGAATTGGCAAATAGCCTGTTTCTGCCCGCGATAGTTCCTGAGTGTCGCTCACCAGTCGCTCCAGCCGCTTGGTTTCGCGAATCAGGCGATCGAACAAATCCGGCGTGGGATCAATGCGCCCTTCACTCAGTTCTTCGAGATAGCCCCTTACCACCGTCAGCGGTGTGCGCAGTTCATGGGTCAGGTCGCTGATCAAATCCCGGCGGCGCTGCTCCGTGCCCTCTAAGCTCGTGGCCAAGCGGTTGAAACTACTGCCCAACTGATTCAGCTCTGGAATATCACTGGCTTGGATGCGGGCATCCAGTTCCCCCGAGGCAAACCGCACAGTCACCTCTTCCATGTGCTTCAGGGGCCGCGCAATCCGCAAAGCCGCCCAATAGCTAAAGGCTCCTGCCGCCGTGGCCCCAACCAGCGCTGACCAAAGGGTACTTTGCTGCAACACAAACCCAAAACTGTTCACCAGTTGCGTGCGGGCATAGCGCAACCGAAACCCCCGCACCTCCAGCTCATCCAGCTTCCAAACAAAGGTTTTGGGGGACGAAAACCAACCCACCAGAGCAAAGCTACCGATGCTGAGGAAAACCACCAGCAGGTGGGATAGCAACAGGCGCGATCGCAAGTGGGGGCGAAGTTTGGTCAGGTCGGTGAGCAGGGAGTTCAAGGGCGATCGGGGGGGTGAGGGTGGATTGATGTGGCTACCGGCCCGGGAACAGGGGCAGCTCATTTCATTGTGCCAAGGTCGATCGGTTTCGTGGCCCCGGTGACGTAAATCCCAATGTCGATCGAGAGGTCGATCAAGAGGTCGATCGATCAAACGCTGGGCAATCGTGGGCATCGCTGGCTACGATCGAGCAATCATCCAACTTTTCACCACATCATCGAAACCGGCGATTCAACATGCCATTGCACAGGCGATGGGCAAGGTGACCATGAAACGACGCGGGCGGCGCTGGCCGCTTCAAACCTGGCAACGTTGGTTACTCACTGCCCTGGCAGAAATCTTGCTGGGCTTGTTGCTCTTTGCGATCGCGCCGTTCTTTCTCAATTCCCATTGGCCCCTCTTGGGGTTTGCGATTGTGTTGGGTGTGCCGATCGCCTGGGTTGGATCGCTGGGTTATGGCCTGTGGCGGTGGCTGGATGCTCGACGGGCCCGAACCCTGTTGGCGCAATACGATCCGGTCTATCGGCGGCTGCGAACGGTGCAATTACTGGCGATTTCTTCACGATCGGTGGAGGAGGCGATCGAAACATTGCAATTGCTCAATCAGGATGAAGCCTATCGTGTCTTAAACCGATCTCCTTTGGATTTGTTGCAGCCTTTTCCTGATTGGGAAACTGATCATCAACGGCTGATTTCCCATGTTGCCGATCAGTCCCAAGCCGTTAAACCTACTCACCGATCGCCCTAATCACTGATCGCCCTAAAAAGATGGCTTAATGCAAGCTTTGTTTGAAATTAATTTTTGATTGATTTTTACCAACAGCTTGATTGATTACCTACTGAATTCATGATTAATTCTTGATTAATAAATCCTTTACCTAAAATAATTGACACGCCATATCGCAAATGCCATGAAGCAACGGTTCGGTGGGCACTGCCCACCCTACGGGCTGGCAAGTGCTTCAAGACACTTTTCAGTCATCCTTTTAACTGATTTTTAATGGAGAGTGAGAGCGTCAACCATGAAAAAATTTCCAAAACGAGTAATCATCCAAACTTCGCTTCTTGCTCTACTTGCCTCAACCCTTAACGCCTGTGGCATCATTCCTGGAACCAGCATCACCACCGTTGAGCCAGGGTATGCCGGCCTCAAAATTCAACTCTATGGTGGCAGCAAAGGAATTGATAAGGCTGAATTGGTTTCGGGGCGTGTTTGGTTTAATGGTTACACAGAAGAAATCGTTGTTTTTCCAACCTTTGTCAATACCTATCCTTTCACCAAAGAAACAACGGAAGGCTCACCCGTTGATGAGTCGATCGTGTTTTCCGTGGCCGGTAGTCCCGTTTCGGCTGATGTGGGTCTATCGTTTGGTTTTTCTACGGAAGTAATTCCCAACACTACCAAAACCAGACTGCATGAGTTTTATGAAACCTATCGCAAAACCCCCGATCAATTTCGGGCGAATGAGCTGAGAAATGGATTGAGAAATTGTTTTTCGGAAGCGGCAGAAACCTTAGCCCTGACTCCTGTGCAAGTGCCCACCAGCCAGCAGCGATTGGTGGCAACGGTGCGGGCCTGTGTGCAACGACGCTTCCAGTTCATCACCGTTCAAGATGTGTCCCTTTTGGGGCCGTTGCGGCTGCCCCCAGATATTCAAAAAAGCATTAACGAACAGTTTGCGGCCCAACAGGCGGCCCAAACGGCTGAGGCCAATCGCCGCAAAGTGGAAGCAGAGGCGGCCTCCAATGTGGCGAGGGCCAAGGGAGAAGCGTTGGTGACGATCGAGCAGGCCCGGGCGGAGGCGGAGTCCAATCGCCTGCGGGCGGGTTCCATCACCCCGCAATTATTGGAGTTGGAGCGGTTGCGGGTGGAACGAACTCGCATTGAAAAGTGGAACGGTCAGCAAGCCCCAACCATCCAAACGCCCAATGTTCAAATCGGCGGTTCGGCGGCGGGTTCCAAGGCTCCCTAAATCTGGTGCTCAAGATTTGGTGCTCAAGATCTGGCGCTAACTATGGGCGGGTTGGCCAAATGGCGACGGCGCAGGACAGCAAACCTCGATCGGGGCTTGGGTTTGGGGATGGCGGAAGGCGAGGGTTTGGGCATGGAGCCAATAGCCACAGTCGCCGGGCAGGGCGATCGCCTCGGGATCCCTTGGGGCCTCCGGCGCGATCGGGGTCAGTTGCGGTTGCCCACCGGCCCCATAGAGTGGGTCGCCCACGAGGGGAAATCCGGCGGCGGCTAAATGAATCCGAATTTGGTGAGGACGGCCCGTGAGAATGGTGACTTCAACCAACATTTGGTCACGATCCCGCCGCAACACTTGGCAATCGCTGCGGGCAAAGGCTCCATCTGGGGTGACCCCGTAAAGATGCCCCAATTGGGGGTGGGGAATTTTGCCGATCGGCTGCTCAATCCGAAACCGATCCATGGAAGCGTTGCCCACTGCCAAAGCCCAGTAGACCTTATGCATTTGTCGATCGCGCATTTGTTGGGTCAGGTGCGATCGGGCCTGGGGCGATCGGGCCAACAACACCAAACCGGAAGTGCCGCGCCCCAGTCGGTGAATGGGCACAGGGCTGGATTGTGGATAGCGTTTTTGTAATTGCCGCAACAGGGTATGTTCCAAAAAACCCCCCGCCGGCATCACGGGCAAGCCAGCGGGTTTCGCCACCACCAACAGATCGGCATCTTCATAGAGCACTGCAAAATCCAGGGGCACGGTTGGTTCCACCCAAGGGGAGCGATGATAGGTTAACCGTTGTCCCGATCGCAGAATTTGCTGAGGACTGGCCGGGCCATCTTCAACCAAAATTTGACCCGCCAAAATTCGATCGCGCCAAGTCTGTTCCGTGGAGTGCCGATAGTGTTGGCTGTAGTAGGCCAAAAGGGTGAGGCCCGCCGCCGCGCGATCGACCCGATCTTGATAGACCCAACCCTGATTGAGCGTGCCGGTTTCTCCCGCCATTCAGATATACAAACTCGGATATTTAGATAGACAGACGCAACCTTCCATGAAATATCGCCATTCAAGATCGAAGATCAAGCGCCTGAAAAATTCAACCAGTGAACGTTAAACAACCCTCAAAGGCGCGATCCTCCAATCAGAATAATTCCACCAAAGGCGCAGAACGTCCCGATCGCCACTCGCAAAATTTGCTGGCGACCGGTCACCTCTCGAAATAACCACAGACCCCAAGCTGCATTCACCACGATCGCGAACTGAGTTAGGGGCATTCCCACCGCCATTCCGAGGCGATCGACCGCGAAAAAACTGCCCACATTCGCCACATTCCAAAGCATTCCCGAGCAAACCAACGCCAACAGGCTCGATCGGGGCAACTGCCGCAACACCCGACCGCCCCGTTGCCCAGCCAACAGACTCGCTGTTCCCAAAATTCCAAGGGACATAGACGGCACAAAGGCGATCGGGCTTTGGGCCGCAAAGGCAAATGGGACTGATTGCGATCCAAACAGCAACCCCACCACGCCACAAAGCCACCAGCCCTGATTCTGGATTTTGGGTCGGTGGCTGGGCTGCTGGCTCGATCGGTTAACCGGTGAATTGGTCGATCGAGGGCCCGGGGGTTGCGTTCCGGCCGGGCGATCGGGCCAATTCATCAGGGCAATTCCCGCCACCAACAGCGCCACTCCCCCAACGGCCACCGGCAACAACACCGGCTCCCGAAAAAACAACGCTCCCCAAAGAAACGAAACCCCAATCCCGATCGTGGCCCACAGGGCCAACCCCCGCGCCAATCCCAAGGCCCGCACCACAAAAATGGAGCCGTAATTGCCCAAGGCCCAAATCACCCCTGCCAGCAGGCCCCAACCATTGGGAATCCAAGCGCCAGAGGCGATCGCCAACGGAATGGCTAACAGCACAATCCCGATCGCCATGCTCAGTTGCGCCGCCAAGGGATCCACCGTCGGTAGCCGCTTCACGGGCACTAGATACGACCCCCAAAACAGCGCCGCCACCGTTGCCCCCAACCAGCCCACGCCAGGGTGCGCCATCCCCACCGGGGTGATCGAACTAGCCGCCAGCGTTGCCGCCATCCATCCTGTAACATCCAAAAGCCAAACTCTCCCGGTCAGCATTCCTAACCCGGAGATGATGGCACAGGCTAGGCCCAGGCCAAGCGCGGTTTTTCCAAAAAACAGCCTTTGCCCGCCAGGTCGCCAACCAGTAGCCAAAAATTAGCCGAAAAGTAGCCAAAAAAAGGTGGGCGAGTTGACTTTGCTCAACTCACCCATGACCTACCGAACCAAATCCATATCCATTGCTCGATCGAACCGGCGGATGGAACTTCAGCCCAATTGAAAGGTTCACCCGCCAGTTTGATGGCTAGCGATTGCTAACGACTAGCAATCGCTAGCCACCACCTACTTCAATCATCTGCCCATTCAATCATCTGCCTACTGGTGAGTGGCAACCCATGGCAGCATCACTTGATCGGTCTAGCTATCTTGCTGACGACGGCGGGACACCAGGCCCAGAGCCGTAGCAGCAGCCAACGACAGCATCACCGAAGGCTCAGGCGTTGCCACCTTCGAGCCGGAAACACCACGAACCACAAACACCGTGTCGTTATAGTCCAGGTCACCGCCGGTCACGATGTCTTCAAAGCCCATCAGAGTCCAACCATCGCCCAAGTCGTAGGCAATCATGTGTTGCAGCTTGTCGCCATTGCGGTTGGCATCAGCGCCCAAGAAGTTCCAAGTCCCAGTGCCATAGACCTGATCCGAAGTGATGCCAGCGTAGTTTTCGCCACGGCTGTAGCCATCAGAGTTCAGGAAGAAGTCAATCACGCTGCCTTTGCTGAAGGATCCGAGGCTCACGCCTTGACCCCGCTTCAGGGGGCCATCAGCCTCAGCCAAAATCGACTCCTTGGAAGACACATCGTTGAAGACCGTGCTCAAAGGGCCATTGTTGGCGGAAAAGAGCAACTGGTTGCGATAACCTGCGCCTTCGTTGATGAAGTAAACTTCCAGCGAATCAGCAGCACCCGACCACTTCAGGCTGTTGGGGTTAATTTGCGAGAGTTCCAGCGCCGTGAATGCTTTGCGCTCCTGTTGGACATAAGTATCAAATTTGGCCAACTGTTCGGGAGTTAGTTGCAACGCGCGAGCAGCGGAGGCAGACATGGTGCCGACGAGGGTAGCCGCTGCGAGGACAAAGCCTTTCCAAATAAAACCTTTCACGATTTAAATCCTCCTAGTCCTAATCCGAATGTTCTTGGTGAGCAGTGGTAGTTTTGCTGGAATCGCTTTTCCTGACAGCACCCTTGATGTCGATCGCGCCCACTTACCAAACCGGTGAATGATTTAGTCCGCTTGTTTTGCCTGGAAAAGCACGCGCTCTTTTGGGTTCTTGATTTACTTGTACTGTGTTTACGAAGGCCTGTCTAGCGTTTTTCTGGCTCTTGGCGGAATCTTTAATTGCAAGCTAGTTTTATGAAGCCTATTTAAAGTTTAAAGATTAAATAAAGATCAAATTTAAAAAGACTAAAAGTCTTTGTGGGCAAAGTTTCTGGCGATTGAGAATTTGAGAAAGTTTAAATTATGGTGACCGTCATCACGGGAAGTTTTTGTCAGAAATCACGAAGCCTTTAGGCGAAAAATTGATAACTCTGTTCAGGTGATTCTGCAAAAGTTGCTCCAAAAATCACTCCAAATTACTCAAGATTTTTGATTGCGATTTCTGATGCCATTGTCCTCTTGGGACTGATGAGTTGTCGTGGCTTTTGTGGCCAAAGGGCTGTTGAACTATTTCGGCTTTCGAGGGGCACGAAGAGGTTAGTAATCCTAAATGAAACGTTTTAGCCCGTTTTTCGGCTAATTCGGCTGTTTAGTGCCGGTTGATGCTGGGCTATGTTGGTTTTTTGCGCTGGGGAGTTGCGCGGCTGGGGCGATCGAGGATTGCGAGTTGCCCGATTCGATTAGGGCGATGGATTGAGGAACTATTGATTAACCCCAGCGGCTGGCAACCCAGGAGGGGCCATTGGTTTGAGATAATGGGAGCCGCGATGCTTTGTGGTTGCGGGAGGGCTTGAAGGATGGTGTTGGCAAGCTGGCTACTGGCGGGGATTGTGGGAGCACAGGGCTTGCCACCCGGAACGCCCGCACCGAGTCCGAGTCCGAATCTACGGCCCCAAGAGGTGCGATCGCTCCCGGGACATTTGGATGCGGTGCCTGTGCTGAATAGCAACAGCCCGGAAATTGTCCAGCAAGCGGGAATTTTGCTCTCGACCTTTCCCCCTGCTGGGATGCGCAGTCCCGAGGCACACCTCAACCAGGTGTTTCAAGGGCGGTTTGATATTTTTGCCCACCACATTGCCAAAGCGGCGGCAACGGGGCCGGATGGGGCGATCGACCTGCGATCGCTCTATGTGGGAATTGTGCTGGGCAACGCGGATCCCAATCGATCGGCAACGGTGCGAGTTCTTCAGGGGGCCAGTTACCTCAGCCAGCCCGATGCGCCATTTATTGCGCTGCCGCCGATGGTGGATAACCCGATCGGCCAGGTCTACTCGGGCCCCGGCAGCCGAGCGGTGGATTGGGTGTTGCGCGGCCGCCGCCAAGCGGATTTGCCTGATCGGGTCACCATTCCCCCGGGCGAGACAGTGGTGCTGACCAGTTTGCCCATTCCGGTTCGATCGCTCAACCCACCCCTGAACGGTCGCTCCACCCTGCTGCGTCTGGACAGCGATCGCCCGGTTTATGCCGCCACCCTCGCCCGTTTTGCCCAGGCAACCTCCGACGGTGGAGAACAGCCCCCCACGGAAGCGGACTGGCGATCCACGCTCACTACCGGAACACTGTCAGGGCCGCGCGAACCGGTTCCCACAGCCCCCGGTGCACCGGGACCCCTGCGCTATGGCCGGGTGGCCGGCGTGGCGATCGGGTCCCGTTGGCGCGCGATCGTTACCGATGGGCCCAACAACCCACGCCTTAGCATTCCCGCTCCCGGTGCGGCCTTTTCCTATGGTGTGAGCACCCTGGTTGCCGGTCGGTTGGGGACTGAGCAAGTGCAAACCGCCCCGATCGTGGCTCGCTACCCGGATACGGCCTGGGCCGCCCACGGCAACTATGGGATTGAATATGACCTCACCTTGCCCCTGCATAACCCCACAGCCCAACCGCAGACGGTGGCCATTGCCCTAGAAACGCCAGTGAAATTTGATGCGCCCGCGCCGGGGTTGCAGTTTTTCGATCCGTTACCCAACTCGGTCTTCTTTCGGGGAACCGTCCGCATTCGATATCCCGACGATCGGGGATTGCCACAAACGCGATATGTACATTTGGTGCAGCGCCGAGGAGAACCGGGTCAGCCCCTCGCAACGGTGCAGTTGCCGCCCCAGGGCGATCGGCTCGTGCAAGTCAGCCTGATCTATCCCCCCGATGCCACCCCGCCCCAGGTTTTGACCTTGCAAACGCTCACGAATCCATAGCCTGAGTCAGGGATGATTCAGGGTATTTGGGGGCCATGATTTTTGTGGCTTCACTGGTTTTTCATTTTTGCGGTTTAGGATGCAATCAACCAAGCCCCAGGCGGGATGACTCAGCCTGACATCATTTCTAGAGTCCCATCTAGCCCCAGCATCTAACTTTCCGCGCTCAGTGTTGTCATTTTCTTGGTGCGATCGAATCGATTGGCCTGAGTCAATTAAAAGGTTTTCTGTCTCCCTCGATTTTGAGCCACGCCAGCTACGGCGATCGAAAGATCAAAGCCAAGTCATCGATCAATTCGTCCTTCACCAATTGGTTCTCTCTCTCCGCATTGATTATTCGATAATTATTCGATTTCAATTGCTAAATACTACAAACTACGATGACTAAATTATGATTGAGCAGTATGAAAGTTGGTGAATTGACCTGATTGTGATGTTTTTGTGATTTTGAAATGGTTTGACTGTCAAATGATTATCAAAGATCATCGGAAGTCAAAAATTAAATTACTGAATCATCAAGCTTAAACTATCGAACAATGCTTATTTGCTTTCTTGATTGAAAATTGAAGAAATGATTGTACGAAGACTTTTTTAATGAAAAAATCTAAAATCTTCCTTTGAACTGAGTTTTCTTAAGAAATTTATCGCTATATTTTAAAATCAGGGTGCAGATCGATTCGAACACATTCAAACAGAAAAATATGTTTCCTTTGGATAGATAAGACTCAAGAAATTGCTCAATGATGGTCACCCTACCCAAAATTTGAGCGATCGCAGATTACACAGCAAAGATGAAAAACCAGTGAAACTGGCTGTAGTCTTTGATACTCGATCGCCCAGGATCTGCCTTGAAGTCGTTCCTTTAGGTGTCGAACCGTCTCATCAATTTCACGGACTGTCCCAAGAGTCCTTTACAAGTCCGCAACGAAGACAGTTTACTCAGTTCAGCGCTCTGGTGAAACCCGGGTCGTTGGTCAGGGTACGTTCAAGCTGTTGTGATATCGTCATGGCTTTTCATGGCCTTGAGATTGACCTTAAGCGGAAGACGTAAAGACGAAGAGTGAATGAATTGGTTGGCATTGAGTCATGATCAGAACTCAAAATGCATGGATCAATTTCATTCAAAAAATTTAAATTTTTCGAGAATTTTTCAATCAAGATTGTGAATTTTCAATCAAGATTGTGAATTTCCGAATACTCGTTCTGCCACAGTCTGGATGACCTTTCCTTGCTTGGTTTTCACGGTGAATTCGTGACCAATATCATGCGTTGGAACTGCCCATGACCCTTCTCTCGGCACAACTAGTCCATCATTAAATTTAGACGAGAGCGATCAAGTTCTCTCAAATTTATCAATCGTCCGGGGCATCTATTTATTTCCCCGTTAAAGGGATGCAAGACACATTGTTTTCTACCTTTCTGTGAGAGCTTCATGAGCACGCATCAATCAACACAATCGTCTGGGTTGACTACTCTGAGTATTTTTGCTGAGGGTTCATCATCGATGCAACGCCAAAGCAATGATCAAAATTGTGATTTGCAAGATCAACATTTTGATAGCTCATTGCAGTCCACCGATCGATCGATTGTTTTGTCTACGTCTTCTCAGTCACGCCAGCCCAACAACCTTGAATCCACCTTGGTTGTGATTGATGCAAGGGTAGAAGCGATCGACCAATTGATTCAGGGAGTGCAGCCCGGCACAAGGGTGCTGAAGTTGGAGCCAACGGCGGCAGCTTGGGCCCAAGTGACCCAAGCCTTGGCTGAAAAACCGGTTCAACAACTCCATATGATTGCTCACGGTCAACCGGGCTGGTTGCAGTTGGGCGATCGGGGGCTGTCCGTAGCAAATCTGTCTCGGGATGTGCAGGACTGGCTGCGTCGCTGGGCCCTGTTGCTGAGCGATCGAGCTGAAATCTTGCTCTATGGCTGCCGCACGGGGGCCGGCATCCTGGGGCAGCAACTGATTGAAACCCTGGCTCACCTGACCCAAGCGACCGTGGGCGCAGCCACCAGTCCGGTGGGATCGGCCGATCGGGGTGGATCTTGGCGCTTGGACCGATCGACCGGATCCCTGCAATCCCCAGTGCCCTTCACACAGCGGGCGATCGCCCAATATCCAGGCCTGTTGGCTCCCTGTGTTCCCAACCAATTCCTTGGAATCGCCAACTTTGATGGTATTGGCGGTATACAAAACGACCTGGTGAGGGTTGATCTAGCAACAGGTTTGGTTCAGCTTGAAAGAGCCAATGTCATCGGCGGCAGGGGTAGCGATGCTATTGCTAGAAAACCCGGCACAACTGAGATCTACATCCTTCCAAATCCTGTTCCTCAAGGATCGTCTGTCGGGGGGCCTATTCAAATCCTTGATTTGAACCCAACTCAAACCCCTAGCCCAGCATCCCTTCCAAACACGAGAACTTCTGGACGTTTGACCTTCGATGCTGCTGGAAACCTGATTGCTGGCAGCAATGAAACTATTGAGTTCATCAACTCAGCCACTGGAGCCACAACCAAAACCTTATCAGTAACAGGCCCGGATCCTGCTGATCCCAGTAAGCTAGGTCCTTTACCCACAACTGCTAGTGGTGACTTTGCTGTTACTCCCGATGGCTCGCTTCTAATAGTTTTGCGAAGCCCCAACGCATCTGGCCACATTTACAAAATTCCTGCTTCTGAGTTGAGCAAAACGTCCGACAGTCCTTCTGTGCCGGTGCCAGTTTCAGCACAACTCCTGACTAGAAGCAGTGTTCCCTTCTCAGGTTTAGCTCTGGGTTACGACGGCAACTTCTATGCCACCACTATCGCTGCAGATAGTGGTGGTGGGCTGTATCGAATTGACCCTAATTCGGGAGGAGCAAACCTGGTAGCCCGCACCCGGATTCCGGCGGGAACCGTGGTTAACGGTGTGGCCCTCACCACTGACCTGCCGATCAGCGTGGGCGACCTGGGAACGTTGCCGATCCAGCCGATCAAGCCCAACATTAATCTCACCAAAACCGATGGGCTAGAAGCAGTACTTCCCGGCAGCACCATTACCTACAGCATTACGATCTCCAACACTGGTGGCTGCGACATTACGGCCCCGTTCTTGCTGAATCTGTCCGATGCGCCCCCGGCAGAGCTGCTCAACCCCGTTTGGAATCCCAATGTGCTGGCTCCTCCCGGGATTGGCTTGGCGCTCAATGCTGGAGAAACGAAAACCTTCCAGGTGTCGGGTCGCCTCTCGGATACGGCCACTGGGGTGATTACCAACACGGCCCGAGTCTCCCTTCCGGCTGGGCTTTTTGACCCGGATTTGGGGCCCCTCGACCCACAAGTGATTACGGCGACCGATGCGACTCGGGTGGTGGGTGGTGTGAATACACCGCCGACCCCGCGCAATTTGGTGTTGCCCTATAACCCCAATGGTTCTATTCC
Source organism: Limnothrix sp. FACHB-1083 (assembly GCF_014696485.1). Taxonomy (NCBI): domain Bacteria; kingdom Bacillati; phylum Cyanobacteriota; class Cyanophyceae; order Pseudanabaenales; family Pseudanabaenaceae; genus Limnothrix; species Limnothrix sp. FACHB-1083. Next base: position 275,413 of record NZ_JACJQD010000003.1, on the reverse strand, counting down.
TTTGGCGGCGGTGGATCCCGATAGTGATCCGATTCGGGAATTTGTGATTACGGAAATTCCCCCGGGGAGTTCACTGTTTCTGCTCGATCCACTGACGGGGGCGAAGGTTTCCCTGTCGGCGGGGCAATCGATTCCGCCGGGCAATGTCGGCAACCTACGGTTTGAGTCACCCGATGGCAAAGGGTTCTTCAAGTACTCCGCAAGGGATGACAAGGGGAACCTGAGTCCAGATTCGGCAACGGTATTGTTCGATCGCCCGGAAATTATTGCCGAACCGCCGGTTCCCTTGAACGGGATCTTTAACGTGGTTCCCGGCTCGGCCACGGATTTGACCGAACCTCCCGAAAACGGCGTTGTCAAGTTTCGGTTGGGGGGACTGCCACCCACGGCGATCGACCCAAACAACGATTCGATCAAGAATTACAACATCACCCGCCTACCGGCCTTGGGTGACTTGTACGTGGGCGATCCGTTCAATGGAGGACGCAAACTCACCAGCACGGGCCTCCTGACTCCGGAAGAATTCGGCAATCTGTTCTTTATCCCCCGGGCCGATTTCACGGGTAAGGACTTTCTGACTTTCGACGTGATTGATATCAAAGGCAATCGCAGCCTGATTAGTGGCACGATTTCCTTCATTGCGCCGCCGGGAATTTCGGTGGCCAGCACGCCGCCCACGCCGCCCACTACGGTTAATCGGGCTTTGGGAGATCTGCCCTTCTTCATCACCAGCTTTACTGATGTGGCGGGTGTGGCCCCGAATTGCGGTTGCGTGGCCTCGCCGTTGGCGGCTTCCTGGCAAATTCCCAACCCTCTGATTGTGCCTGAGCTACCCGCGCTGGTGATTCCGCCGCCGCCCGAAACTGGCGGTAACCGGCTGCTGGGCACGCCGGGTAATGATGACTTGGTGGGCACCGCGTCCAACGATTTTGTGTCGGGGTTTGCAGGCAACGATCGCCTGCGGGGCGGCCCCGGCTCCGATGAACTGATTGGCGACCTCGGCAACGATTCCATTTTTGGTGGCTTGGGCAATCTCGCTGCGGTGGGTTCTGGGGTGGATGCCGATCGCCTCGGCGGGGGCGAGGGCAACGACCTGCTCAACGGCAATGAGGGTGATGATGTGGTCTTTGGCGGCAATGGCCAAGACATCATCAATGGCGGCAAGGATAACGATATTCTGCTGGGCGATCGGGGCAGTGACATCCTGCGCGGCGACCAAGGAGCCGACACCATCATCGGCGGCCAGGGTCGCCCGGATAACCGGCCGGATCCGAGCGATCGGGACTTGATCTTTGGCAATACCGAAAACGACGTGATCAGCGCCAATGAAGGTGAAGATACGGTGTTTGGCGGCCAAGGGGATGACTACATTCGCGGCGGCAAGGAAGCCGACTTGCTGCACGGCGATCGGGGTAACGACATTCTGATCGGTGACTTGGGCAACGACACCCTGATCGGTGGAACCGGTGTGCGCCTCATTACCGATCCCAACGGCCAAGACCTGTTGTTTGGCTTGGGCGGCGATGACCTGCTCTATGGCAACGAAGGTCAAGACACCCTTTCCGGGGGCGACGGCAAGGACACGGCCTTTGGCGGCCGGGACAATGATTTGATCCTGGGCGATTTAGGCAATGACGTGCTCTACGGTGACCTGGGCAACGACACCCTATTGGGCAGCGGTGGCAGCAATGTCCCGATCGGGGGCGGCACGGACGATGACCTGCTCTATGGCGGTCGTGGCCAAGACAACCTGAACGGTGGTCAGGGTCAAGACACCATCTTCGCCGGTCAAGAGGATGACTTGGTGTATGGCGGTAAGGACAACGATTTGCTCTATGGCGATAAGGGCAATGATGTGCTGTCCGGTGACCTGGGCAACGACACCCTGATTGGTGGCAACAACAACACGCGGGATCCCGATCGCACCGGGAACGATCTGCTGTTGGGCGGCGGCAATGAAGACTTGCTGTTGGGTAACGATGGCAATGACAGCCTGGCGGGCGAAGATGGCAACGATACGGCCCGGGGTGGTCAGGGGAATGACTACCTCTGGGGAGGGGCTGGATTGGATCTGTTGATGGGCGATCGGGGCAACGACACCCTCTGCGGTGAAGCAGGCAACGATACCCTCTACGGCAACAATCCCGATCGGCCCCAGTCCGTTAGCACGGGTTCCGATAACGATGTGTTGTCCGGTAACGCCGGGAATGACGTGCTATTTGGCAACGATGGTGATGACCAACTGGATGGCTGCGAGGATGACGACACCCTTTTTGGGGGCAAGGGGAACGACACCCTCACGGGCAGTGCGGGCAATGACGTGCTTTCCGGCGATCAAGGGGATGATGTGCTCTTTGGGAGCGAGGGAATCGATACCTTTGTGATCGGTCTCAATCGCGGTTTGGATATCATTTCCGATTACCTGGGCAACAATGACCGAATTGCTCTGGCTGGTGGATTGCGATTTACCGATTTGTCTTTTGTTGAAGAGGGTAACTCGATCCTGATTCGGGCCGGCGAGACCCCGATCGCCCGTCTCCAGGGCATCCCCGCCTTGCAATTCGTGAATAGCCAGGACTTCATCTCGGTCTAGATCGAAGTCTAGATCGAATCGGTCTAGGGCAAGCAATCGGTGGGCAGTCGTTGGCCGCAACCACTACCCACCGACAGCGGTGGAACTGGCCGGGTGGTTGGGGAATGGCGGGGCGATCGGGTTAGGCTCATGGCGGTTGACCCCTCCTGAGCCGATCGTGTCCCTCCGACTCCCTTTATGGCTGACCTCGCTCCGCAACACCGCGACCACCTGCTAACCATTGAATTGGCTGTCCGCACCTCTGACCCCCGACTTTTGGAGGGGTTGGAGGTGTGGTTGCGTTTGGGGTTGGTGTCGGAAGATTGGGTGCGCGAAGTGGCCAGCACTTGGCTCACCTGTCCATTGCCCGCCATTGCTCGATCGCCCGTTGCTCCCGTTCCCAGACCCTCCCCCCAACCCGCCACCCAGTCCCCCGGTCGGCTGCGGGCCATTACGGCGGAGCTGAGCGTGGTTTGGTTGCTGCTGTTGGGGGCGTTTTTGGTGGTGGTGTCCTCCGCCTGGTTGGCGGCCAGCTTTTGGAGCCAAGTGGGAGGCGTGGGGCAATATGGCATCCTGCTGCTGTACACGATCTTGTTTTGGGGGGCGGCCCTCTGGACCGATCGCCAGGCCCGGTTGCGCCTGACGGGCCAAACCCTACGCGCCCTGGTGACCCTGCTGTTGCCGGTGAATGCCTGGGCCGCCGATGGTTTGGGGTTGCCCCTGTGGGGCTGGTTTGGAGCGGGCGCACTGTGGTTGATGATTGCCTGGACGATGGTGAGTCGGCGATCGGTTGCCCTCTTGATCCTGTTGGCCTGTGGATTGCATTGGAACTGGCCATCGGGCCAAGCTTGGGCTGGGGTGACGATTTGCGCGGGGTTCATTGCCCTGGCGGCCGCCTGGCCCGGCCGGTGGCAACTGCGATCGCGCCATCATCGGGCCCTGATGGCCGGTTCACTGCTGATTTTGCTGTTGCGGGCCCTGGCCACCCAGATCGCCAGCCTGGCCGATGTGGCGTTGGTGATGGGGGTGTCTGGGTTGCTGGTGATTTTGGATGCTCGCGAGGCGACCCGGGCCAAGGTGGGGCTGAATGGGTTTGGCTGGTTGCTGGTGGGCTTGGGTTGGTTGCTGGGGCAGACGGATGCCACGGCTCCTTGGCAGCAATTAACCTTGGCCCTGATTGCGGGAGGTCTGTTGTGGGAACGGTTGCAGCGATCGGGGCGGAAAGCGGATCTGTTGGGCTTAACCCTGGTGATGGCGGGAGCTTGCCGGGGAACCGCAGCCCTGTTGCCCGATGATTGGCGATCGAGCCTGTTGGTTGCGGTGCAATCCCTGCTGGAACTGCGGCAACCGGAACAGGTTTTGGGGTTGCTGTGGTTGCCTTACCCGATCGTGCCGGGGGGCCTGGCGATCGCCCAGCAGCGACGCGATCGCCCCGATTTGGCGAAATTTGGTTTGGGCCTAGCGCTGGGAATCCTGTTGTTGCTCAATGCCTACGCCCTCGCCCTTTGGCCCCATAACCTGCGGCTTTTGCCCCTCAGCTTGCTCACCACCGCCAGCTTCGGCCTGGTTGCCAGTCGATCGCCCTTGGGATCCCTGCTGCCCCAAGTCCTGGCCAACTGCACCCTCACGGCCGCCCTGGCCGCTGTTTATGCCCTGGCCCGGTTTGCCTTGCCCACCACCAGCGCCCCGATCGGTTGGGGGCAAGTCGGCATCGGAGCCGCCCTGGTTTTGTGGAGTTTGGTGGCGATCGGGGGTGATCGTTCCCCTTGGCAACCTTGGGTGAAAACCAGTTGGTGGCTGGGTCTTGGCCTGGCGGGTTTGAGCCTGGTGCAACTGACCCATGGGGTTTGGGAAACCGTCCCTGCACAGGTGGCGACCTCGGGCTTGCTCAGTTGGTTGGCGATTCCGCTGGCCCTGTTGGGGTTAGCGGCGATCGGGCCCGAAAGGTTCCGCAAAGCTGCCAAGGGCCTAGGGGCCGGAGGATTGGTCTTGGCCCAATCTCTGGCCATTTCCTCACCCCAGTCCCTCACTCTGTCCCTAGGTGTGGCCGGGTTGGCCTTGGGGGCCAGCTCCCTGCTGCCTGGGTTTCGACAAGGGTGGGTGGCCCTGATGGCCGTGACCTTTGGTTGGTTGTCCCTATCCGCCTTGACCGGGGCCGGCGTGGGGCCTTGGAGCGGGCTGGCCTTTGGCCCTTGGGTGACGTTGCAAAGTGGCCTGCTGGTTGTGGCTTGGGGGCTGTGGTGGTTGGCGGTGGGGCGATCAAATCCGCTGCTGCGTCTCTATGGCCAAGCTCTTGATCGCTGGGCCACAGCGGTGAGTTGGTTGCTGTTGCCCTTCACGGCTCTGCGGCTGTTGGTGTTGGCCCTGGACGGGGATCAGCCCCAGGCGCTTTGGGAAGGGTGGGTGATTGGGCTACTGTTGGGGGCGATCGGGTTTCGGTTGCTCACCAGTCGGCGGGCCGGTCGGCCCGCCGCCATTCCGGGGTTGCTCTGGGCGGGAGCCGCAGCCTTGGAATTGGCGGCGGCGGAAACCCTTCGCCAACTGAACGGCTCCCTCAGCCACTATGCGGTGGCAACGCTTGGGCTGGGGTTCATCTGCCTGTTTGCGACAGAGCGGTTGGGGCGACAGTTCCCCAGCCGTCGGTGGTTGCCCTTGGGCTATGGCCTGTTAACCCTGTTGTGGCGATCGAGCTATTGGGACGGTTGGACGGGCTTGCTGATGGTGGGGGTGGCGCTCATTGGCTTGCGGGTGGCCGCCCGGTCGCCCCATCAACGCTGGCTGAGTTACAGTTCCCTGGCGATCGCCTCCTGGGGTTGGGGTGAATTGGCCTTCTTTTGGACGGGCCATTGGTTGCCCGCCGGAACCACAACCGATGCTCTGGTGTTGTTTGCCGTCGTGGCAGGATTCCTGGCTTGGTTTTATGACCTTGGGCGCGATCGATGGGGGCGATCGCTCTTTGCCCTCAATGGCCGCACGCTGGCCTGGACAGCCCATGGCCACTGGCTGGTGGGCACTGGGTTTTCGGGCTTGCTGTGGCTGACGGCGGGCCCCACCCACGGCCCCTTGGCCTGGGCAGCCTTGGGATTGTTGGTGGCCTATCCCTGGGTTCAGGGGTGGCGCATCTCGGGCCTGTGGGTGGATCTAGCGGCTTTGCAAACGATCGCCTGGATCAGTTGGGGCCGCGCTTGGTTGCCTGGCTGGGCCGCCTTTGACCCCCATTGGGCTGTTCTGGCGGCCTTCAGCGCGATCGGGCTGGCGGTTTTGGGCCAAACCCGCTCCCCCAAAACCGCCTGGGAACGGGTTGCCCTTTGGTTGCCCGCCAGCATGAGCCTCTTACTGGCCGGGTCGATCGCCCCGCCCGCGCTGATGGTGGTGGCCGCCAGTTATGGTGCGTTGGCGGCCCTGTTACGTCGTCGCCGGTTGTATTACCTGGGGCTGCTGTTTGCCACCTGGTCGATTTGGCGGAGTCTGTGGCTGGCCGGTTCCATGGAAGCCCTGCTCTATGTGGGGCCCTTGGGCAGCAGCTTAATTTTGGCGGCGGAAATTGACCCCGCTTGGCAAGGGGCCAAGGGCCGGCCCCTGCGCCACGGCCTGCGATTGGCCGGCACGGGAATCATTGCTTGGGCGGCCTTCGCACAGCACAGCACCGATTGGGTGAGTCTGGTGTTGGCCCTCGGGGCGATCGGGGCCGGCATTTTTTGGCAAGTGCGCGCCTACCTGCTGATGGGATCCCTGTTGTTGGGAGCCGCCACCTTGGCCAACTTTGTGGAGCTGAATGCCCGGTGGTCGTTCCTGAAATGGTTGGTGGGGTTGGCGTTGGGCACGGGAATGATCTGGCTGGCGGCCACCTTTGAAACCCAGCGCGATCGAGCCAGGGCCCTGTTACAGCGTTGGTCAGACGACCTCGATCGCTGGGATTAAGGGTTGTAATCAGATGTACCAGCGAAAGAGATGCTTACTTTTGTGTATATTCCCATTTGGAGCAGGGAAACTATCCAAAGATTTCATTGATCTTCCGTTTCCACTCATCTTCAAAAATGAGTTTAAATTCAATGCGAGAACCAAAAAACTCTTGTCTCAGGTCTCTCCACTGCATTTTTTTGCCTAGCTCATTACAAATTTCAAAAATGGTTTGCTTATAATGAGTATCTTCATTTTTGAGGTGTAGACCCTTGCTCTCCAGTACATACACAGTTGAGCAGCTTGCAGCACTCTCAAAATTAGGCTCGGATATAACAAAGTCTGGATAGATTTTCCCTCTTTTCCAACCTTGAACATAGTAATCCTTCTTAGAGGCATTTCTATACCAAAAAAGGAGCTTTTCTTGCTCATCCAAATAGATCGCAATTGCCTTTTCCATATCGTTTAACTCTTCTTCGGGAACATAGTCAAATAGGCTACGTTGAATTGGGTCATGGTTTTCTCTAGTTAATTTCGGTGCACTTTTGCGAATATTAATTCGTGTGGGAATGTCTGAACTATGATCCATCACTAGAAAAAAGCAAAGTTGTTTACTGTCTAGCAAATCTCGAAAAACTTGTTCTGCTAAACGATCACATTCCTTGGCTAAAGCCTTCCGTAATTCTTCAATAATAAAAACCATATTATTAGCAATGATTTCCTCTGTATTGCCTGAGATCCTAGAGAGCGAAGAAAAAACCTCCTCAGCAACTTGATAAGCTATCCAAGGGTTGGGAATGATATCTAGGATTTGACGGGTGACGTGGACTAAATCTAGTTTTACGCTTGCTTTTTGAATTTGGCTTTCTTTTTTTGTGATAACTTCTTGTTCATACTGGCTTAATCCAATAGCAGAGGTTTCATCTTTTCCCTCTGCTTTAGAGAGGGGTAGTTTCTTGATTTCATCTAAATTGATCAATCCCCAATTAATTCGGCTCAGAATATCTATTTCATAACTGAGTTCGCGCCAGCCTTGAGGTTGTTGAATAACGAATCGAGGCAAATAAAGCTTTCCCTCAAATTTCTTGAACTGTTGCCGATAACCAACTTCTACTTTCCCGTCATCCACAACATCTTGAACAATATTTCCGGCAATATCACCCAAGCCTTCATTTTGCAAGCCAGATCGAATGCTACTAATCAAACCTTGTGCTTTTTGTTTAAAGCAGAAAACATAGCACTCATTTAAGGCTAAAAGTGCTTGTTGCTTCGGATCACTAGGATCTTGAATTCTAATTTTTCGGGCATAGGGTTGCCGAAGAATACGCCCCACTAACTGGGTAATCGCATTTTTTGAACTAGGGTTGGTTAGTACCGCTAACACATAGGCAAAGGAGCAGTCCCAGCCTTCTTGCAAGGCTTGCTTGGTGATGATGTAGCAGATCGGACAATCTTGGCTGAAGAGATCAATTCCCTCAATATCATCTTTCTCGCTGGATTTGATGGCGATCGCATCAGGGCTAATGCTACATTCTCGGATCAGAAAGTTCCTTGCATCCTCAGCATGGATGTAGTGAATATCGCCCCGTTGATCCTTGCCTGTACGCTCAACCTGAATCAAGCAAATGGGACGAATGTAGGTTCCGGTTCTGGCTTGATACTCCAATGCTTGTCTATGGAGTTCATCTCGTTTAGCAACGCTATCCCGTAGGCAATCTCTCCAGTCGTAACTGGCCTTATTGGTAAGGTGAATATCAAGCTTGATCATCTCCTCCCGGTTAAGTTCCTGTCCGCTAATGCTAATCAAGACATTGCTATTGGGTGGCGGAGTTGCTGATAGCTCTACGATAATGCTGGGATTGAAGTTACAGATTGTATCTTGAGCATTTTTACTATAGGCTTTGTGACCTTCATCAATTACGATTATGGGCTTGAGAATACGGAGAGTATTGCCGAGGGATGTTTTGATTTGTCTCCCGAAAAAGGAATGCTGTTCACCAAAACAGTCGAGATTAGGGAATTGTTCCAGTAATTTTTGATGATCGGGCAGGCGATCATCAGCAGGGAAAAAGGCATCAAATCCGGCGGAGTCCTGGAAAATTTTTAGAGTTTCTTTGTTTTGCCGATTGGCAGAGGGCAACATTAGCAGCAAAATGACTAGGCTTTCTTGAATGTCAGCCGGGGTAAATCGTTCGGTCTTCTCAACGATTTTGGTACGTCCCCCACTATTGAAATCCAAGACCTGACGATAGGGATGCTCGCGGGTACGCAGGGCCTTCAGAGTTTGTCGATAAATTTGGTTAGTGGGGACAATCCACAACACCAAGCCCGTCTGCTTTTTCAGGTAGTGAGCATTGATCAAGCCAATGGTATGGCTTGCAAGTAAGGTTTTGCCGCCCCCAGTCGGGACTTTGATGCAGAAATTGGGGAGGGGTTCGCCTAAGCCGTTATTCTTTTCGTGGTAAATCGCTCCCTGGAATGTTGTGCCTCCTTTGGCTTTTTCCCAAGTTCTCCGAGCGAAGTCGAACGCGATGTCTAGATCGATAGTAAGAGCCTTTTCATACTTGGTGCGAAATTCTGCCAAGTGCTCAAGGTAAACCTTGACCTCATTTATGCAGTGTTTTTGGTATTCCTTGAGTTCCATCTTAAGAATTAGGCAACAGCACAAACGGTACTGGGTTCAGGCAACAGTTCTCCAGAAGCTTCGTATGCCATGATCAGAGACTCAAGGGCTTCAATGCCCTGGGTGACAGCTTCCTCATAGGTTTCCCCGTGGGTGCGCCACTGCTGACCCGGAAAGTCAGGAAAACCGACCAGAAAGCAATCGTCTTCGTCTGACCACTGGATCACCATCTGATACTTAAGTTTGTTCATCATTTTGGTTTTCCTTTACTTGCTGAATGGCTCCCAAAATCTCTTTTTCTTGATAGGGTTTTGCATCTGCACCATCTTTACCAGAAACCGTTATTTTGCCTGGATAAAGTGAATGTATCCAGTTGGTATGACTCCCTTTTCCAGGAAGTTCTTCAAACCCCGCCTTTCGTAGCAACTGCTTCAATTCCCGAATCTTCTTTGGCATCACCCTGCATTCCTTGAATTTTCATGACTATTACCCTCCTATTCTTTGAATTTATAAATCTCAAAGGGAAGCTGGCAATATTCAATGCGATACCTTTCTAAAGTATCGGTGTCCAGATATTTCATGGGAGCAAAGACCAGCCGTTTTTTACAGTTGGGTTCAGGTAGACCTATTTTTTCCGCCTTGTCTAGATCTAGAGCGGTTGAGCGCAAGTAACTGAGATCAGGCCGATACAGCAGATAAACTTCAAACTCTTTATTTTCACCAATAAAATTTCGTTCTTGGTCAACTTTAGCGGGATCAAATTCATCTCCTGTGGCGGTATAGAATACATACCTTGCCAGGTCTTCATAGGCAGGCAAACTATCTCCTTTCAAAATTGCCTGCATCTCAATGGGTTCGCCCAATTCAAAAAATGAAAAGCTTCCACCTAAGCCATTCCTTAAAGCTTCATCTTTTGCCTTTGGGACACCTTGAATCACTCGCCGTACTCGCTCCGCTGTCAGCGACTCCGCATAACCTTCCATCTCAATCAAAATAAATTTTCGATTTCCTCCATCCTCTTGATTGAGGGATAAAACAGCATGAGCAGTTGTGCCTGATCCAGAAAATGAGTCCAGAATAATAGAATCTTCATCACTTCCAATTTGCAAGACTCTTTTGAGTAATTTTGATGGTTTAGGTGTAATAAAGTCCGAATTCTCGTCTGCGTCAGATAGAATTTCTCGAATTTCCTTTTTTGCCTCATCTGTATGACCAGCAAATTCATGCTGCCACCAAGTTGAAGGCACTATTTTTCCTTGGTTCTTCAGTAGGTGCTTATACCGTTTAAGTGAAGGAATAGATGATTTTCCATCTTTACCCCAATAGAGCAAATCCTTTTCAATATGCTCTCTATGTTTCTCTTTTGAATAAGCCCAAACTCTTGATCTGGATGGAAAAACGTGATCCCTGGTATTTGGGTTTTGTATTGAATAATAAAGATTTGGGCGTTCATCTGCTGATTTGTTACAGGTATAGTCACTTATTCTAAAAACGCCATGTTCATCCTCATATCGATATTGACTGTCATTCTTTTCTGTTCGAGGCAAAAGATTTCTTTTAAATTCATCAGTTTTACAGAAAATGACTAGATAGTCATGCATTGGAGCTATGCCTTGATGGTCATTCGCAATAGCATATTTCTTCTGCCAGATAACCCTAGCAACGAAATTTTCCTCTCCAAAAATCTCATCCATCAGCATTCGGAGGTGATGGACTTCGTTATCATCAATAGAAATAAAAATCACGCCATCATCCCGCAAAAGTTCCCGTAGCAACTTCAGACGAGGCATCATCATACAGAGCCATTTGTCATGGCGTGCCAAATCTTCTTTGTCAACCGGGCTATTGGCTTTGAGCCACTCCTGCATCATGGGCGAGTTGACATTATCGTTGTAGATCCAGCCCTCATTGCCTGTGTTGTAAGGTGGGTCAATATAGATACATTTCACCTTGCCTGCATAGGTTGGCAGCAGTGCCTTCAGTGCTAGCAGGTTATCCCCATGAATGATCAGGTTGTCGTGGAGGCTGATTTCATCCGTTAGGCTGGCAGCGGGATTAGGCACCAAATGATGATACTTGAGGGTCAGATGGTGATTTTGAACGTAAGACTTGCCTTTGAAATGAATTGTTGCCATTGCTGTATGAAATCCTTCTATAACCTCTCTCGGCTCTAGGTGGTTTTGCTATCGCAGCACGCAGCTCTTATCTCAATTGTTTCTAGACTAGCTTTCTCCTTTCCTATCTATTCAGGCTGTAATCGCCAAGGACAGCGCCCCTGCAGCCGCCCGGACAGACGGTTATGCAGCGGACGCTGATCAGATGTCGAGGCGATTTGCTGTGGTTCAACTAACGGTTAGGGTTGTTATCTGGCATCTTGATCTGTTGAGATTTTGTAGTTTCTCAGCAGTCCTTAATCAATTAGCCTTCAGCCCTAGCGCGAGGTGAGCAGGCGCGGGCCTTCCACCGCCACGCGATACTGTTCCACCTTGTCGTTGTATTCAATGGGCAGCACCGCCACCACATTCTCGTGGGGACGCGGGATGATCACCCACGATTCCACCACGCCGCCGAAGACGTTTTCGGCCGCCGCGATGCCCGCTTCAACGGATTGTTTAACTTCAGCCACTTCGCCGCGCACATTAACGGTGAAGCGAGCGCTGCCCACGCGGATATAGCCAACGAGGGTGACGCGCCCGGCCTTAACCATTGCATCGGCTGCGGCCAAGACGGCGGGGAAGCCTTTGGTTTCGATCGAGCCTACCGCTTGGGCCATGGGGCGCTCTCCTGTGAAAAGCCTAGCTAAATGAAAACAATGGGTTGCAAGAGTTGCAAGCTATGGAACCGCTTCAACCGGCAGCGGTCACAACCAATTGCCCAGCGCAAATTCAATTGCCCAACGCAAATTGCCGAACACAAACAGCGCCCGGAGTTGTGACGCGGGGTTGAGCGTCCACGCAACATTGTACGGGCGATTGGCGATCGCGGCGCTGAGTGTTTGGACTTCTTTGGGAATCTGGGGGCGATCGCCCGATTGAATCTTGCAATCGCAGTGATTTTTGATCCTAATCAGCGCCCCCTTGGCCGGGGCCCAAAAGGGGATCGGGCCATGGGGCGAAAGTTCAAGGCCATGCTAGGGTGCGAGAAGCGATCGCAGCGCAGCAAGGGATTGGAGGAGAATGGCGACGTTTGCAGACATCACCAACCACTGGGCCCAAGCTTTCATCGCGGCCCTGGCCGATCGAGGGTTGATTAGTGGATTTCCCGATGGATCCTTCCAACCGGATCGCCCCTTAACTCGGGCCCAATTCGCGGCCTTGCTGGTGCGATCGGTTGATCGGCCCCCCATGCGATCGCCCCGCAGCTTTCGGGATGTGGCCGCTAACCATTGGGCCCGAGCTGCGATTCAACAGGCTTGGGAACGGGGTCTGCTCAGTGGCTACCCGGACGGTTCCTTTCGCCCCGATGCCACGATCGTGCGGGCTGATGTGTTGGTGGCCTTGGTGAATGGGTTGGGCTTAACCGGCGGCGAAACCTTGGATCTGAGCCGTTTTTTTGATGATGCCGGAGCGATCGCAACCTACGCCCGACAACCGGTGCAGCGAGCCTTGCACCGTCGCTTGGTGGCGAATTTTCCCAACTTGCGGCAACTGCGCCCCAGCCAAGCCAGCAGCCGGGCGGAAGTGACCACCATGCTCTATCAAGCCCTGGTGGCCGATCGGGATTTCCCTGCGATCAACTCGCCCTACTTGGTGGAACCCGGGGAGCCGCCGCCCCAGTTGGTGAATCTGTCCCATCGACGGGAATTGCGAGCCGCTTGGATTGCCAGCGTGTGGAATGTGAATTGGCCGTCCAAGGCGGGTCTGTCCAGCGCCCAACAGCAGGCGGAATTGGTGACTCTGCTCGATCGAGCGGCGGCGGCCCGTTTAAACGCCATCTTCCTGCAAATTCGCCCGGAAGGAGACGCGCTTTACGACTCCAGCATTGAGCCTTGGAGCCGTTGGTTAACAGGAACCCAGGGTCGCGCACCCAATCCTTACTATGACCCGCTGGCCTTCGCGATCGAGCAATGCCGCCAACGCAACCTGGAACTCCATGCCTGGTTCAATCCCTACCGGGCCCGCACCTCCCTCAACGCCCCGATCGGCACCGGGAACCACGTGGAAGCTGTTTACCCCAACGCCGTTTACACCTACGGCACGCAGCGCTGGATGGATCCGGGCCTGCCCGAGGTGCAAAACCGAGCCGTGGATGTGGTGTTGGATGTGGTGCGGCGCTACGACATCGACGGCATTCACCTAGATGACTATTTCTATCCCTATCCCGTGGAGGGGCAAGAGTTTCCCGATCGCCAAACCTACTGGTCTTGGGGGGGTGGCAAAACCTTGGCCGATTGGCGGCGCGACAACGTAAACAAGCTGGTGAAGCGGTTGTCGGAACAGATTCGATCGGTCAAACCCTGGGTCAAATTTGGCATCAGCCCCTTTGGCATCTATCGTCCCGGAGAACCGGCGGGCATTGTGGGACTGGATCAGTACGATCGCCTGTTTGCCGATCCCAAATGGTGGCTCAAGGCCGGCTGGTTAGATTACGTTGCGCCTCAACTCTATTGGCGGATTGATCAAACGGCCCAAAGTTACCGCACCCTGCTGAACTGGTGGGTGCAAATTGCCAACGGGGCCCATGTTTACCCCGGCAATAACTTGGACAAATTGGGCAGCAGCAGCGCTTGGTCAGTGGCCGAATTTGAGCAGCAAATTACCCTCACGCGGGAACTGGCGGCCCAGCGGGCCTTGGGAAATGCGTTCTATAACATTGAGCCGATCGCGGAAAACCGCCAGGGATTTGCTGACCAACTGCGCCAGGAACTCTATGCCCAACCAGCCTTGCCGCCGGTTTTGAGGGCCACCGGCAACCCGCCGAGTCCGCCCACGGGGGTGAGGGTCAATGGTGGAGAACTCACTTGGGCTGCGGGTGGCGAAGGGTTGCGTGGTTGGGCCCTTTACCGACAACAGGGCAACAGTTGGACGCTCGATCTCCTGTTGGCGGCCGGAGCGCGATCGCTCGCCTTGGGGGCCGGAACCTATGCCCTCTGCGCCGTGGATCGATCGGCCCGTGAAAGCCAAGGGGTGGTGGTGACCCTGCGATGAGGCGGGTTGTCGGTTAACGTTGGCCCAGAAACCTGGGCTAACCGGGGCCGCCGCCACGGGGCGATCGGGTGATGTTGTGGAGAATTGAGCATGTTTCAGGTCGATTCAGTCTTTAACCGCGATCGATTTTTATTGCGACAAAAGTTGATGACCCTCTCGGAAAAATATGACGTTTGTGATGACCACGGAGACCCCATCCTGTTCATTGAACGGCCAACCCATTGGGCGCGTAGCTTGCTGGCGGTTTTGGCCGGTTTAGTTACCACCATCGTCATGATCGTGCTGCTGGCTCTTCTGATGTCGGTGATGCCAGAAAACTTGCAATGGCCCGTGTTTTTGATGGGAACGATCGTTATTTGCATCGCAGTTTTGGCGGTGATTGTGCTGATTTCACCCAAGCGTCATATCACCATCTATCGAGATGCCAGCAAACAGGAACCACTGATTAAAATCATTCAAGAGAAAAAATTTGAATGGTTCACGGCCACTTTCACCGTGCGCGATTTGAAAGGAGATTTAGCTCGATTTCGCAAGAACTATCTCTACGATCTATTTCGCAAACGGTGGCATTGCTATCGCCCCGATGGCTCACTGCTTTGCATAGCCTATGAAGATTCAATTGCCCTTGCATTGCTTCGGCGCTTGCTGGGGCCAATGTTTGGATTGTTGCGCACTAACTTTATTATTTGTGAAGCCAATCGAGAGCGGCAAATTGGAGAATTTAACCGCAAATTCACCTTGCTCGATCGCTACGTTTTGGATATGAGTGCGGATCTCAACCGCTATCTCGATCGCCGGATTGCCTTGGCTCTGGGCGTAATGCTCGATACGGGCGAGGGCCGCTAGGACATCAGCCTATGACCCCCCATTCCAAAGGTTCCGATCGCCGATCAACTGCGGCCCAATTAGGCGAATTGGGTGAAGCATTTGTGGCCGCTTGGTTGATGCAAGAGGGTTGGACGATCGAGGCGCGGCGATGGCGCTGTCGGGCCGGTGAGTTGGACTTGGTGGCGCGATCGGGCCAGGAATTGGCCTTTGTGGAGGTGAAAACCCGCAGTCCTGGAAATTGGGATCGCAACGGCGCGTTAGCCATCACCCCCGCCAAGCAACTGAAACTCTTACGAGCGGCGGAGTTGTTTTTCATTCAACATCCCCAGTGGGCCCATTTAGCTCGGCGGTTTGATGTGGCGTTGGTGGGGCGATCGCCTCGGGGAACAGTAGCTGGGGTTGAGGGATCAGTGATTCGGCCAATCACAGGATTAACGGAGCGATCGAACCCTCAATTGAACCTTAAGTTACCCCATGAGTTGATGCGTCAATCAACCAGCGGGTTACCCCATGAATTACCCAACGAATTCATTACCCTCGGAGAACCCACGCAGTTTCAGGGCCAAGCCCTGGTGTTATGGGACTATTGGCCTGGGGCGATCGAGTTTGATGGCTAAATGCTAAATGGTTGAATGCTGAATGGTCTAATTCTGAAGTTGGTGAACAGTTGTTTAATCCTGTGGTTAACCCGGCAGTTTCCTAATCCTAAGGAGGTGTAACCTTGCCTTCCTGAATTAGGGTTTCCAACAGTCCTTCACAGGCATCAAGCAACAAATCAATAACCTGTTGAAATCCTTCGGGGCCGCCATAGTAAGGATCAGGCACTTCCTTGAGGTCATGGTGGCGACAAAAATCGCACATCATTTTCACCTTGTCGCGATATTTGCGATCGGGATCGCGCGCCAAAATGCCCCAATAGTTATCCCGATCCATCGCCAAAATCAGGTCAAAATCCGCAAAATCAACGGAAGAAAATTGTCGCGCCCGCCCTTGCAGTTTGATGCCTGGGTGATTCGCCGCCGCCGCGCTCATGCGCCGATCGGGTGGCTCGCCCACGTGATAGGCTCCTGTGCCCGCCGAATCACACTCAATTTGCCCCTGCAAGCCGCGCTGTGCAATGAGATGATTCATCAAATTTTCGGCAGCGGGCGATCGGCAAATATTGCCCAAACAGACAAATAGCAGTTTGACAGGCATAGGGCACAGATGTCGCAGAGTCTAGCAAAGTGCCAAAGAAGGCAACTGAATTCGATGTGTCTCACTCACCGCAGGCCAGGGGCCGAAGCCCCTAGCCTTCTGCGATGTCGGAACAGCAGGCTCAGGGGCTGAGGAATTGATCGCAGATCTGTAGGGACTACATGCCCGGTAGCTGAAGATTAGCGGTCAGGGCTTCCATTCGTTGCCGCATGGTTTCTGTGGAAGCGGTGTAGGCGTTTTTCATGGCCGCAAAAACCAGATCCGACAAAACTTCAGCCCCTTCGCCCAAGGCTTCTGCGGAAATTTCTACGCGGAGGGGTTCTTGGTTGCCGCTCATCACCACCTTCACCAAGCCGTTGCCCGCTTGACCTTCAATTTCGGTTTTTTCCAGCTCTTCTTGCAGCTTTTTAGCATCTTCTTGCACTTGCTGGGCTTTTTGGATCGCTTGGGCAATTTCCTTCATTTTGCCCAAGCCGAAGCCAAATCCTTTGTTTTGCGACATAGGTGTTAGTCGCGCGGTCTGCGCGCAGTCAAAATCACGATAGGTTCAGAAACATTGGGTTGGACGGGCGATCGCACTCGATCGTTCTCCGGCCCTGGCCCCTGCTCATGCTATCACTGGCAGCGATCAACACAGCCGCGCCCCTAAGCGGTTGGTAGCCCAAGAATCCACTCCCATTGCGGAGCGATTCATCTTGATCGCATCCTGGTTTCATCCTGGCTTTGTTCTGGGTTCATTCTGGTTTCACTCCAGTTCGCCCTTGCTGTCACCCCGATCGCATCCTGATTCAGGGGTGAGGATGAGGCCGATCGCCCGGAGTCGCTGGCAAATCCAGCAGCACAAACCGCCGAACCTTCGGCCGGCGCATTGCCCGCCCGCCCCGTTGCCACATCAGCCCCCAAATGGCAGGGGAAAACAGCAGCGGCATCGACAGCGCCAAAGATTTCAGCCAACGCCCCTGATGCCACAATTGGCGAGCTTGCACGAACCGTAGTCGATCGATCCATTGGCGCAACCTTGGGGTCATGGGTGGTTTGGGCGGTTGTGGTTGTGGTTGCGGTTGTGGTGGGCTGGAGATTGGGGCAGCGGGCAGCGCGAGCAAAGGATTGCTGGTTGGTAAATAGCTCAGGCGACTTAAGCGATTCAGGCGACTCAGGCGATTCAGGCGATCGAGACGATTCCTGATCCGATCGCTGAGGGGGCGAGGGTAATTGGGATGACGGGGCGCACTGGAGTGATGGGGACTGTTTCGGCGCTGGGGATGATCTAAATGGTTCAGAAAATTTAAGTCCCGATCGAGCCAACGCCACAGTCGGGCCGCACGGCGCAGCAGCCAAGCCCGTCGCCGGGGCGATCGTTGGGCCCAACGCACCAAAGGATCGAGCCACAGGGCGATCGCCCAACGCATCACCACCGTTTTCACCACAAACAGAGCCGCTAAGGGGAACCCCTGCTGCCACAGTTGCCGCGCCAACTGCAACCGAAAACGCATCTGTTGCCAGCGCAGTTTGAACCACCCACCCCGCAGCAGCGATTGGGGCGATTGGGCCCGAATCCAGGCCTGAAGGCGGCGCTTCAGATAGCGTTGGGTGTCTCGATAGGTCCAGGTCAGGGCGTGGAAAATACGATTCAGCCGAGTCCGCAACATCAGGCCCCATCCCCGAGCCGATAGCAAACTGGGAGCAGCGATCGAGAAGGCCTTGAACCATTGGTAATGCTTAAGGGCAACCAATCCCCAATGCAGGCGCAGATAGGACTGAACCGCCTGGCTTTCGGGTAATTGTTGCTGAAACCGTTCGTTTACCAGCCCGTGAATTTTTTGTTTAATGGACCAATTGGTGTCAAACCGGCGATCGAACGAAAATTGCCGGTTATAGGCTCCGTCCCAAACGGTGCGATAGGCCAAGCACTGATTTAAAAAAATGGCATCGCCATATTCAGCAATGCGAATCCAAGCATCAATATCATCAAAATTGGTATCAAACTGAGAGTCCCAGCCCCGGGCTTGCAGAAAGGCCGATCGACGAAAG
Source organism: Limnothrix sp. FACHB-1083 (assembly GCF_014696485.1). Lineage (NCBI taxonomy): Bacteria > Bacillati > Cyanobacteriota > Cyanophyceae > Pseudanabaenales > Pseudanabaenaceae > Limnothrix > Limnothrix sp. FACHB-1083. The sequence goes on along the minus strand of NZ_JACJQD010000003.1, from coordinate 257,115 downwards.
GCCACTTGTACCGGCGTACCAAACGGCACCATCTCCACCAACATGCCGTAGTGAATATCCTCTTGGGGAATGAAATAGGCTAAACCTGGCCCCGTGCGAGGGGTGTGCCCCATTTCATTGCCCTGTAAGTCCACCTGCAAGGCCTGGCAGGAGCACAGGGCCGCGGGTGGACGTAAACCTTTGCCACAGCGCTGATCGTGAATGCGAATTGCCCGCACAAACTCAGCAATGCAATTGGGATCAAGATAATCATCATCATCCAGCAACTTCACCCAGTCGCCCTTGGCCAGCTCCACACCTCGGTTCACGCTGGCTGAATGGCCCTGATTGATGCTGTTGCGCCAATAGACCAATTGGGCGCGTCGCTCGATCGGGAGGCTGAGTTGCAACTGAGCCACCCATTCGGGGGTATCGTCCCGGGAACAGTCGTCCACCACCACGACTTCACAGGGATAGCTTTGCCCCAAGGCAGAGGCGATCGCCCGATCGAGCAGCCGACGGCGGTTATAGGTAGCGATGACGATACTGAATTGCATAAAACGGCTGTGGGCAGACCCAGGCTACAGGGATGAGCCACGGCGCAGATCCCAGGGAAATCGCCTCAAGTGTTGCGGACTGGGGATGATCACCCGACCCGGCCAGGGCCTGGCCCTGAGGTGGTCAATCAACCAGCGCACATACTGCTTACTTCGATCGATGCTGATGTACCCTGCTCGGGACTAATTGGGCGGCATTTTCAGCATTTCAGACCCCAAGGGTGATCGCGGGAGGGAAGCCATCCGCAGCCATTGCCCCCCAAGCTAACGATGCCCCCCAAGCTAACGATGCCCCCAACAAGCGGGATCTGCGCTAATGCATCGCCACAACCCTGTCCCTAGTCATTATTCCCGCCCATTCTCCCAGCTAATCCATCAGCTATTCCATCGGTTATGCTCTATGTCTATGAGCAAAGCTGAGGGAACTAATCAAGGTTTCAAGCCAATCTCCCTCGTCCCTGATGGGAGTCTTAGATCGATTTTGAAGGGTTTTTCGACTGATTTTCTGTCGATTTTGTTTTTTGATCTGTTCTTGATCTGCAATTGGCCTTGAACGACTTAAGGATTGACTGCTTTGGGAGTTTGTAATCGCTTCATCATCATTTCCAAAATTGAAGGTCGGAAAGGTCAGCGTCCGATCGAGGCTTCAAACCTCGTCTCCATGGCCCAAGCGGAGACGAGGGAGCGGATTCTGAAACCAGCCTGCAAATGCACCACTGACTGGTGTGGTGATCATGATGAAGTTAACAAAACTTGGATCATTCAAAAATTAGGGTGAAAAATCAAGGTAAATCATGTGCTGGAATAGGTTGATTCTCACAAGAAAATCAACCAAGGTGATTATTTGATCACAGAGATCACAGACAGCCTAGGCAGACTCGATTTAAGATAACGATTTAATAGAAAATGCGTCAGGATTGCGATCAGCCAGCTACAAAAGACTTAGCTACGTCGCTCGCCACGCTCCCTAGGGGCGGTTGCTCAGAACGATTGCAATAGCTACTCATCTAAACCTTATGCGATCCAACTCAACTTGTTTGCCTTGGCCATGGGGTCGGGGTGTTGTGCTTCCGATGGTTCTGAGTGCCTGTGTTGGCACGATCGGGATTAGTCCAGCGGCGCGATCGGAAGAAGTGCGCCTATCCACCAATTCCGCCACCGCGTCCTGCGAGGAATTAGCCAAGGCGGCCATCTTCACGGGCCCAGGCAACTGCTTGGCGGCCAATGGCGATCGCTACGAGGGAGACTTTGTGGCGGGTCAGCGCACGGGGCGCGGCCGCTATGCCTATGCGGCGGGTGGGGTTTATGAAGGCCAGGTGGTGAACGGCAAGCTGCAAGGGCGGGGGCTTTATGTGTCGCCTGCGGGCGATCGCTATGAAGGAGACTTTATGGCGGGACAGTTCAACGGCCGCGGCAATTACCGCACCGCCAATGGTGATCGCTACGAAGGGGAATTTCGCAACAATGCTTTCCACGGTCGCGGCATCTATAGCTATGCCAATGGGCAACAGTTGGCGGGGCTGTGGGAAGGGGGCCGACTCAAGGAGGCCCAGCCGATCGAAGCCGTGCGCACGGCCTTGAACCAAGCGACTGAGCCGCGATCGCCTGAGCCGGTGACCCCTGCTCCGCGCACCGTACCGGCTCAAACCCCTACCCCCACGCCCCAGAGCCGATCGACCCCCACTTCTGAGGCCACCAATCCGCCAGCGGCGACTCAACCCACCCAACAACCCACCCAGCAACCCACCCAGCAACCCACGCCCAGCGCCAGCCCTAACCCACCCACCCAGCGGCGATCGGGCCTTGGTGAAACCACCGCACCGGATGTGTTAGCGCAATAGGCTGATCGGTTGCGCCTTGGTGGTGTAGCAGTTTCCGGCTCGATCGGGCCTCGGTGTGCTTGGGTTGCAACCGCTTCCTTGGGTGGCGGTTGTTTTTCCATGGAAATCTTCAATCAGAAGATCCGATCAGAAGAACTGTTGATTCACCCCAGAGCGGTAGAATGCATCCTGGCTGAGCGCCGGTTGTCTGCCATGGGCCCGCCTTCAATCCCCGAAGCAAGGCCCTGTTCGATCGCCAAACCGCCGCACCTTCGCTCTGACAAGCCCTCAGCCCGGCAATAGTCCTGTTGCCCCGCTCCCCCCCTGACCCCCACTTTAGGAGACAGCCCCTTGGCTACGCGCGTTATCCTCATCCGCCACGGACAAAGTAACTTCAACACCCGCCGGATCATTCAAGGGCGCTGCGATCAGTCGGTGCTGACTGACTTGGGGCGTAACCAGGCTACCCAGGTGGCGATCGCCCTGCAAGGTTTGGCGATCGATGCCTTCTATTGCAGCCCCCTTCAGCGTGCGCGCCAAACGGCCGAAACCATCTGTCAGCAACTACAGCCCGTGCCGCCCTTGACCACCAACGAACTGTTGCGAGAGGTGGATTTGCCCCTCTGGGAAGGGATGGCCGTGAGTGACGTGAAGGCTCAGTTTCCTGAAGCCTATGACCAATGGAAACACCAGCCCCACGAATTCAGCATGGCACTGGCCAGTGGGACACATTTCCCGGTGCTGTCCCTGCGAGAGCAGGCTAAGGCCTTTTGGGAAGAGATTTTGAGCCGCCATCAGGGACAAACGGTGGTTTTGGTGGGCCATAACGGCATTAACCGTTGCTTGCTGAGCACGGCGTTGGGAATTGGCCCCGATCGCTACCACTGCCTGCTGCAATCGAACTGCGGAATCAGCGTGCTGAACTTTGCCGGTGGACTAGGGGATGCGGTGCAACTGGAATCGATGAACCTGACGGCGCATTTGGGAGCCTTGGGGGGTTCCGCCGTGCCCAAGCCCGGTGGGGGCGATCGGGGGCCGCAGTTGCTGTTGGTGCGCCACGGGGAAACGGAATGGAACCGTCAGGGGCGGTTTCAGGGTCAAATCGATGTGCCCTTGAATGAAACGGGTCACGGTCAAGCGGCCAAAGCGGGCAATTTCCTGAAGGATGTGGCGATCGACTTTGCCTTCAGCAGCCCCATGGCTCGCCCCAAGGCCACGGCGGAGGCAATTTTGGCGCATCACCCGGGGCTGGAATTGGGCTTGCTGGATACCCTCAAGGAGATTGGCCATGGTCTGTGGGAAGGCAAGTATGAATCGGAAATTGAGGCGGAATATCCGGGCTTGCTGAAACAGTGGCAAACGCACCCGGAAACGGTGCAAATGCCGGAGGGTGAGAATTTGCAACAGGTGTTCGATCGCGCTGAGCAGGCCTGGGCGGCCGTGTTGGCTCAGGCGGGTGAAGTGGCAACGCCAGCCGATCGCCCCTTGACCGGTTTGGTGGTGGCCCATGATGCCGTGAATAAAGCCCTGCTCTGTCAGCTCACGGGTCTTGGCCCCGACAGCATTTGGCGCTTTAAGCAAGGGAACGGTGGGGTAACGGCAATTTGCTATCCCGACGGGCCCGATAGTTTGCCGGTGTTGCAGGCGATGAATATTACCCATCACCTATCCGGCACCATTTTGGACAAAACGGCCGCTGGGGCGCTGTAGATGGCGATCGAACTGCTACGGGAAATTCGCCTGATTGACCCGGTGGCCCAGGTTGATCGCCGGGCCACGGTTCTGTTGGATCAGGGGCAAGTGCGGGCGATCGACCCGGATCCCCAAGCTCTGCCGGAGGGAACCCGAGTGATTGAGGCGGCGGGGCAAATTTTGGCTCCGGGCCTGGTGGATTGCTATTCCCGATCGGGCGAACCGGGTTATGAGTCCCGAGAAACCCTCGCCAGCTTGGCCGCCGCCGCCCTGGCCGGTGGGTTCACCACTCTCGCCCTGTTGCCCAACACGCAACCGGTGATCGATCAGCCCGCCATGGTGCAAAACCTGCGCGATCGCTGGGCGGCCTTGCCGGAGCCAAGCCCCCGCCTACACCTTTGGGGAGCCTTGACCCAAGGAACCCAAGGGGAGCAAATGAGCGAGTTGGCAGAGTTAGCCACCGCTGGCATTGTGGGCTTCACCGACGGCCGATCGATCCGGGATTGGGTCTTAATGGAACGCTTGCTGGATTATGCAGGGCCCTTGGGGTTGCCGTTAATGGTGATGGGTCACAGGGCCTCGGCCAGTCGCGGCCCGGTGCTGGAAGGGGTTGAGGCGTTGCGGTTGGGGCTGGTGGGGGTGTCGGCGGCGGCCGAAAGCAGCGCCCTAGCCACCCTCTTGGAATTGCTACGTGATCGCCCCGCCCGCCTGCATGTGATGCGTTTAGCCACCGATCGCGCCGCAGCCCTCGTGGCCCAAGGCAAGGCCGATGGGTTGCCCCTCACGGCCAGCTTGTCATGGTTGCAATTGCTCTGCGACACCAGCCACATTGACGGCCGGCGACCGCTGCCGGGTAGCGATCGCCCCCCTTTGCCCTACGATCCCAGCCTGCATCTGCCTGCTCCCTTGGGCAATCCCGCCGATCGCCAAGCCCTGATCGCTGCCCTCAAAACCGGAGCGATTGACGCGATCGCGGTGGATCATGCTCCCTACACCTACGAAGAAAAAACCGTCGCCTTTGCCGAAGCACCCCAAGGGGCGATCGGGCTGGAGTTGGCCTTGCCCTTGCTCTGGTCAGGGTTGGTGATGACCGGGGAATTGACGGCGCTGGAACTGTGGCGATCGCTCAGTCAGCGGCCCGCCGAGTTGCTGGGCCAAACGCCCCAAGCGATCGGCCCCGGTCAGGCCCAGCCCCTGATTCGGTTTGATCCTGCCGCCACCTGGACAGTGGAGCCGGCCCAATTGCAGTCCCTGGCCCAGAACAGCCCATGGCTGGGCCACAAAATTACGGGGCGTGTGGTGCAAACCTGGTTACCGACCTGAACGGTTGATTAACCTTCTGATGAACCCTCGTGCCGCCGCGATGCGGATCGTGAGAATGTTGAACTCTCTTTGCATTCAGCCGGCCGCCGGTTCCCTTCGGGTTACCCTAAAAACTGGGTAGTGATCATGTGCAGCAGCCGTTGTGCAAACGGCAATTGAAGGAGATTGAATTGTGACGGTTTTTCAGGATGCAGGGGCCCCTGCGGAACAGGCGGGTGCGGATCGATCGCGCGTGGATTTGGATGCGGCGATCGAACAAATTACCCAAGCGTTGAACCTGGCGGAGCGTCACCCCCTGTCGCCGGAGCAGCGAGCAGTGTTGGATTGCCTCCTGGCGCGATCGGGTGGAGCCATTGACGGGCCCTGGGCCGGGGCGATCGCGGCCATTTGGGCCAATCCGCAAGCCAGCTTCCTCGACTTGTTGACCCTGGCCCAACTGAATCCCCAACAAGACTTAACCGGCAGACAACTGCTGGGGGTGCGACTGGAGGGGTGTGACCTGAGCGGGGCCAATCTGCAACGGGTGAACCTACGGGGTTCCCAGCTTTGTGATGCGGACTTGAGCGGGGCCGATTTGGCGGAAGCACGCTTGGCCGGGGCAGATTTGTCCGGGGCCCTCTTGAGCGATGTCAATTTAACCAAAGCAGATCTGCACAAGGCCAGCTTGGCCCTGGCCAACCTGAGCGGGGCTAACCTGAGTGGGGCTAACCTGAGCGGGGCCAACTTGAGTCGGGTGAATTTTCATCGGGCGATCGTCACGGGTGCGGTCTTGGGCAATAACGAAGGACTAACGGCCGAAGACTATCAACAGTTGGTAGCCAACGGCGCGATCGGTGATCTCCATGAAACAGAGTCAGGCGGCTGAGTGGATTGAGCAATATCACCAGGGCAAGTGGAATTTTGATCGAGCCAATTTGTCGGAACTACGCTTAAGCGGGGCGGATTTTTCCGGGGCCCGCTTTCGTGAGGTTGTGGCTCGGGCGGTCAATTGGTCTTCGGCCTATCTGTCGGGGGTGAACCTGCGGCGGGCGGATTTGCGCGAAGCCGACTTACGGGGCACTTACCTGCGGCGGGCGGATTTGCGCGAAGCTGATTTACGGGGTGCAGATCTGCGAGGAGCCAGCTTAAACGGGGCGGATCTTTGTGGGGCGGATTTGCGGTGGACTTGGGTGGATGGGGTGGACTGGCGACAGGCCCGCGTGGATGCCCGTACCCAAGGGGCGATCGACTGGTTGCAACAGGGGGCGATCGTCCTGGGTTCCCACCTGAAAGCCGCGGCCAGCAACCTCAGCCAAGCGGACTTGCGGGGTTGGAATTTAGCCCAAGCCCAGTTACAGGAGGCCTATCTCGATCGGGCAGATCTGCGCGGAACCGACCTGAGCCACGCCCAACTCCAAGGGGCTAGTTTTCATGGGGCATTGATGGACGAGGCCACCTGCTGGCCCCAGGACTTTGACCCGATCGGGGCTGGCCTGTGGTTAATTGCGCCCCAAAGTAACTTGGCCACCGCCGATCTGAGCCATTTTGATTTGTCAGAGGTGGATCTGAGTCGGGCTAACCTCCGCCGAGCCAATCTGATCCGCACCGATTTAAGTCGGGCCGCGCTAATTGACGCGGATTTGAGTCGGGCAGATTTGACCCAAGCCATTTTGTTTGCCAGCAATCTCACCCGGGCCGTTTTGCACGATGCTCAATTGGAGCAAGCGGATTTTCGGCGGGCTACCCTGCCGAATGGGGAGCGCTGGAACGGCCAGGGAACGGTGGCGTTGTATGGAGTCCCGCGCCCTTGGCATTCCGTACCGGAGCGATCGCCCCTAGTGCCGCGCTGATTTGCCGCGCTAATGTGCCGCGTTGATTGGCAACTAAGATTTGCCACCAAGATTTGCCACCAAGATTTGCCACAAAAAAATCCGGCTCGTGGAGCACAGTCCACCGCCGAATTGAACAGAGAGATTGTGGTGTGTAGGAACACTAGAAAATCCCTAGAAACCCCTAGAAATTCCTAGGTTGCTGGGATTCCCAGGGATTCCCTAGGCAGCCCTCGGGAATTCCGGGAACTGCCTAGGGGGCGTGGCGACAACGGGCGGCCGCGCCAGGCGCTGAGCCAGGGGAAGCAAGGACGTGGCGGTGGTTCCCGCTGGCATGATTCGGCGATCGCTCGGGTTGGGAGCCATCAGGGTGTCGATCGCATCGGCGATCGAGTCCGGCAACCCCGGCACAGCCCAGCGCCAGTCAAAGTCAGAGTCAACACTTTGGGCAATCAAATCTAAGGGATGCTGCCCCGTGAGCCAATGCACGATCGTGCGGCCCAGGCTAAACCAATCGCTGGCGGGGCCAATGGGCTGCCCTTGCCGCTGCTCTGGGGCAATGTAGCCAGCGGAGCCACAGGCCGCCGCCCGCTCACCCACCAGCATTGCCGCATCAAAATCCACCAGGGCCAAATCCCCCTGGGGTCGCCGAATCAGATTGGCGGGCTTCACGTCCCCATGGATCCAGCCGGCTTGGTGCAGGTTGTGAAGCAGGCTGCTGAGTTGCACCCACCAGCGAATCGCTGCCATGGGGTCGATCGCCCCCTGTCGATCGAGATAAGCCTCTAGGGATTCCCCCGCGATCGCCTCCATCACCAGCCCCTGAAAGGGCCAGCGGCTGTCGATCGGTCGCCAGCAAAAGAAGCCATCCACCGCCGCCTTGGGGATTTGGGGATGCTGGGGGCCGCGCATCAGCACTTCCGCTTCCCGATAAAGCCGATCGAGCCGGGTTGATTGTTGACGAATCAACAGTTTCAAAACCTTGGGCCGATCGTCGTCTTCCAAGTCCACCACCTCGAACACTTGCACCTGACCGACTTGGGGCAATCGCGCGGCGGCGGCATTCAGCCCCCGCAGGATGCTGTAGCGATCGTGAATTAGGGTTCCGTCGGGCCAAGCCGTTTTCCGATCCTGAGACAACACCGGAGAGGGAAGGATCATGGGGCATTCTCGACCAAAGTTTCAAGAATTCAGCAACACAGAGCAAGCAGCTAGGGCGCAATTACTCAAGCCCTAAACCCAACATCAACTGCATTAACATCGCCTTGCTTGGAAATTTTTATGCAAGCTCCAAGACCTGGAATTGTTGTTGATTTAGCCCAAAAACCATCAGCAGCCCATTGGCTTGGATCCGGCTGCGGCCCATGACAGCGGGCTTTGGCCCAGAACCCAGATGAATTGCTCGCGGCTTTTGGCCCAGATCCAGGGTCGATCGACCCTAGGTCTGTCCGTTGAACGAATTGGTTGAACGAGTCCTCTGAACTAACAGAAATTCACGAGGGCTGAGCAATCAGTTTCCCCCACGCGATCGGCGCGGAATCGGTGGCGAAATCAGCTTGAAAATCAGAATATCTCGATCCGTTTTGTAAGAGCCAAAGCCAAAATCTTAGGTAAAACTCTAAAATCTTAGGTAAATCTCAAATCTTTGATCAATTCGATTCGATGAAACTGACCTGAATCTCGGCCACGAACTTTGGCTAATCGAGCCTTTCCCGAAGGAGGGTGACCAGCAAGCGATGGATAGCAAAAGCACGTTGTTTCAGGAGGTGGGGTGCGAATGGAATCTCGAAGGTCTCTATCGCGACTTGGGCCGAGTCAAGGCCCGGCTGCTGTGGGCAAAGCAGGGGCAACCCTGTCCGGAGTTTCCCACCGCTGGTGATCCTCGGCGATCGCAACTCAGCCGCACTGAACGCCTCTATTTGCGCGGATTTCTCACAGGAATGAGCATTAAAGCCTTGGCAACAGTGCTTGAAATTAACACCGATGCTCTCCGAACAGAACTCACAAATAAGCTTTACACTTATCTTAAAGCATTATTAAATTGGGAAGGACGTTTTTGTCATCGCCGAGCTTTGGCAATGTTAGCAGAACGTCCCTATCGAATTTCCTCCGTTCCGATTGCGGAGTATCAAAACTTGAAGGTTTATTTACCAGCTCAGGATAGTGCGATTTTGGAGGGCCGCGATCGGGAGTGGGAACACCTGATTCACTGGCTGCAACGGAATCAAGAAGAGCGATTTTGGGTGATTGAAGGCGCTGGCGGAACCGGTAAGACGGCCCTGGCTTTAGCGAGTGTTCATTATTTAATTCAACAAAACTCTTGCCCTTTTCAGTGGGTCTTGTTCACTTCCGCTAAAACCCATTACTTAACGGGGATGGGGTTGCTGCCAGGATGTCGATCGCAACAAACCCTAGAGCAGCTATTATCGGAAATTTTGCAAAATCTCACATCCGATTCTGATCGGGTGACAAATGAATGGAACGATCGCCCGCTGCCCGATCGAATGCGACAGGCTTGGACTTTGATGGCTCAACAACCCATGTTGTTGATTTTGGATAGTTTTGAGGAAATGACGGATCCGCAGGCCACGTTGGCGTTTTTGTATGAATTGCCGGCCACGGTCAAGGTGTTGTTCACCTGTCGCTATCGGTTGCCGATCGCCCGATCGCTCCACCTAGATCCCCTGGAGCCAGAGGCGGCCTTGCGGTGGATCATGCAGCGGGTTCCGGAAACGGGTTGGCCTTGGTCTCTGGGGCAATATCGGCGCTTGGTGGCGGCGGCGGGTTCCCTGCCGGGGCCGATCGCTTGGGGGTTGGGGCAATTGGCGGCGGGCCAACCAATCGCCTGGGTCATTGCCCAACTGGAACAGCCGGATCACTGGGTGACACAGTTTTACTGTGCCAACACCCTGGAGGCTTTGGGTGGGCAGTTGGCGGGGCAATTTCTGTTGGCCCTCAGTTGGTTTGCGGTTCCCGTGCAACCGGTGTTGTTAGCCCAAGTGGCCGGAGTGGATCCAGAAGCCCATGCCACTTGGGCCCATTTGGCCAAGCTGGCTGAGCAGTCCATGGTGACCCTCCATTGTGACGGGCGCTATGGTCTGTCGTCCTTGGTTCGGCGTTATGTGGCCACGGTGGGGGTCGATCGCCTGGCCCCAACTCAAGAAATGGCCATGCGTGAGCGATGGTTGCAATGGGCGATCGACTACGTGCAGCAACATGGCCAGGGCGATCGCCTGGAGTGGTTAACCGATCACCAGGCGATCGATCTCCATTGGGACACCCTGAATCAGGTTTTGGATTGGTGTTTGGCGGCCGGGCGATTGGAGTCGTTTTGGCAGGTTTTTCAACCCCTCAGGGGCTACAGCCACTTTCGCGGCCATTGGTCGGAGCGGATTGCCCGCGATGCCAAAGCCATCCAACTGGCTCGCCAGCAACAGAACTCGGCCTTGGAGGCACGCTTTTTGTTCGATCGCGGTTGGACCTATGCCCTCCGCAATGACTCCCAATCCCTTCGCCAGGCTTGCGCGGATTTTGAGGCCGTTTGGCAATTGCGGGATCACCTGGATCTAGATTTGCAGTCGGATTTAGCCATTAACCAACTGCGCCTGGCCTATGAACAGGGATCGATCGACCATGGCGATCGGTGGAAACACCGTGTTGAGCAGCTCATTCACAATCCCCAGCTCAACGCCGAGCACCGGTTGCGCTTGGAGTGCCAGAGTCTTTACTACGAAGGCGATGTGGCCCAGCAGGCACAGAACTCCGCCGAAGCCTTGCGACTTTATACGACAGCCCTGAAAAAAGCACAGGCCTTGGGTTGGCAACGGGGAACGGCCTACATTCAGTCCTCGATCGGGCAGGTGCGGATGGCGCAGGGGCAATATTCCCGAGCTTTGCGGGAGTTGGAAGCCAGCTACCGGTTGGCGGCAGTGATTGTTGATCAGCGGTGTTGTGCCTATTGCTGCAAGCATTTGGCCCGCGCGGCCTTGGCCGGGCGATTGCGCAAGGAGTCGCGTAATTGGGCCGAACGGGCGATCGATCACTTCCAAACCTTGGGAATGGTCACCGAGGCCCAAGAAATGGAGGATTTTCTGAAAAATCTCTAAAAATCTTTGACAAAAATCTTTAACAAAAATCTTTAACGAGGTCTTGAGGGAGGCCTCTAGGGGCCGTCGTCCAATTTCCCAACTCTGCAAGGCCTGTCTCGGCTGTTGCCCTTGGTCAAGGGAACTGATCCTCAAAATAAATGCTCAAAACAAATGGCAAAAACAAATGGCAAAAACAGAGAAGCGCAACAGTTAATAAAACTGCTGCGCTTCCTCAAAGCCGCGATCGGGTGCTTCTGGCCCCGGTCGTGGGTTAGACCCAATCCATGGCACAACCCAGAGGTTAATGGAAAATTGGATCCACGACGGAGCAAGGAAACCCAAAACGTTTTTAGCCACAGGCCGCTTCGGCCACAGAAGAGAGACTTGGGTTGGGTTAGACCGCTGCACCGTCTTGAACGTCGGTGGTCGTTTCCTCTTCATTGGTTTCCGCTTCGGCCGATGCAGACGGGCGACGAGAGCGGTGCATCCGTCCACTGTTGGAGCGCTTGCGGAATTTACGTGCGTAAGCCAAGTTACGCTGTGCTTTTTCTTTTTTGAGGTTACGGCGCTTTGCCATGTTCCATTTCCCGTTCAGCCCACCTAGCATAGCGCATCTCGATCGCCTTGAGATTGCCTTTCGCGATCGACCCGCAAAGGTTGGCCCGCAAAGGTTGGCTATGTCGGGAAGGATTGGGCTGATTGGAGCCAGCTTTGGGCAAACTGCCGAGCGCTTTCGGAACCCTGAATTTGTCCAATAGCCTGGGCCCGCTCCAGGGCCGCCAACAGTTGACCGACGATCGGCCCCCGGGGCAAGCCAAATTCCGTCATCAACTCGTGACCCGTGAGCGGTGGGCTGGGGTGGGCGACCGGATCGGTGGCATCTTGCCAACGGCCAATCGCCTCGGCCAGGGCGATCGGGGCCGTTCCTTCTGCCAAAGCCAGGAGCACGGCCGCCAAAAATCCTTCCCCAGCCGCCTTGCAAAATTGGTACTGAGCCGCGCGATCGAGAGGCGATTGGCGATCGGCCGGCAGGCTAGCCTTGGCCCCCAGAATTGCCAGCAGAATGCGCTGATCAACCCGGCTGGTTTTGAGTTGCTCCAGGGCCCGTTGGGCGATCATCAAATCTGACCCCAACAAACAGGCCAGCCGGGCCGCCGCCAAGGGCGATCGCCCATTGGGCAGGGGACAGTTAAGGGGCGCATCGGGCCAAAGGTTTTGTAATTGCTCGATCGCCTTGGATAGGGCCGGGAGCGTTACCCCATGCTTTCCTTGCCAAGGGGGCAGCCAATCGCGCAAAAGCTGAATTTCGCTGGCCGCCATCAGTGCCCGATCGCCCCGGGGTGTTTCCAACAAATAGTCCAACTCAGCTCGCACTCGTTCGGCGGCCACAAGCCGCAAGTTCGGTACCTGTTGGGCGATCGCCTGGGCCGTGGTCGGCTCCATTTGAAGGTTCAATTGGGCGCTGATTCGATAGGCCCGCAACAAGCGCAGGGGATCCTCCCGCAGGTTTTCCACGGATACCATCCGCAGGGATCGATCGGCTAAGTCTCGCCGGCCTTCGAGGGGATCCACCCACTCCTGACGATGGGGTTGATAGGCGATCGCATTCACCGTGAAGTCCCGCCGTCGCAGATCCGCCTCGATCGAGTCGCCCACTTGGGCCGCCACATCCAGCGTTCCCTGCGCAAAAACCACCCGCGCAATCTGGCGTTCTCGATCCAACACCACAAACCCTGCATCGTAGCGCCCAGCAATCGATCGGGCCAGCTCGATCGCCCCCGCCGCCAGCACCACATCCAAATCCACCGCGTCGCGTTGCCGCCCCAAAAGGGCATCCCGCACGGCTCCACCCACCAGATAAGCCGTCTCGGGTAAATCCGTCAGTTTTAAGGGGGTGAGTTTTAGGGGCCAGTCCTGCAAATCAAGGCTCATCTCGACAGCTCATTTCGATCGCTCAACCAGGGTTCCATCTCCAGATTCAGGGTCGGAGTTAGTGCTTGCTTCAGGGTGGCGATCCTGACCTGAGTTTCGATCGCGGCCCGAATCGGGATCATTGCCTAGCTGCTCCAGTTCACCGGAGGTTGCTGAATGGTTCAGACCTCGCAAATTTTGCAAATCTTGGAGCGCCTGTTGATCTCCATAGTTGGCTCGATGGCTCAGATGATCTAATTCATCCAGATCCTCGATATCCAGATCCTCGACATCCAGATCTTCCAAATCATCATCAAGATCATCATCCAGCTCATCTTCTAGGTAGGCCTCCGCATAGCGATCGGGCGGTTGCCAAGTGGATCCACTCGGTAGTCCCGGCCGTTCCGCTCGTCGGTTCAGCCCCTCAGTTCTTGGGTCGTTTCGCTCATCGCGATCACTCCGTTCGTTGCGATCGTTCCTGAGGTCACCCCGCAGTTCGCCCCGCAATTCATTCCGTTCACTGCGCCCTTCCAATCGGTTATCTCGACGGCGATCGCGACCAGGTTTCACCAACACCTGCCAAGCGGCCTGAAGACCTGCCGCCGCCCGTCGGGCCGTGGCTCCCACTCGCCGGGCCTGCCGCCGGGCCGTGTCCAAGCTGCTGTCCACCTTCTGCACCACTTGACCGGCGCTTTGCACGCCATTGGTCATGTCATCCGTCAGGTCACTAATTTCCAAACCCGTGAGGCGAATGGCTTCCAGGGTGGGCGGCAATTCCCTCGTGAGGGTGTCAAATAACTTTTCGGCGCTGCGGGCGGCCCGCCCCAATTCTTGCAGGGCAGGAATGGCAGCGGCCAGGGCGATCGCCAAGCAAACGCTGACGAGCAAAAACGATAGCCCCAGCCAAAATAACGGATCGATCATGGGTTCAGAGGACGGAATGCGCGCCGTTAGCGATCGCCCGTTTGGGTCATGGGGGCGGCCATACGGTTATAGGCCAACTGGCGGGGCTTCGGAGTTGGGGCTGAGCCGGTTGGGATTGCGTCGCCCTCTTCCGACAAGCTGACATCTTCTTGATCCACCGTTTGGCTGGCGGCCACACCGCTGGCGATCGCGTCTCGCAGTCGATCGAGCGCCCCTTCCAGGCGATCGCGAGTGCGATCGGACCAAATGGCTGCTTGGTCGCGCACCACCTGCCCCAACTCCTCCAACGCTCCCGGCAGGCGATCGCCCGATTGCTTCACCGTTTTTTGTAAGGTGTTTTGCAAAGATTGCTGTAGGCGCTGGCGGGAGGCTCGACCCGATCGGGGAGCCAACAATAATCCTGCTACGGCTCCGGTTGCCGCCCCCAACAGGATCCCCAGCGCAAATCGATCGGACTGACGTTTAGACATGATGATGACGCGGGGCAAACGGCACAGCTAGTGGAACTCATGCGGCCATGGAACCTTAGCCCAGAGACCTTTCGATTCTACCCTGCAAAATTGCGGGGTGGCCGCCGCTTCAGGAATCCCAGAGCCTAATTCAGTCCAATGCTCAACTAATGCCAGTGCCCAATTCATCCCCAGGCTCAATTCATCCCAAACAAATACCCGGCCACCATCCTTCGGTTAACCGGGCAAGCAGTCGATTATGAGTCTTGAATGGGGCAACTGAATCAAACGACCATCCAGAGAACCCTGAGGGCATCGCTATCGGGCATCATCTACCCTGTTGCTCGATCGCCCTCCATATTCACTCATCCATCAAGTTGAATAACGAGTCTTACCAGCGCCCCAGCGGGAACCAATCACCTTGGGTTGGCTCAGAATATGACCAGCGATCGCTTCCAATTCCTCATCGGTCAGGTTCCGCATCTCCGGGAAAATGTCAGAACTGCGGGTGCTGGGGTGCAGTTCATAAATTTCCGTTTCACCGTCGTAGGTGGTCGGATTCTTCATGTAGTCCACCAGGCCAGCGATGTGATCGCGGCTAGGAACGGCACCCGCCAAGGACGAAGGCGACAGATCCACATCGGGGCTGGTCTTGGTCACACCGCCCGCATGGCACTGGGCACAAGTGTCATTAAACAGTCTCTTGCCCAGAGCCACTTGCTCCAGGGTCAAGGTGACGGTATCACCCTTTTCGCTGACCTTGACCGTGCGCAGTTCCGGCTTCATTTCCGCCGCGCTTACGGGGCTAACGGCCAGTTGGAAGGCAAAAAACGCCACCGCTACAACTAGCAAAACAACCTTTTTCAGCATAGTTCTTTCTAGACTTGAGTCTCTTGATCTCGATCAAAGTCAGGCCGATGTTATAGCCGGCTAGATTGTCGCTCGGATCGCGCGATCGCCCCCGCTGCGGCACTCTAACCACAATTCACATCCTCCCCATGCTAAAGCAACGGGGATTCCCGATCTAGGCAGCCAGCTAAAACGGCTGCGTTGATCGGTGGTTTGACCCCAAAGCCCTCTCCACTGCCCAGTGACGGGAGCGGGGTTGGTTTCGGTGTCTTTTCAAAGTGTCCGAGTCTCACCCAGCGATCGCCGGGTAATGATAACGGTTGCCTTTGGCCGGCAAAGCCCTAAACGGTAAATGTTTTGGAGAAAAAATGCGGTAGCCAAAAGTTGATTTTAATCTTACCGGATTGAGGGCAAAGCCCCCGCCTTTCAGGCTCCGGGAGATGGCAAGTTATCAACTCAAGCCGCATCAGTGGGCATGACTTTCCGAGATCGGGGGCTGAATAACCGTTGGGGGTCAAGGCTTTCAGCCCATGGCCCTAGTCTCGCTTCGGGGGCGGGGTGATCCCCCGTAGAGCCTGGATTCCGAAACCATCGTTCGGAAACATATCGCAATCTCGGGCCGCAATCTCGGGCCGCAATCTCGGGTCGTAATCTTGGCGATGGCCGCTGGAGCGAATCGAATTGGGTGAACCGAATCACTGCGAGCCGGTTGGAGGATAGCCGGTTAGAGGATTTAGGGCTGGGCCGCGATCGAGCCAGGGGCGATCGAATGTTCCACATGCAACCCATCCCGTTGACCATCCAGCATCACCTCATCCCGCAGCCGGGCCCCATTGGTGGGAGCCGTGGACACCGCCCGTCGGGAAGCGTGATGCAATCGAACCAAGCGGGCCAACGTAGACTTCAGTTGGGTTCGCGGCACGATCGCATCCACAAACCCGTTTTGTTGCAAATATTCCGCCGTTTGGAAATTATCCGGGAGCTTTTCGCGCAGGGTTTGTTCAATGACCCGCCGACCCGCAAACCCGATCAATGCTTTGGGTTCTGCGATGATGATGTCGCCGAGCATGGCAAAACTGGCCGTCACACCGCCCGTGGTGGGATGGGTCAGCACGGGGATGTAGAGACAGCCGGCCTCGCGATGCTGCTCCAGGGCCCCGGAAATTTTGGCCATCTGCATCAAACTCAGCATTCCTTCCTGCATTCGGGCCCCCCCGGATGCGCAGACAATCACCATGGCCCGGCGTTCAGCGGTGGCCCGCTCGATCGCCCGAGTGAGCTTTTCGCCCACCACGGATCCCATACTGCCGCCCATGAACCGAAAGTCCATCACCCCTAGGGCGATCGGCTGGCCTTCCAAATCACCCAAGCCCGTTTGCACCGCATCAATGAGGCCGGACTTGCTTTGGGCCTCCACAATTCGATCGCTGTAGGACTTGCGATCGAAAAAGCCCAGAGGATCCACCGGGCGCACATCCCGATCCAACGCCACCCAAGTACCCGGGTCAATTAATTGCTGGATCCGCTCATCGCTATAGACCCGCATATGATGCCCACAATCCAGGCAAACCATCTGATTTGCCTGAAGGTCTTTCGTGTAGGCGAGAACGCCGCAGGCTTCACACTTCGTCCAGAGACCATCGGCGATTTCTCGCTCTTGGCCTGAATGTCCAGCCGGATCGCTCTTACGACGATTTGCAAACCAATCAAACAACGACATGGGTTCAATACTCTCCGGGTAGATTCCCCGCCCCTCGGGGCGTTACAATACTCTTGCGGACACCAGAAACGGTTGCGTCAAAGGCACTGGTAACGGTCGATTGGGGGTGTTGTAAACCATCCCAGAGGCTCGGCGGATTCGTTCCAACAGGGCTACCAAAATGCGTTGCTGCTTTCGGCCGGCGCAGTTTACCTGCTTCCAGATGCGCCCTTGCCAGCAGCGGGTGATCGCTGCCCTAGTTTCCCACGCTCTGGCCCAGAACCCAAAATTCTTCCCTTAGCCATAACGCGCTTGGATTTGCCGATCGCCCTGTTTTGTAATCCAGGGTCGCGATCCGGTGAATCTTGCCATGATTCAGTGGCAACGTGATCAGCGGCAATCAGCACAATCTTGCCAGGATCGGGATCGGCGCGATCCGCGATCCCTCATCGCACTTGATCCCTCATCGCATCTATCGTATCCATTTGGCCGTATCCATTTGGCTGTATCGATTTTGGGTCAACCTTGGGCTGACGCTTGGACTCAGCAGCCTCGATCTGGTCTCAATCCAACCTCGGGTTCAGCCAGATAGTCCCTTGATTGAGCCATAGACAGGCGCGCACGCGATCAGCGATCGGGTCAGCCAACGGCGGCGGTTGTTCAAAACTTGCGCCCTGTTAGCCTGTGCCTTTTTTTAGGGGGCTTCCGTGTTGTCGTTCTGGTTACGCATCCCAAAAGCTGACACTGGGGGCATTAGCTCCGAGAATTTGCGGAGACAACCAATTGAGTGGTGAGACACCTTAAGGGATTTCTCTCTGAATTGATGTAGTGGAAAATACAAGTGTTTTAAAGATTGAGAATCATCACTAATTCATGGCCTAAAAAAAGAATTTCATGCCTGAAAACAAGCGCTTTAAATTTCAATCCTGGCTAGACTTGGCTGATGTTCTCAATTCCTGAGATTAGGGGGTGTCACACAGCAATAAAGTCTGGCCATTTCTTGCTAAAACAAAGGGCGATCGCCCCTGACGGCTAAGACTTCCTTAGAAATTGGTGGTATTTGTTCATCTACCAGAACAAGGGGCTAAAGTTCTAATAGAGTGCGTCAGGGATTTCACGGGTGCATCATGAACGGATCGGCTGTGGCCAAGCTGGTCGAATCGTCGCAATACTGCGCGATTGCTGATGATTCTCTTAAGGATGAAGATAACGCTGCTTGGGTCTTAGGACTCGAGTCAGATGTGCAACGGGAGTGGATTGAACGGATTGGTTGGATTCGTAAGGTCGATCGATTGGCGGAGGCAGAACTTGTCTGTAAAGAAAATCACACATCTACGGAGCAGCCTAGTTTCCTCGCGTTCTATCGCTCTTGGAAGCGTTTGCTGAGTCATGGCCCGGCGGCCATGGTCACAGAAGATGCCAGCTTGCTGGTGACAATGCAACAGCGCTGGTTTCATGCGGAGGCAAGTCTGAGTGATCGCTTATCTGTGCAGTCGTGGGATCGGTATCTGGATGCAATCTTGACCTACCACACGGACAATCTACGGATTGAAACGTTGGCTGACTATGAAACGATGCTGGAGACGTTGGCGGGTTCCTTTTTCCAGATTCTGCCGTTTTTGAGTCCGTCCCAGTGGGAAGCGGCCTATCACTTTGGAGCGGTCGATCAGTTCTATAACAACCTGCGCGACATCGATGAGGATGCGCGCCAGGGGATCTGCTACTTTCCCCAGGAGGTGTTGGATCGGTTTGGGGTCGATCGGGCGGCGGTTTTGGATCGATCGTGCATCGGCACGCCGGCCTATCACGACATGATGGTTTTTTGGGTGGATGATTATTTACCGCAGTTGCGCCGACGGGCGTTCAAGCTGGTTTTGGCACGGGATTTACACCCATCCTGGGTCATTTTGCGCAACTGGTGTCTGCATCGCTATGCCCGCATTGAGCGGGTGCTGCGGGAGTGCGATTTTGATTTTGTGCAATTCCAAGTCCTTTACTGGCAAGCGGTTCGCGAGGATTTGGATCAATGGCAGGAGCGATCGTTCATCACCACTGCGACGGCCATTTCACCCACCTTGCAGCGATCGGCCCAGGCGGTTCAAGTGGCTGCTTTTTTGAAAACTAGCCCGCTAATGGTGCGGACTGCCCAGCGGCTGGTGCAATGCCTCTGTGAGATGCAAGGAACGTTGCTGAATTTGGCT
Organism: Limnothrix sp. FACHB-1083; assembly: GCF_014696485.1. NCBI lineage: Bacteria > Bacillati > Cyanobacteriota > Cyanophyceae > Pseudanabaenales > Pseudanabaenaceae > Limnothrix > Limnothrix sp. FACHB-1083. The sequence continues at coordinate 237,815 of NZ_JACJQD010000003.1, read as the reverse complement.
TGGGGAAATTATTGGCCATCCTCAGTGGAGGAGGTGGTGGCCAGGCTCTGACTTGGGCCTAGCGCACCCAAAATTGCCAGTAGGCTGTGATGATTTCTGGGCCCCACAGCATGGCGATTAGGCTGCCCAGGGCCAGAAATGGGCCGAAGGGTAAGACCCGATCGCGCCGTAGCCAACCCAGGCCCATTGCGCCCAAACCGGCTACTGCCCCGATCGCGCAGGCCAAAAAACTCGCCAGCAACAGCAATTTCCAGCCCAACCAAACCCCCAGCATGGCCGCCAGCTTCACATCTCCGGCCCCCATGGCCGTGCGTCCCCAAATCAAGCTGCCCAGGGTGGCGATCGCCTGAAACAACCACAAACCAAGCGCCATGGCCAACAGGGCATCCAGCAATCCGGCCGCCGCGCCGCTGCCTTGGCCCGCGTCAATCGCTCCGAAGGCGGTTCTGAATCCCAATCCCAACAGCAGGCCCGATTGGGTGAGCGAGTTGGGCAGGGTGAGGGTGTCCCAATCAATGAGCGCCAGGGCCAGCAGCCAGCTCACGAAGATCCATCCTCCCAAAATCATGCTCAAGCCCCAAGGACTGAACACCAATTCCGGTTCGGCGGCGCTAATTCGTAGGGCGATCGCGGCAAACAACAGCCCGGTGGTGGCTTCCACCAAGGGATAGCGCGGGGCGATCGGGGCTGCGCAATAGCGACAACGGCCCCGCAACCACAGCCAGCCGAAAACCGGCACATTGTCGTGGGGAGCCAGCCGGTGCAAACATTTGGGGCAGCGGGAGGGCGGGTGCAGCAGCGACAAACCGGCGGGGAGGCGATAAACCACCACATTCAAGAAGCTTCCAACGGAAACCCCCAGGGCGATCGCCACCACCGCCAGCGCCAATTGTTCGGGGGTGAACATCAGGACGAGCGGCCCACCGGCTGCTGTTGAACCAAGGCTTCCACCACTTCCGGTGCATGTTGAGCCAGCCGACTCCCAGCCCGAGCCATTTCCGCTACCCGATCGAGATGCTGAACCTGCTCAGAATACTCACTCAAGCTAAAGCTATTGAGCTGCATCAGCAGTTGGTAAGCATCGCCAATCCAGTGCAAACAAGTCGCCTGCTCGTTGCTGAGGGGTTGATCCTGCACGATTTGGCGAATCCAGTCGGGTAAAGCGTTAGGGTCAGACATGGAACTCAGGAAACTGAAAGAGCCAATCCTCAATTTAATCCGAATGCAGCCCCCTGCGCGATTGGGATCTCACTCATTGCGCATTTTGTTGCATTGCATTTTGTTGCATTGGTTGTTGCGCTGGTTGGTGGCATTGAGCGTTCGGCTGGCTCAATTCCGTTGGCTCAATCTCGTTGGCTCAATCTCGTTGGCTGAATTCTGCTGGTTGATTGCTGCTGGTCAAATGCCTATTGATATTGATCCAATCCAGACGGATCGAATCCAGACGGATCCAACTCCAACGGCTCGGGGGTTGCTGGGGCGTTGGTGCTGAGGGTGAGGCCCACGGCGCGATCGAACCGATGCATTTCCAAGCTCAGATCGCCATAGACTCCGCTGATTTGATCACGACAGCATTCGATCGCAAAATCGTTCAACTCCGCTGGCTCAATCTCGAACATCCGCTGAAAGGTTTCGACTTGCACCCGACAGAACCAGGGGCGATCGTCATAGATCGTGCATTCTCGGTTCAATTGGTCATAATTCATGCACCAACCATCGGGCCCCACCATGCTCAGATAGAGCAATAAATCCTCGGGTTCTAAATAGCTTTCCAGGTCGGGGCGTTCGTTGGGATCGAGATGACAGCAGGCTCCACAGCCTTTGATACATTGCCAGGTTGCCACCTCAGTTGTCCTCGTCAGTAGGGTTGATGGATTGTGCAAAATTGACCACCGATGACTTGCTTTTTCCTGCGCTGGAGTTCGCCGGGGGCCTTGCCAATTAAGTTTCCGATTCGGTTTTTAAATTCGGTTTCTAAACTCGGTTGCCAAATCGGGTTACCAAATCGATTTCTCAATCATGCCTCGATCGGGCCTCAGTGATTGATATTTCAATTCCTAAATGGGTTTCTAAGTTTACGTCTGGGTGTAAGCCCGCATCAATTACCAAGGGCATGAATGACCAAGACACTGTTTTTGATCTTGATTACTCTTGATTTTATATTTTGCTTTTTTATTTTTGCTTTTTTATTGACTGGCTTGGCTGGAGCGCAATCAGCAGGCTTCCAATCAGCCAGCTTTCTTTAACTAATTTTTTAACTGGGGCGCTAGGATTCGAACCTAGGAATGGCGGGACCAAAACCCGCTGCCTTACCGCTTGGCGACGCCCCATTGCCCGAAGGCTTGAGTATAGTAACAACAACTTCCGAGAAGGGTCAAGGGGTTTTCTGAATTTTTTTGAATTTTTTTGAACCGGGTTCGCAAGGCAGAGGAACGGGGGCGATCGCCCCGGGGGATGGATCCTTGCCTAGCGCTTCCCTAGTCCTGGCTGGCCTGTTGATTGGCACGTTTGCGCTCGGCCAGCTTCAGCAGAATTTCCGCGTGGATGTCGCGGGTAATGGGGTAGAAATAAGCCAAAACCAAGCCGCCAATCAGGGCTGCCGTGGGCAAAGGGCCGATCGCCAGCCGAATGGCCAACAGGGCTGAGGCCGGTTGGTTGGCCGGCGTGCCTCCGGCGGCTGTGGGCACATAACCAGCCACTTCCAGCGCAATCCCCACCAGCCAAAGCGCCAGAGCCAACCCCAACTTTTGCAAAAAGACCATGAAGGCATAGAACACACCTTCCCGACGTTGCCCAGTGGTTAGCTCATCCAGCTCAATCACATCCGGCAGCATCGACCAAGGGACTAGATAAGCCGTGGAGACCCCAACGCCAGCCATCACGGCCAACAGGTATAGCAAGCCCGTTTGCCCCGGTTGCAGCAATAACAAACCCGCTTGGGCAATGATCCAAAGGCTCATGCCCGCGAAGTAGACCCCCCGTTTGCCCCAACGGCGGCTGAGGGCACTCCACACAAACAACATGGCGAAGGCGGTGAGCTGCACCCCGATCGCGACCATGAAGAAATCTGCTTGCTGTAGCCCCATGTAGCTCACCACGAAGTAGGGCAGGATGGAGGCGGTGAGTTGCACAGCCAGCCAGGAACAGAGATAGATCCCAATGACGTAGAGGAAGGGGCGATTTTGAAAGACGATCGCCAGTTGTTGTTTCAGACCCAAGCTGGGGGCGGTTTCGTTGCGTTCGGCGCAGCGGCGCTCGGCGGCCATGCCATACCGAAATGTGCCCACGACGCACCAGAGAATGGGCAACACAGAAAACAGGGTGCAAATGGCGGCTAGCCAGATGTATTGCCAAACGGGGTCGGGAATTTGGTCGGCAACGACCTTGCCCAAAATCAGCGAGAGAAGACTGCCCCCGATCGAGAAGGCAAACCGGAAGCTGTTGAGGCTGGTGCGTTCGTCATAGTCATCCGTTAGCTCAGCGGTGAGGGCTGTGTAGGGTAAGTTCACCGCCGTATAGGCAATATTGAACAGCAGCCCCAAGACCACGTAGTAGCCATAGAGCAGCCAGGTGTTGCCCGGCGGCACTAGCCACTGCAAGAAAAAGAGAATGCCGAAGGGAATCGCCCCCCAGAGCATCCAGGAATATCGACGACCCCAACGGGAGCGGGTGCGATCGCTCATTACGCCGATGATTGGGTCGTTGATGGCATCGCCAATTTTGCTCACCATCAGCACCGAGCCAGCTAACCCGGCGGGCAACCCGGCCACATCGGTTAAAAATGCCAACTGCAAAAAGACAAGCAGGTTGGCGGTGATGGCGGGGCCTGCGTCGCCGGCCCCATAGGCCAGCTTGGCCGGGAAGGTTAACCGATCGGGAATAGAAGCACGCTCAGCAGTCACAGGTCTCAGTCTCAAAACTGCCGCTAGCTTAACCCCTGAAAGAATTAGGAGTTAACGATCAGTTCCTTTTGGCGCACTTCTTGGGCTGAAACCCAATCGGGGCGTAGGTGCTTGGCTCCTCGGAGATAGGGATGATGAATCCGGGCGATCGGGTCAGGGGTGTTGAAATGCACGAGCAGTCGAATGCATTGGGGCAAACTGCCATCCACATGCATTTGCTGCACATCCATCAGGGGCACGTTTTGCCAGTTGGGCCGCTCGCGGGCAATCTTGGCGGGAAACACGGCATCCAGGTCACGGGTCACCGAAAAGGTGACGCTCACCACCTCATCCATCTCCAGACGATTGTGGGTTTCCAAAGCGTCGAGTAGCTCATGAACCGCCTCCCGAATGGCTTCAATGGTGTTTTCGGTTGCGGTAGTTGCTCCTCGAATGGCCCGGACTCGCCAACCCACGTTCCTGTCCTCCCGATCGAATATGAGGGTGAATGTCACGATTGGGCTTGGCCTGTCGTGGCGATCGCCCAAGCATCAGTCACTCGTGACGGATTAGTGACTGATTAATAGCTAGTTATAGCTCAGTTGGGGTTGCATCTCTACTGTGCAGAATCAAGCCGAGAAACAACACCTAAAACCGCCTGAAAATCGACTGCGAGGCCGGGCTAGGGCAATGCTGCACGCTCTGCGATTCGCCAGATGCGATTCGCCAGATATGTTTGAAAATGCTGACCCCAAGCCTGAGCTAGATCGTGTTTTTGAGCCTGAGGGAGCCTATAGGCGCATGACCGCATCACTGGCGCTGACGGCCACAAGAGCCGATCGCACCAAATCGGGAGTGGCTCCGGTGATGGTGGCCAAGGTCTGACCCGTGGGCAATTGCAGCACCGTGGAGCCGCCCTGATTTTGCAGCGTCAGTTGCTCCAAGCTCACGGAACCGACAATGCCGATTCGATCGCCCTGAGCCGTACTGAAATCCACCACCAAGTCCGCCGCTGCCCGAATCCCGATCGCCGTATCAGTGCGCAGCAGGAACGTATCGGCCCCCGCGCCGCCGGTTAACGTATCAGCCCCAAAGTCACCACAAAGGACATCGTTACCATCGCCCCCCAGCAGCACATCATCGCCCTGGCCTCCGCGCACAAAATCATCACCCGCGCCGCCATTGACCGTATCGTTGCCCTGATTGCCGTTGAGGAAGTCGTTGCCCCCGTCACCGTTGATCAAGTCATTGCCATCAATGCCGCGCAGATAATCATCTCCGTCGCCACCGAAGAGCGAATCATTGCCCGCATCACCCCAGACAATATCCGCCGCACTGGAGCCGGTGATTACGTCATCGCCCCCCAACCCCCGCACGCCGCTGGGAGTGGTTTGGCTTTGGGTCGCCGTCAGGGTCACGGTTTCTGCCGCTTCTGTGAGGAAGGTGAATTGGCGGGGCAGGTCAGCCCGGTTCAGAAAATTGTGCGCAGTGTTCAAGCGGGTTGCATCCGTCAGCACCACCGAAGTTCGGCCCGGCAAAACTCCATCCACCACCTTGGCCGCTGTGATGCGATCGCCCGCTTGGATCGCATCCACCGCCGAAAACCCTTGGGTCACCTGGCCAAAGGTGGCGTAATTACCATCCAAAAACGGCAATTCCTTCAGGGCAATGTAGAACTGCGAAGAACCGGAATCGGGCGATTGGGCCCGAGCCATGGCCAGGGTTCCTTGCTTGTGGGGCAAGGCCACCGGCTGAGTGGTGGTTTGGCTATAGATCGGTTCCGTTGCGCCCTGAACTTTGATTTCGAGGGGAATGCTGCGGGCTTGGTTGGTGTCTGGGTCAATGAACCCGCCCGTTCCCAAGCTGCTGAGCGGCACGTTGGGATCTTTGCTCGCCGGATCTCCCGCTTGCACCACAAAGGGATCGGGCGATCGCACCACGCGGTGAAACGAAATGCCGTCATAAAATCCCCGCTCCACCAAGTCCACAAAATTGCCGGCCGTGACGGGGGCATTGGCCCCATCAATCGCCATTTCGACGGACTGACCGTTCACCAGCATGATTACGGTGGCGGAACCATTTAAACGAGCCGCAGGAGCCATATTCGCAAAATCGGTTGGGTTGCTTCAAAACCAAAATATCAGGCAAGTCCAGGCCCTGGGTTTTCAGCCAATCAAAAATTCAACCGCCAAGGGTTCCGAACCGGGAACGTTTGGGCAAGGTTTTGGCAACCTCTCCCAGGTTTTTGGCCGTTCAGAAACCGTTGGGACTGTTTGGGCTGCTTTTCCGGAGCAGGGGCCTGACTGTCGCTAGATCGGTGACGTAATCGAACTAGCCAGAGTTTCGGAGCCGGGCGATCGCTCGGCTTAATCCGCAGATTCAGGGCGATCGGGTTGGCTCCGGAACTGGGATTCTCAATCGGACTGGCTATAATCGGAGCGATGCCCTTGGGACGGTGATTTCATGCTTTTTTGGTCTTTTTTGCAGCGGCGTGGTGTGGTGGGAATGATGGGCGCGATCGCCCTGGTCACGGCCGGCAGTGGCGGGGCGATCGCCCAAGCCAGCCCGACCTATCAACCGGGCACGATTTCCAGCAGCAGCGAGTTGAACGACACCCTATCAACCAAGGACATTCCCACCGGCCAAGGGGGATTTGCCCGGGACTATAAAATCTCGCTCACGGCAGGCGATCGGGTTGAAATCACCGCCAGCTCCGACAGCTTCGATACCGTCCTGATGCTCATTGCCGATGATGGTTCCAGCGTTGCCGAGAACGACGACGGCCCCGACGGCGGCACGAACTCCCTGATTTTCACCAGCATTCAGAACACAGGCGAATATGTGGTGCGGGTTCAAACCTTTGGCAAAGCCGTTGGCGGCCCCTTCAAGCTCAAGGTCACCCGCCTGCAACCGATCCAATAGGTGTTAGGAAGCCAGTTCTTCCAAAAAAATTAGCGAATCCCTTGCCAATCCTGATCAAGTTTGCTAATTTATTTAGGCGCTGAAAACAGCAGCGCCTAAAAACCCTAGCCGGGATAGCTCAGCCGGTAGAGCAGAGGACTGAAAATCCTCGTGTCGGCGGTTCAAGTCCGCCTCCTGGCATCACTGAAAAATCAAAAATTACGCTCATAGATTCTTCTATCTTGAGTGTTATCTTTCGATCCCTGTTGTCTCCTCAACGACTAAAATATGAGCAGGGCAATAGCCCTGATCAGGCAATAGGGTCAACGATTGATCGCAGCCTAACAACCAAGAATGAACGGCAACAGAGTAAAAGACCAAGCGGTCTGCTGATGCTGAATGTTGCGGTTGCCGGGCTGGGCATGAGCGGTTGTTTCCCACTTGCCTCTAAATCTTGAACAGGTTGAGAGCCAAAGGCCGATCGGGTGATCAAAAGGCTTTTGGCAAAATGTGCATGGCAAAATGTTCACCTTGAAAACATGCACTTTGAAAACGTGCATTCTAGAGTCCCCCTGCTGCTGCTCGATCGACCGGGATCCATCAACACCCACTCAAGAACGCGACCAGATTGAGTGCTTTAGACTCAGCAAGGTTGAGCAAGGCTTAGTAGGGATATTGAGAAAAACCCAGAGCCATTAGGGTTTCCAGCCAGCAAAGTCATAAAAATATAACAATTGATTGCCAACGGCCCCACCACTAACAATGACACCCTCTCCCATCGCCTCCATGCCCCCACGGTCGATCGACTCACACCAGATTTCGCGTATCTACACTGATGGGGCTTGCTCTGGTAATCCAGGGCCCGGCGGCTGGGGTGTTTTAGTGCGATTTTCAAATAGCTCTTGTCATGAATTGGGTGGAGGTACTTCCAACACAACTAATAATCGGATGGAAATGCAAGCCGCCATTGAAGCGCTGCAATTCTGGCATCAATACGGCCAAGGCGAGTCAATCACTTTACTAACGGACAGTCAGTACGTTATTAAAGGGATTACAGAGTGGGTGCGAAACTGGCGACGAAAGGGCTGGAAAACTGCCAGCGGGCAACCGGTGCTCAACCGAGATCTTTGGGAGCGTCTGGATGCTTTGAACAACCCCGCTGTGCGCTGGGAATACGTGCGCGGCCACTCGGGCGAGGCGGGAAATGAACGATGTGATGAAATTGCCCGCGTTTTTGCGGCCGGCCGATCGCCTAAATTAGATCAATTGAAGCTAGAGATTTTCGATCGCTCGGAGTTTCCGGAATCGGAGCCTGCGAGTAAATCCCATCTTGACGCTTCAGACACAACTACAGTCTCGATAGCAGCTATACCTGAAACCATGTCTGAACCTGTTTTGGATCAACTGGCGATCGCGCCAACGGATGCCGATCTGCGCGACGTGCGTGTGGGTCAATTGCGCAACTTGATCGAAACCCTGCGCATTGCGGATGAGGTCGCCGATCGAGGATATCTGATTGCCAGCTCGGAATTGGCTGATCTGATGGACGTTAACGCCAGTGCCGTGACCAGTCGGGGTGAAAACTGGGTCTGGCGGAACTGGATTGTGACTCGCGTGCGACGTGAGGGCAACCAAATTCTGTGGCAATTGGAACGGATCCTCGAAGATGACTAAACGAGGTGCTTGGCTAGTTCAAGTCTAAGGACGCTGAGGCGCTGATCCGCTTTAGCATCCTCAACCCGAGTAACCAAACACATCTCGTTTGCAGTAACCGCACCGCCCTCCATGACGATCCCTCGCAGTCTTTTGCACCAATCGTTCATGACCGGCTCTCAACTACTCTGCCGTGTCTTGTGAGCCAATCGCGATGGACACAACCGCATTGGAGTATGACCCTGCTGTGGGCGGGTCTTCCCCAGTGGCGATCGCTCGCCGAAACACATACCAAGTGAAAACGAAAGCTCTCGCCCTGGGGTTTCATCAGGTGGGAATAGCAGCTATAAGCTCAGAGTACCCACCCTTACCATCGGCCGTATCAGCCCTCCAACGCTGGCTCGATCGCGGGTTTGCCGCCGAAATGAAATGGATGGCGGCTCCCAAGCGATTTGATGCGCGAGAATTTATGCCCGAGGCGCGATCGGTCATTTGCGTTGCCCTGAATTACTACAGCCCTGAGCAGCGGCCCCTTGAACAGCGGCCCCTCGAACAGCGGCCCTTAAACCCATCTTTTTCCCAAGCTGAGTCAGCGATCGAGCCTGCCCCAGCTCAGCCCGAACTTAACCAGCCCGAACTTAACCAGCCCCAATTTGACCAGCCCCAATTTGGCAAAATTGCCCGCTATGCCTGGGGACGGGATTACCACCGAGTTTTGGAAACCCGCCTGAAGGCCCTGGCTCAGTGGTTAGTGACGTTGGATCCCCGCGCACAGAGCCGCTGGGCTGTGGACAGCAGCCCGGTGCAGGACAAGGCCTGGGCCCAGGAGGCGGGTTTGGGGTGGATTGGCAAAAATGGCAATTTAATTACGCGCCAGTATGGCTCCTGGGTGTTTTTGGGGGAGCTGTTCACCACGCTGGAATTATTGCCCGATCGCCCACATACCAGCCATTGCGGCACTTGTACCCGTTGTCTGGAGGCTTGCCCCACGGGGGCGATTCCCGAGCCGTTTGTGGTGGATGCTAACCGCTGCATTGCCTACCACACGATCGAGAACCGTGCGGAGACCCTGCCTTCGGAAATTGCCGAGAACCTTCAGGGTTGGGTTGCGGGCTGCGACATTTGCCAAGATGTTTGCCCCTGGAATCAACGATTTGCCCAGCCGACGGATATTGAAGACTTTCGACCGCGATCGGGGGTGGTGGCTCCGCGCTTGGATCAGCTTGCTCAGCTCAGCGATGAGGCTTGGGATCAAGCCTTCCGGGGATCCGCTTTACGACGCATTAAGCCTGCGATGTGGCGACGAAACGCCCGTGCTAGTCTGAAATTAGACCCGAATGTTTCGTTTCAAGCTTCGTCGCAGTCCCTGCCCCGATCGGCTGATCTCCCTCCCGATCGCCCCGTCGATCCCTCCATTGATCCCCAACTGGATTCTGAGTCTCATCCTTGAACGCCCATCACGTGCTTGCGTCTACGGCGGCGGCCGGCGGGCCGCAGTCCTTGCCCACCAGTGCTGCATCGGTTGATCCTCAGCACTTGCGGTTAATTTTGTTCGATTTTGATGGCACGTTGGCAGACTCCTTTCAGGCGGTGGTTGAAATTCTTGATCGCCTCTCGGGACGCTTTGGCTATCCCCGTTTGACCCCGGAACGAATTGCCCGACTGCGGGATTGCGATTCCCGCATGGTGCTGCAAAACAGCAATGTGCCCCCTTGGCAGCGCCCTTGGCTGATCTATTGCCTGAAACGGGAACTCCAGGCTGATTTGCATCGCCTCCAGCCCATTCAGGGCATTGAGGACGTGTTGCGGGAACTGCGATCGGCGGGCTACCGGCTGGGGATTGTGACTTCCAACCAGCGATCAACCGTCGATCGATTCCTAACCCTGATGGGCTGGCGGCACTATTTCACCTGGATTGATGCCAGTTTGCGTCTGTTCAGCAAGGATCGCGCCATCTCGCGGGTGCGGCGGCAGGCCGGCCTTCAGCGCGAAGCCGTTGCCTACGTGGGCGACGAAACAAGGGATGTGGAAGCGGCCCGCCGATCGGGCGTGGTCAGCCTTTCCGTGGCTTGGGGGTTTAATTCTGAACGAGCGTTGCGCAACAGCCAGCCGGATATGCTGTTTCAGCATCCTCAGGAGCTGTTAACTTGGGTGCGATCGACCGCTGCGGCCTCGGAAAAATCTCAAACTCATGCCTAAACGAGCTGGGCGAATGCAGCGTTAATTCCCGGGGCGATCGGGCATGAATGCATAGGTTTAATCAACGGTCAAATAACGGTGAATTAAGCAGAGATTAATCCTTGTATGGGGATCGAAATTCCCCGGCAGCGGTAAACTCAGACAGCATTCTTTGGCGACAGTGGCGGACTGTGGGCTACCCCGTTGTGATTGCCCATTTCCAGCATCGCGTCACCAGGAATTCAACCTAACAATCTCAACTGACTACACAAGGGGCAACCGCATGACGCGCGCCATTATGGAAACCGCCAAGGGCACGATTCATATCGAGCTGTTCGATAATGATGCTCCCAACACGGTGAAAAACTTCGTGGATCTGTCGGAAAAGGGCTTTTACGATGGTCTGACCTTCCACCGCGTAATCCCCAATTTTGTGATCCAAGGTGGCTGTCCCAATGGTGATGGTCGTGGTGGCCCGGGCTACACGATCAAGTGCGAAATTAATTCGAACAAGCACATGGCGGGGAGCCTGTCGATGGCCCATGCCGGTCGCGACACGGGTGGTAGCCAATTCTTCATTTGCCATTCGCCCCAATCGCACTTGGACGGTGTGCATACGGTGTTTGGTCGCACGGAGGACATGGATGTGGTGAATGCAATCCGTGCCAATGACAAGATTCTGTCTGTAAAAATTGAGCACTAGGCTCTAGCTTCAGAATCAAAAATCAGGATTCAAAATGAGGGTCTTCAACTCTTGATTCTGGTGTTGCAAAATCGCGAGGGCAAGGGGCTTCAGCCCCTTGTCTTTTCTGGGTTTGTGCTGGAATTTGACTGGACTGAAGTTTGATTAAATTTTGGGTGATTCTACTGAGTGGAATTGGTTGGGTTGCTTTTGCTGAATGGTGTTTTCCGGAAATTGTGTTGATAAGTCGGAACCAAGGGGCGATCGCCTAGATCACTGCAAGCCTTGCTGCTGTTGGGTTTCGTACCTCAACCCAACCTACGAAATGATCGTTGATTAGCCCATCTTGATCAGAAGGGGTTAATTCGTGCAAGAGGTCTATTGTTTTGAGGGGCTGAGACCAAGGGGCGATCGCCTAGGTTTCTCGGAGCACATAGCCCACGCCGCGCACGGTTTGGATTAGGCGTTTTTGGCTTTCGTCTTCAAGCTTCAGGCGTAAATAGCGCACATAGACTTCGATGATGTTTGACTCGCCCATAAAGTCGTAGCCCCAAACATTTTCGAGAATTTGCTCGCGGGTGAGCACTTCGCGCGGGTTTTCCATCAGGTAGCGCAATAGCTCAAATTCCTTCATGGTTAGGGCGATCGTGTGGCCGTTGCGGATGGCCGTGCGGCGATCGAGATCTAGGGCCAAATCGGCAAAGTGCAACAGGGGTGTACCCGTTTCCGTGGGGCGTAGATAAAGCCGCACCAATTCCAGTAATTTTTCACTGCGATAGGGCTTGAGCAAATAGTCATCGGCCCCGGCTTCCAGGCAAGCGGCCCGGTCTTCCACTTCATCGCGGGCCATGATCAACAACACGGGGGCCACGTTCCCCAACTCCCGCAGTTGATTGCATAGCCACAACCCCGATTCGCCGGGAACCAACAGCCGATCGACCACAATCAGGGAGACGGGCAAGTCTCGCGCATAGGTCAAACCGGCTTGGGCATCCTTGGCCGTGGCGACGGCATACCCGGCGTTTTTGAGATCCGTCATGGCCCGATCGAGGATCGAATCATCACTTTCCACGAGCAAGATCGGAGCGTTGAGCGTGCTAGTGGGTGGGGCGATCGAGGATTCAGTTCCGGCCATAGGACGCGACAAGAAAACAGCAACAATCAGTCAAAATCCAAGCAGTCAAGCTCAAGGCAAACAAGACCAAAACAAAGATAATTTAAACTCCAAAGATAACCATAGGAAGGGCAATTGAAGGGCAATTTCTGGATTAAGCAGCATCCAAAATCTGCACATCATTGGCCGATGGTTCGCTGAAGTTAAGCATCCAGCAAAACAAATCTGGCTCGATTCGATCGTACTCCGGTTTTCGTTCAACTTCAGCGCCCACAGGACTCAAAGAGATGGCGCAGGGCGATCATTGAGCGATCGTGGCGATGGCGAGGACTGCCCCCAGCCGATCGAAAAATCCCACCCCCTTGAGCGTCCGACTGGTTAGACAATAAGGGTTCGCCCTCTCAGCTTATTTCCAGCCAGGATTTCCCATGACGCAGATTTCCAATGCACCGACGCTTGCGGCCCAAGATTGGATCCCCACTGATTTGGTGTCTGATTTGCCCCTGACGATCGCCGGTCGCACCTTTCGATCGCGCCTGATGACCGGCACGGGTAAATATCGCAGCATCGAGCAAATGCAGGCCTGCATTGCCGCGAGTGACTGCGAAATTGTGACCGTGGCCGTGCGCCGGGTGCAAACCCAAGCCCCGGGCCATGAGGGCTTGGCCGAGGCGATCGACTGGTCAAAAATTTGGATGCTGCCCAACACGGCCGGCTGTCAGACGGCCGATGAGGCGATTCGGGTGGCGCGGCTGGGGCGCGAGATGGCCAAGCTGCTGGGCCAAGAGGACAACAACTTTGTGAAGTTGGAAGTGATCCCCGATTTGAAATACCTGCTGCCCGACCCGATCGAAACCTTGCGGGCCGCCGAACAGTTGGTGAAAGAAGGCTTCGCCGTATTGCCCTACATCAACGCCGATCCGCTCTTGGCCAAGCATTTGGAAGAGGCGGGCTGCGCCACTGTGATGCCCTTGGGTTCCCCGATCGGGTCGGGCCAGGGTCTGAAAAACGCTGCCAATATCCAAATCATTGTGGAAAACGCCAAGGTTCCCGTGGTGGTGGATGCGGGGATCGGCACGCCCAGCGAAGCCACCCAGGCGATGGAACTGGGCGCTTCGGCCGTGTTGATTAACACTGCGATCGCCCAGGCCCAAAACCCCGCCGCCATGGCGCGGGCCATGGCCCTGGGTACGGCGGCCGGTCGGTTGGGCTATTTAGCCGGGCGAATTCCGGTGAAGGGATTGGCTAGCGCTAGCTCACCCCTGACCGGTTTGGTGACCAGCAGCTAGGGACGGCTCTTGACCGGGGCCGGTCGATGTTTGTTACAGTGGCGAATTAATGCTGTGTTGCTAACAATTGCAAAGGACTGTAACAAATGCCTTACACCACGGAAGATGGCGGTCGCCTGAATAATTTCGCCAAAGAACCGAAGATGTATACCGCTGACACGCCCTCTTCAACGGAAAAGCGGAACTATGTGGTTTTGGGCGCTCTGGGTCTGGGATTGGTGCTCGGGGTGATGGCGATCGCCTTCGTGGTGTCCTAGGGGCCAACCACCGGATTATCCGGATCATCAAGACTGCTGTGGGGTTGGGGTGCGGCCGTGCCGTGCCCCATTGTTTTGGGACTGGAGACCTATGAAGGTTGGTGTAGTTGGCTTGGGGTTGATTGGTGGGTCGCTGGGCTTGGCCTTGCGGCCCTTGGGGCACGAAATTCTGGGGGTGGCGCGGCGGCCGGAAACGGCGGCCCGGGCGATCGAGCTGGGCATTGCCGATCGGGCGGGTTGTGAATGGTCGCTGCTGGCTGAGGCCGACTTGGTGGTGTTGTGTACGCCGATCGGGGCGATCGAACCGACGGTGCGCCAACTGATTCCCCACCTCAACCCCCACACAGTGTTGACCGATGTGGGGTCGGTGAAACAGGCGATCGTCCAAGCGATCGAACCCCTGTGGCCCAACTTTGTCGGGGCCCATCCGATGGCGGGCACGGCGGACAGCGGCATCGAAGCGGCTCTACCGGACTTGTTTGTGGGTCGCCCCTTTGCGATTACGCCCACCGATCGCACCCCCACCGAGGCGATCGCCCGGGTCACGGCGATCGCCCAGGATTTGCGATCGACCCTGTACCGCTGCACCCCGGAACAACACGATCGCGCTGTGGCCTGGATTTCCCATTTGCCCGTGGCGATTAGCGCCAGCCTGATTGCGGCCTGCGGAGCGGAGCCAGACCCCGAAACCCTGGCATTGGCCCAATCCTTGGCTAGTTCGGGATTTCGGGACACCAGCCGGGTCGGCGGTGGCAATCCGGAATTGGGGGTGATGATGGCCCAATTCAACCGGCCGGAATTACTGCGATCGCTCCAGCGCTATCGTGATCAACTGGATCAGATCATCGGGGCGATCGATCAACAGGATTGGGCCACGCTCCAGACCTGCTATGAACAAACCCAACAGGCGCGATCGGCCTTTGTCGATTAAGTAACTGCTTAACAGCCCCAAATGATGATTTTGATAGCTCCAATCACTGACAAAGCTGAAGTACTTCAGCTCCTTGCCCCTACGACTATTGCCCCTTGGCTCAGCATCCAAAATACTTATCAAAGAATCTCTTGATTCTTCCTAACTTATGCTAAATTAGAGTTAAAATTACTTATAGTACAAAGACAAACAGCAGCATGGTTTCAAAATCCTTTCAATCTTCGGCACTATCAGTTGAAACATTGCAAAGTCAGCAGCTCGGCTTGTTCACTCAAAATATATTAAACAAACCTGAAAAGAAATTAGCACCCTTCCAAGATGTCAACAAGAAATACCGAGCTGTCTCATTATTTTCTGGGTGTGGCGGTATGGACTTGGGCTTTTTAGGAGGCTTCCACTTTATAGGTAAGTCTTATAAAAGGCTACCAATTGAAATCATTTGGGCAAACGAAATTAATCCACGAGCTTGTGATACCTATCGTCACAACTTGCACCACAACATCATTTGCCAAGATATTTGGCAGGCGATTGAGTCTATTCCCAAATCGGCTGATATTGTTTTCGGGGGATTCCCTTGTCAAGACATTTCAATTAATGGTAAACGACATGGTATTGAGGGAAAAAGAAGCGGGCTATATCGAGCAATGGTTTCAGTAGTAGAAAAGGTCAAGCCTAAAATTTTTATTGCCGAAAATGTTAAAGGACTATTGATGAAACACGCTAGATCTTCTTTGACAAGGATTATAGAGGATTTTAGTAATTTGGGTTATCAAGTTACCTATCAACTCTACAATTCAGCATCTTTTGGCGTGCCTCAAACTCGTGATCGCGTTTTTATTGTCGGTACACAGCCAGGAATTAGCTTTAGCCATCCTCAGCCTATTTTAGATAAAGAAAAGTATATTACAGCATATACAGCCCTGCATGATCTAGAAGACCTACCAGAAAATTCAGCAATCAACCACGTTTGGAGCAAAGCCAATCGCAGCTCTGAGCAGGGCGATCGCCGGCTTCAAATTGATCGTCCGGGATATACTATTCGAGCAGAGTGTCACGGTAATATTCACTTTCACTACAAGCATGCGCGACGAATTTCTATGCGAGAAGCTGCTCGAATTCAGTCTTTTCCAGATAATTTTATTTTTCAGGCAAAGCTGAGAGAAACGGAACGACAAATTGGAAACGCTGTCCCACCGGTTCTGGCTTGGCATCTTGCAAAAGCGGTTATTGCTACTCTTGATCAATCATGAACAGCTCAGAGTTTGAAATCATTTTAAAATCAGTTACTCAAGCATTAAACCAAGAAATCCAAGTGCATGGAAAATTTCAGAAGTCTGAGCAGTTTGAAGAAAAGGTCAGGGATTTATTGGAGCGAGAAGGACTTGATATTGATCGAAATTCCAAGAGTCAAGCTTTTCCAGATATTGCGATTGAACAATTTGGTGTAGAAGTTAAATTTACAGAGAAAGATAATTGGCGTAGTATTGCCAATAGTATTTCTGAAGGGCAGAGAGTCCCAGGAATTGAAAAAATTTATCTGATTTATGGAAAAATGGGTGGCGTTCCCGAAGTCAGGTGGGACAGCTATGGTGACTGTATTATCCATGTAAGAACATCTCATCATCTGCGCTTTGAAGTATCCATGGAAGCAGACAGAAGAAATCTATTTAACGAACTAGGTATTACCTATGAAGTATTTAGAAATTTACCTGATCAAGAAAAAATGGTGTACATGCGACAGTACGCTAAAAAGCGCCAGAAACCTGGTGAATATATCTGGTGGCTAGAGTGATACAGGACAACGAATTGCTCCTTTCCCAATCTTTACCATCAAGAGATTTGTCCTTTTTGAGTGTGTAATACCGAAATCAATTGATGAGTTCACGAATTTCTTTAATGAAAGTTCGAAGACAAAAAATTTTCTCGGGTTCCTATGACTGCTTCCGCCGATCGCGTTCAAGGCATCTTTAACCGGATTGCGCCCGTTTATGACGATCTCAACGATTGGTTGAGTTTGGGGCTGCATCGGGTTTGGAAACAGATGACCGTGAAATGGAGCGGCGCAAAACCCGGCGATCGCGCGTTGGATCTTTGCTGTGGCAGCGGTGACTTGGCCCTGCGGTTGGCGGCGGCGGTGGGCCCCGGCGGTCAGGTGGTGGGGGCGGACTTTTCAGCGCAAATGCTCGATCGCGCTCGGGAGCGGCCCCAGGGATTGCGGCCGTTGGCCCCGATCGCTTGGGTGGAAGCGGACGCGCTGAATTTGCCCTTTGCTGATCGAGAATTTGACTGCGCCACGGTGGGCTATGGCTTGCGGAATGTGACCGACTTTGACCAAGCCCTGCGGGAGCTATATCGCGTTCTGAAACCCGGCGCGACCTTGGCGGCTTTGGATTTCCATCGGCCCGACAGCGCGATCGCCCAGCAATTCCAGCAACTTTATCTCGATCGGCTGGTGGTTCCCGTCGCCCAGCAATTTGGCGCAACGGCTGAATATGAATACATCCTGCCCAGTTTGCAGCGGTTCCCCGTGGGACGCGAGCAGGTACAACGGGCCCAGGCGATCGGCTTTCGATCGGTGCGGCACTATCCCTTGGTGGGCGGCTTGATGGGCGTGTTGGTGGCGACCAAGCCCTAGGGTATATCCAGTAAACCCATGTAGATTATGGAGATCATTAGATATCGTGGGCTAGGACGCAACAGGGCGATCGCGCCGGCCGTTGGGCCAAAGGCGACCGCCCTGTTGAGCGTTGACCGTTTCTAACGTCCCTCGAAACATCTACCCAAAAACAAAGGCTGACCGAATATGGTGACGCTAGCGGATGCGCGGCGAGTAATTGCGGCGGCGGAACAAAAAGCGATCGAACTGGGGCAACCCATGAACATTGCCGTGGCCGATGGCGGTGGCAACCTGGTATCCCACGTGCGGATGGATGGCGCTTGGATTGGCAGTATTGATATTTCGATCAATAAGGCCTACACGTCACGGGCGTTTGACATCGCCACAAAAGATTTGGCAGAGCATTCCCAGTCTGGTGGCCAATTCTTTGGGATTCATGCCTCGAATGGCGGCCGGATCATGATTTTTGCTGGCGGGATTCCGCTCTACCGCGATGGACAAGTGGTGGGGGCGATCGGGGTCAGCGGTGGCTCCGGCGAACAGGATCACGCGGTGGCGGCAGCGGGCGCGGCGGCGTTCTAGGTAGGGTTCTGGAACGTTCCAGCCTCATCAACTCCAGACGATCGCCAAACTCCAAACTGAGGCCAACGAACCCGAACGAAGGTGCAACTTGCGCCCCCGTTCGGGCGTTTCGGGCCTGAGTTTAGGACAAGTCCAGCAGCCACTCGGAGGCCCGATCGCCCAGGTCGATCGGGATGCTCACGGCCTTGCCCTGCCGGGGGCGGTTCTTAGTGGTTTCAATAAACGATCGCACCTGTTCCGCCGCGCCCCAGCCTTGGATGTAGGTGGCCACCGTGGACAGATGCTCAAAATATTCCGCTTCCGTCATCGGAAACGACATCTGTTCCAGGTAGCGCCACATCACCTGCACAAAAATTTTGTCTTTGATTTTGCGGACTTGCACATCGTAGGAAAAGCCCCACTTGTCCACAATCCATTGGTGTAAGTCCTGACCAGTCATGGCGCGATCGAGTGATGGTGATAAAGGGTGTGGCGGGGGTTGGGTCGGTTTGAAACCGGCCCCAGGACAACAAGGGGCTTTAGGGCCTGTCGTCATTTCTCGATGTGAGGCTGAAATGGTTAATTTTCCGTGCCCCAATCGTCGCAACAAGGGGCTTAAGCCCCTTGTCCTCCACGAGATCGTAACGGTGGAATCAGGGTTTTAGACGATTCAATGGCAGGTTCTCAGCCCCTTGTTGAGGGAGATGAATTATTATTTGTAACGCAATATGAAGTTTTATACGGATCTGTTACGACCGCCCGATCGCCCCTCAGCAACGCGATCACCTGGCCCGAGAGATGCAATAATACCCTAGCAATTGCGGTGGCTTTGTTTGACCCGTTCAAACCCCACCCTTGCAGTCATACAATCTTTAAGATTCGTTATAGAACCCCCAAGAGAAGGCACGCGAGTAGGCATTATGGCTCAAGCTTCCAGCCCTGCGGACGTACCCAGCATGGGTCGCCGCCAGTTCATGAATTTTCTGACCTTTGGCTCGGCAACGGGTATTGCCCTGGGCGCGCTTTACCCCGTTGTGCGCTACTTCATTCCTCCTTCGACCGGTGGTACTGGTGGCGGCGTAGCGGCTAAGGATGCTCTGGGCAACAGCGTCAAACTCAGCTCGTTCCTGGCCGAGCACAACGTAGGCGATCGGGTGTTGGTACAAGGCCTCAAGGGCGACCCCACCTATCTGATCGTCAACAGCAAAGAGGCGATCGCCGACTACGGTCTGAACGCCGTTTGCACCCACCTGGGCTGCGTGGTGCCCTGGAACGCCAGCGCCAATAAATTTATTTGCCCTTGCCACGGTTCCCAGTACAACAACGAAGGCAAAGTTGTCCGCGGCCCCGCGCCCCTGTCCCTCGCCTTGGCCCACGTATCGGTTGATGACGACAACGTGAGCCTCAGCCCCTGGCCGGAAACCGACTTCCGCACCGGCGAAGAACCCTGGTGGTCGTAATTTCTACAATTGCTCATCAATATCGCGGCTGACCGTACTTTTTAGACAACTCATGAAGACTGCTTTCAAGGTTTTGACTCGCGGTGCGATCGCCGCGATCGCCGCGATCGCCCTGTTGATCGGTGGCGACTTCGTAGCTCCCCAGGCTGCCATGGCCTATCCGTTCTGGGCCCAACAAGTGGCTCCGGCAACCCCCCGGGAAGCCACGGGCCGGATCGTTTGCGCCAACTGTCACCTGGCCAAGAAAGAAACGATCGTGGAAGTGCCCCAATCGGTACTGCCCGACACCGTGTTTGAAGCCGTGGTGAAGATCCCCTACGACACCAGCGTGCAGCAAGTGACCGGCACGGGTGAACCCGGCCCCCTGAACGTGGGTGCGGTGTTGATGCTGCCCGATGGCTTCAAGATTGCCCCCGAAGACCGGATTCCTGAAGAACTGAAGGAAAAGACCGAAGGCCTGTTCTACCAGTCCTACGCGGATGGTCAAGATAACGTGGTGATCGTGGGGCCGCTGCCCGGCGATCAATACCAAGAAATCGTGTTCCCCGTGCTGTCGCCCAACCCCGCTGAGGACAAGGCGATCAAGTTCGGCAAGTACGCGGTGCATGTGGGTGGCAACCGTGGCCGCGGCCAGGTTTACCCCACGGGTGACAAGAGCAACAACACGGTTTACAACGCTTCGGCGGCTGGCACGATCGGCGCGATCGCCAAGACCGATGACGGTGGCTACCTCGTGACCATCATCAAGGAAGATGGCTCGACGGTGGAAGATGCTATCCCCGCTGGCCCGCAACCGATCGTCAAGGAAGGCGATGTGGTGACGGCTGGTCAAGCAATCACCAACGATCCGAACGTGGGCGGCTTTGGCCAAACCGATACGGAAATCGTGCTGCAAGATCCCAACCGCGTCCTGGGTCTGCTGGCCCTGTTTGTGGCGGTGATGATCACCCAAATTCTGTTGGTGCTGAAGAAGAAACAGGTGGAAAAGGTACAAGCCGCCGAAATGAACTTCTAGGATTTGCTGCCTAGGTTCCTTCGTGCCTTCATTGCCCGATCGCAAAGCCCCTGCTCAGTTCATGAGTGGGGGCTTTGTTTTGGGGTTAATCAACGGTTCAAGCTTGATTGGGATTTCAAAAACAGCCTAGTTGCCCATGGTTTCAAAAAACGCCTGGGCATTTTGGGAAGGGATAATCCGCACCCGCGATAGCCACTCATCTTCCCGCTCCGAAAGAACTGAAAGAAACTCATCAAAGTCCACCACCTGAATTTGAACGGTGGCGGCTAGCTCGGGATTTTGTTCCGCAAAGGTTTTGGCCACCACTTCCGCTTGGGCCCGATCCATATAAAAGCGAATTTCTTCCGTTCCATCCCGATCGACCGTGACATAGGTGGGGGCTGACCCATCGCTTGCGGTGACCAAAAATAGTGGAATTCCCTGCAATTTTTCCGGCGGTTGTTGATTTAATGCCAACAGTTCCCGGGCTAATTTCACCTCTTCCAAATCAGGGATTAGTTGCAATTGATATTCGGTGGATGGTTTTTGCAATAGCTCATAGATTGCCGACAGGGGAATGGCATTGACCCGTAATTCACTGGATGAACTCACGGCTCCCGCTTGCAGTCGCTTCAGCCACTCTTGGGCATCTTGCGGGTTCAAAAACATCCGAGCCACCGTTGTGCGCTGGCCCTCGGCATTTCCCACATCAATTAGGGCGGGCGTACCTTGGGCATCGGTGAGGGCGAAAACCGGCACGGCTTCTAATTTGCGGGCAATTTCCTCCGGGGGCAGCGCTGCCAAGGGGCCGATCGCGGCCAACCAAGCCAGGGAGCCGATCGCCCAGCCTCCAGCCAAGTGCCGCCAGTTCGATCGCACTGACTGCCAACGCTCTCGCAATCCCAAACTCACCATCGTCCATTCCATCCTGTTGATCAAACCGTTCATGCGCCTGGTTCCATGCCCAGGGCGATTCCCAAACCAGTCTAGGAGCTAACCCACTTTCCAAAATCAAAACCGACCAGTGCGCTAATTGCCCCGGTCGGTTTTGCACACCATTTAGCGGGTGTGATTAGCGATTAGCCGGTTGTCCTCCCAACCCAGCCGCCCCGCTCGCGGGAGCCGGAGTGGCAGGGCGAGCACCCGACTGCCCAGCACCCTGACCATTGGGCTGGCCGGGTTGGTTTGATCGCATGGCCCGCATATAAAACGCCGCTGCCGAAGAGGACGGAATCAATCGCACACTGCCCACCAACGAGTTAGGATCCGTGGCCTTTTTCAGCTCCTCAATCAGTCCATCCAGCGTAAAGACCCGCAGTTGGGCCCGGTTGATGATGTCCGGTTGACGCTGTTTGTAATCATCCAGCATCGCTTGCAAGTCTCGCTTGCTGAAGAAAAATGGCACCACTTCGCGATTGTCCGCCCGCAGCGTCAGAGGCGCATCCTCCGCTTGGGGATCTACCGCATAAAACAACGGAATCCCCGCAAATTGCTCAACGGACTGGCCCTGTTGCTTCAAAATCGCGATCGCCGCTTCCACATCTTCCTTGCTGGGGGTGACCACCAAGTCGGGCATTTCTGGCTTATTTTGAGCCTCCGTCCACATCCGATAGAACTGGCCCAGCGTCAACAGAGCCAAGCTAACTTTGCGGGATTCAGGCGGCGCTTCGCTTTGAACGCGATTCGCAAAAGCCCGCACATCCTCCGGATCCACAAAGTGCAAAATTGCGCCATCAGCCGGTTTGGGTTCGGCGGCCGGTTGGTTCTGTTGCTTGGGGAACACCAAAATGGGCTGGCCATTTTCTTGGGTGACGGAAAACAACGGCACCACATCCAAGCGCCGCACAATTTCATCGGTGCTCAGGGCCTGCACGATCGAAGGGAAACAGACCATCGATCCCAGCACCGCGCTCACGGCGGCCAGGGTTGCGGCTGAAGCGCGAGAAAACAACGATTTCACGAAAAGCCTCCTGAGTCTCGGAAAGCGACAGCCCGGGTGAATGCACTGGCTGGCTGTCTAAATGAAGCGAGTTAGATACCCAAACGAGCCGATCCCAAGTCGATTAGTGATTTAACGCTGTCGTTTGCACGCTTTCACCCTCAACAGTGCCAGAGCGTCTGGTGATGAAAAACGTTTACGCGCCAGTGTCAGCCTGTTCGGGGCGATCGGGCTTGGAGTCTCGATGGAATTGCCATCTCATAATACGACCTCTTGTTAAAGCTGAAGATTTTTAAAAATTTCGCGAAGTATTCGTGCCAGTTTCTAAATTGCCCCGCTTAGCACCATCCCTTCTGGAATGGCTGAAACGTTCCAAACCCTTGAGAGCGCAACGTTACTGTGCTCAAGGTCAATTTATGAACTGATCCGGATCAATCAAAGTCTGAAGCTCAGTTGCGAAAGTGAAAATGCCAATCCTCGTGCTGGTTTTGAGACCTTCTATTGTCAGTTTCAGAGCGATCGGTTGCAGTTTTCCCGAAATGCGAAAGGTCAACCGAAAGAAGGACTAGAGACTCTCAATATTGCACGAGGTTGTATGACTCAAATGCACATTTCCCCTACCAAGCCGTCCCTGTTCGCCCGCGTAGGTGCAGCGATCGCCACTGGGGTTGTGACCATCACAGCGGCAGGCGTGATCCAAAATGCTGCCCCGTTGGTCGCTCAGGCAACCTCTGCTCACGATCGAGACTCATCCCAAGCCCTCTTGGTCGTGGCCCGCGCGGTTAGCAATCAAGATCCCCCGCGCCGTGGTGATGAACGTCGTGGCTAAAGGCGTGGCTAAATTCAACAACCTAATTGGCAAAACTGACCAACAATAGACCAACAATATTTGATCAATCCAGAGACAAAGATGATCTCAATCGATCGAATCTTTTCATTACTGGTTCAGCGTTGGTTTAGGGTTGACTGAAGGTTAATTTAGCGCGAGTTTAGTGATTTCTGATCTCTAGTTGTTTGAATTGTGGTGACGAGTTGAGATGACCCGGAGCAACTGCCTCATTGGGATCGATCGAGCTTCATCATGGTAACGCTGTCTCACTCCCCAGTCATGCTCATGGGCGAAATTCAGGTGCATGGTTTGAGGCAACTCGAAAGCCAATGAGTCAGTTGTTGAAGCTGGTTTCTGAGCATCGCGTTTTCCATCATTCGGCTGTTTTGTGACTAAGTATCATGTGACCTCTAAGATTGCATGAATGCTCTAGAACCTGAGCTGACCTGTTATGACAGAATCCTCCGTTGGGGGATTTTTTTATTGCCATTTTCTGAAAACCTGATCAATGAGGAGAACTTCTAGGTTGAAATAGATTGCTTTGAATTTAATCTTAGTTAATTGCCGATTACTTACAGCCTTTACCTAGAATTATTGGCACGCCATATTGCAGATGCTATGAAACAACGGTTTGGTGGGCAGTGCCCACCCTACGGGCTAATTAATCTAAATCATTTCTAATGAACTAGAGAAAACAGCCTGAGATCTAAAAATTATCGATGATTAATCAAAAATCAATAATTGATCATGCAATGACGATCAGTCGCGCTGAAAAGTGGCCGATACTTGAATCATCAGGGTTTCAATGATCGATAGAATTTTGATTGGAAATTTGAACTGGCTTTCTGAACTAGCTGTATGTCTAGTGCTCGATCGGCTGAGTTGGCGGACTGGAGTGAAGGCTAACTTGGCGCTAACGCAATGCCAATTCAATCAACTAATTCTAACTATTGCGCCTATTATCATTGCGCCTGCTGTCTATGAAACTTCGACAAGTCTTTGTCCAAATCTGGCGTGTAAATGCAGTCCTGATCCTGTTGGGTGGTTTGCTCTCTCTGGGTGTGATGGGATTAGCCCTGATCTCAATGCTGCTGCACAACGCGCGATCGCACTCCGCTTCGCAGGTGATGAACATTGACCAAACCCAATCGATTGAAACCCGAACCCGATTGGGAAATTTTGCACGAATCGAGGGAACCAATACCTTACGCGCACCGCTGCACCTAACCCAGGATTATGAACAAAGCCGTGGATTTGCCAACTCTTCCTATTCCAAAGAGGCAGATTCCCTACAGAACTATCTCTTTTTTAACGAGCTGACACGTCAAACCTATTGGCTCAAACCACCCGATCGGGGACTGATTTGGGTGGATGAAAAGCTTTTAGCCGCTCCCGCCAAGCCCACGGATCCTCCGACCACAACGCCAGTTGGGTTCGTTTATCTAGTTATTACAACCGACAGCAACCAAGATCGCCGCCTGACCGAAAAGGATCGCAAAACCCTGGCGATTTCCGATGCCAACGGTGAGCGCTTTGCATTGTTGATTGAGAATGTGGACGAGTTTCACGGCGCATCGGGGGTGAAAGATCAGCGCCTTTCGGTGTTTTACACCCGTGACCAAATGCTGAATGTGGCAGAGTTGGATCTAAAAACTCAAAAAGTCTTGAGAACCACCTCAGTTCCCAGGCCCCAAGGTTCACAGGCTCCCTAAGCTGAATCGCCAACGCCGAACTGAGGAGGTGCCCGAAAAGTATCTTGAGGCACTCGCCAATCATCAACGATTGTGGAGGCAAGTGGCTGGGGGTGTCTCATCACTCCCCCGCGTCATCCCCGATTTGCGTCCAAGGACTTATTTCAATGCTCTGCTCCGGATCACCGAGCCGGATCGCGCTCCCTGGCTGGTTGTTCCAATTTTCAGGTTAGAAAACCCCAATTCCGGTGATTGGGAAGCTTTTCGGCCCGTATCTCACCCAGAATTGGTAAAAATTCTACAAGAAGACTAAACTTTTGCTTCGTGAAATGCTAATATCCAGTTAGAGCGAAAGCCAAAGGGCCACGTTCAAGTAGCCCTCAAGTTTTCCTCCCAAAAGACGTAGACGAATTCGGAGTCGCCTTCCCCCCTCGCGATTCCGATTTTTTTTATCGAAATCTTGCTCAAATCAGGCTTCCGTGGAACCACCGGCTAGTGAGTTACCCCCCGTAACTCATCAAGCGTTGCTTGGCGGCTCCCTGCGTTGACCTGCCCTAACGATTAAGGTTTCAGGTAAAGCTGAGCTAAAACTGCGAATGCACCCTGGGGCTGCTCGCCAGTTATCCAAGACAGAGGTTGAGAGCAAAGACAAACTCAAGAGAGCGTCAGCATCTGTGTTCTCTCGCCTGAGTTGCTGTCCTGATTATTCCCTAGGAGCAGGGGATTCGACAAGTTTTTGGCTACCGTCTTCATCAAATCTTTAAAAAAGTTGCGAAAGTCCGGCAGGCGATCGAACGCGGAGATCGCTGCTATTGGGCGGAAATTCTGATGATGATGAGGCCAAGATGGCAATGGGGTGATGGTGGTTCTTTGCGGTTGGCCGCAAGCCGGGGCCTGGAAATAGGCGAGAATGAAGGACTGTTGGGCTGGTAATGCCGCCATTGCACGATCGCCCCAATTTTGATCGCCCTCATCCCTCGCTTGTAGTTAATCGCTTGTGTTACCTGAATCGATTCTGAAGCAATTAACGGATTTGGCCCGGGTGGACGGGGCAACGCTCCACTTGGGGGTCTATTACAAAAATACGCTTGTGGCCCTGTGCCATGCCTTGGAAGATGCGATCGCCCAGTCCCAGGGCCGGCCGGTGGTGCTGGCGGCATTTCAACTGGGTAAGTGGTATTTGCAAGAGGCCGATCGCTATGGGCAGTTGGCGGATCGATCGCGCCAGATTGTGATTCTAGCTGCGCCGGATGCGGGGTTTGCGGAACATCCCACCAGCCAGCGATCGAACGTGGCGATCGTGCCCCTCAGTCCCACGGATCCGGTCGCCCAAGAATGGCACTTAACCATCGTGTCGCCGTCCTACTGTGCCATGGTGCTTTGCCAGGAATTGACGGCGGCGGACTATGGCCCCGAAGGGCCGCCCCAGTCGGACTTAGAGCGTAAGTTCTATGGCTTGTGGACTTTTGTGCCCCAGTGGGTCGATCGCGGTGCGGCCTTGCTGGTGGAACGGGTGGCTCGCTATCAACCAGCCCTGGCAGAACAGCTCCAACGGCAATTGGCAGCGGTGGCCCAAGAGCAGGCCACGGCCCCAGGAGAAGACTGGTTAACCATTACCCAGCAGGTGGTGAACTACTTGCAAGCCACCCATCAACATCGCCACCCGGAATTGCAACCGGGGCAATTGGGGTTTGAAGTGGGGGCCCCTCTGGATCAAAACCTGGTTTCCAACGAATTACAGGCGTTTTTGCGATTAGCGGAACTGCTGGAACTGTCCGATGGGCAAAATTCTGGATCGGCGGCGGAAGTGGCGGCGCTGACGGAGGCGATCGGGCAATTGCTGGATTTGCCAGCGGCCCAGCTCAAACGAATGCGATTGGCCGCCGCGCTCCATCGCCTGGGCCGTTGGCCCGCCGTTTGGCGTGAAGGGCTGGCTGACCCATCTGCCGATTGCTGCGATCTCAGTGCGGTGCAGGTGTTGCGAGTGATGCCGCGCTTGCGCCCGATCGCCCACATCTTGAACCATTTAACGGAGCATTGGGACGGCTCCGGGCAGCCTTCGGGGTTGGCGGGGGATGCTATTCCGCTGGAGTCGCGATTGGTGGCCCTTTGTGCCGACTTCCAGCACCGTCGATCGGGCGGTGAGCAACCGAACGAAATTTTGCAGCACTACCGCGATCAGTCAGGACGCTGGGATCCAAAGCTTTTGGAGGCTTTGACCCTGTTGGCCCAGGGATTGCAACAGGGCTGGGAATTGCCACAGATGTCGCTGCGAGCTTCCTCGGGGTTGTGGCTGTTGGATGAGGGGGCGATCTCCTAGGCAATTCCCCCTGCTCAACTCCATCACTTTCAGTTTGACCGGTGTTATGACTAGTCTTTCTCCGCTTGATTTGGATGCCATTCGCGATGGTCAGCTTTTGCAGCTAGCCGATCGGGATCTGACGGGTGTGGACTTGGAAGAGGCCCAGCTATCCAGGGCGGATCTGAGTCAGAGTCGGTTGGTGGGAGCTATTTTGACCGGGGCAGACCTGCGCCACGCTTGCTTAAACCGGGCGGTGCTTTCGGGTGTGAATGGGGTGGGACTGCAAGCAACTGGGGCGATCGCTCGGGGAATTTGGGTTGGGGCCAATTTAACCCAGGCGGATTTTGCGGAAGCGGATCTGCGGGGGGCTAATTTTCGGGGAGCAATCCTGATGGGGGCGAACCTGACTCGGGCCATGGCGATCGGGGCGGTTCTGAGCGGGGCCAACCTCGCCGGAGCCAATCTGCGGGGAGCCGACTTGCGAGGAGCCGACTTGCGGGGAGCCAACCTCAGCCAAGCCCAATTGCAGGGGGCGGACTTAAGCCAGGCCGATTTGGCCGGAGCCAGCTTAACCGGAGCCAATTTGGAAGAGGTGAACGGCCAGGGGGCTAATTTAGCGGGGGCTGATTTCACCAATGCCTACGGCCTTTGTGCCAACTGGTTGGAAGCGCGTGTGACGGGGGTAAACCAGCGAGGGGCGATCGCCCTGGATTTGCCGCCGGAACCCCCGCAGCCCTGAACCTGGGCATTTAGTCCTTGGCCCAGTTGGCTTCAAGTGGGTTTAGCGATCCGGAGCCAACAGGGCCCGCACCACCCGATCGAGGCCAACCGATCGGGAAGCCTTCAGGAGCCAAACATCTCCCGATCGCAACTCCCCTTGCAGGCGATCGATCAGTGCTTCATGGGTGGTGAAGGTTTCGCAGGGAATGCCCTCAGCCCCCGCTGCGAGATGCAAGGCCGTGGGGTCATCGGCCAAAATTAACAGGCCCTCTAGGCGTAAATCTCGCGCCAACTCACCCACCTGTTGATGGAACTCGGGCGCGCGATCGCCCAATTCCTTCATGGTTCCCAAAACCGCCAAGCGCCGCTGCCCCGGTGTTTCCGCCAACAGGTACAGAGCCGCCGTCATCGACTCCAAACCAGCATTGTAGGTTTCATCCAACAGGGTCACCCCATTGGGCAAGTCGTGGCGACGGGCCCGCCCGTCGGGTAATTCCACCGCCAAGCCCGCCGCGATCGGCTCCCAATCTACCCCCAACACCTTGGCCACGGCCAAAGCGCCCAGAAAATTGAGGGCATTGTGACGACCGGGCAACGGAAGGGGAAAGGTTTTGCCTTCCACGCTCAGGGTTTGGGCATCTAGCAAGTGACCGCGAAAGGTTCCGTTGGCAAAACCGTAGTCAATCACTTCCCCCGGCCAAAGGCGGCTGGCCGTCTCCATCAGCCGGGCACAGTCGGCATTCAACACCGCCACACTATCGATCAGCATTTCCGTCAGCAGTTCGCACTTGGCCTCCGCGATCGCCTGTTCCGATCCCAGCAATCCAATATGGGCCGTGCCCACGTTGGTGATCAGCCCCACATTTGGGCGAGTAATTTGGGTTAGCTCGGCAATTTGTCCCCGACCGCGCATGGCCAACTCCACCACAGCGAAATCATGTGCTCCGGTGATTTGCAAGAGGGTTTTGGGTACGCCAATTTCGTTGTTGAAGTTGGCGTGGGTTTTGTGAACTTGGCCCGCTGTGCCCAGGACGGCGGCGATCAGCTCCTTGGTGGTGGTTTTGCCCGCCGAACCGGTCACGCCCACGACAGGGATGTTTGCCCGATCGCGCCAGGCTCGTCCCAAGGCCTGATAGGCCGTCAGGGCATTGGGGACGATCAGTTGCGGACAGGGCTGGTCGATCGGCTCCTCAACGATCGCCGCCACGGCCCCCGCCGCGATCGCCCCCGGCACAAAGGCCCGACCGTCAAAATTTTCGCCACGCAGGGCCACAAACAGCTCCCCTGAGCCGATCGCGCGGCTATCGGTGCTGATTTGGGCGATCGGCTGGGCCAAGGCGCGATCGGGTAAGTGCTGGATCGTTGCTCCCGTGATGTGGGCCACTTCCTGCAAAGAAAATGGCGCGATCGTTCCTAAGCCGTTGCCCATGACCCTACCCTTATGCTCAAGATCTCTGAAAGATATTGCCTAATATCGTCGCACCGGATCAGCCGTTGCTAAACCTTGGGCTGATTGGTTGGGATGCTGCTGGCCATGGACTCTTTCCGGCGGCCGCTCCCACGGGCGATCGCGATCGACCCAATTCCTGAAAACCCGATTCCTGAAAACCCATAACCTCGTTTCGTGATGCAACGACCGCTGTTGGTTCACCGTCCCCTCGCCCCCGCCGATCGCCAGCATCGGTTGATCGGCCTGTCGCTGGTGGCCTCCCCGATCGTTGCGGCCCACTGGCTGGCCCACAGTCACCAAACTTCACCGCTGATCTGTCCCTTTCACTGGTTGACGGGGTTACCCTGTCCCGGCTGTGGCTTAACCCGATCGTTTGTGGCGATCGCCCGGGGAGACTGGCCGGGGGCGATCGGCTACCATCCCTTCGGCCCCCTGTTGTTTGGGGTCTTGCTGGGTTTGGGATTGCAATGGGCTGTGGAACTACGGGTGCGACGGCGATTGGTCTGGCCGATCGGGCGATCGCTTCGGCGGGCGATCGGGCGCGGGCTGCTGATTCTCGGGCTGGTTTGGTACAGCGCCCGGCTTTACGGCCTGTGGAGCAGCGGCGCGGCAGCCCTGGCCTGGAGCCGATCGCCCCTGGGTCAGTGGCTTGGTGGTTAGCACCCGGCCACAACTCCCGCAAACGATTCCGCCCAAAGTGGTTCCATTTGGTACGATAGATATTTGGCGATTTTCTTAGCGATCGCCCTCTTTTGCCAGCGCCCAATTTGCCTCAAAAGAGTCAGCGTCATGCCTTTGGGCCTGTGCGCCATATTTTGTCCACCTATCGCAAGGAGTGAAACCGCATGACCCAAGTGGTTTTGGGTGAAAACGAAGGAATCGAATCCGCGCTACGCCGTTTCAAGCGCCAAGTCTCGAAAGCCGGTATCTTGGCGGACGTGAAATATCGCCGGTACTATGAAACCCCGATCGAAAAGCGCAAGCGTAAGGCCGCTGCTGCCCGCCGGAAGCGCCGTTATCGGTAAAGTTTTTTGAGCAATTGCACCGTATTGAGCGGGGACAAGGGAGGTGAGCCTATGTCCCCGCTCTGTTTTTTGCCGGTTTCTAAGGTCGATGCCAAACTGAGGCGATCGCCCGGCCCAGTTGCCGCCCCAGTGATCGCACCGGGAGCTGGCACAACAAACAGGCCCCCAGCACCAAAGCCGCTCCCACCCGGCCCCGATCGCCCAACTGTTCCCCCAACCAAGCCGCCGCCATCAGGGCCGCCCAAACTGGCTCCAAGGTATACAAAATCCCCGCCACCGGAGCCGCCA
Source organism: Limnothrix sp. FACHB-1083 (assembly GCF_014696485.1). Taxonomy (NCBI): domain Bacteria; kingdom Bacillati; phylum Cyanobacteriota; class Cyanophyceae; order Pseudanabaenales; family Pseudanabaenaceae; genus Limnothrix; species Limnothrix sp. FACHB-1083. The sequence goes on along the minus strand of NZ_JACJQD010000003.1, from coordinate 207,053 downwards.
CCGATCGCTGGCCGATCGCCTGCAACCAGGCCGTGCCCGCCGTGGCAAAGGTTCCCAAATAGACCAAATCTAGCCAAGGAATGGTTTGGGGGTTCCAAATTGCAGACGAAATCGCCCATGAAGACCCCCACACCCACAGGGCCGCCGCCAGAGTCGTGATCCCCAACTGAATCAACGACAGCCACAGCACTTGGGCCCGAGCCGCGTAGGCCTCCATCCGCCAAATATAAAAAGACCAAGTGATGGCCGTGCCCACGCTCCACAAATCCCCAATATTGGGCGGTGCGCCATCGTAGGACAGCAACGCCACCCCCAACGCCGCGATCGCCGCCGCCCACCAAACCTTAGGGAACAGCCGCTGGCCCGCAACGCCCGTCAGCAATGGAACCAAGACTACATAGAGGGCGGTGATAAACGCGCTACGCCCCGCCGTGGTGTATTGCAGCGCGATCGTGTGAGCCACATAGCCCAAGGCCATCCAGGAGCCTAATTCCAAGCCTCCGCGCCCCGTGACCGCCCAAGCGGCTGAATTTTTCGGCAAACCGCTCCAGAGGGTGATCGGCAGCAGAGCAATGGTGGCAATGCCAAACCGCACCAACATCAAAACGCTCGGGGAAACGGCCTCTAAACTAGACTTGACAACAACATAGGTACTTCCCCAAAGTACGCCCGCAACTAACAGCGCGATCGGGTTCAACCATTGCTCGCGATCGGCCCTTTCTACCCCGTGGATCATGTCTCGCCTCAATGATCGTGCTTACCAACTCCTGAAGGGAGCCATCCGCGCTCGCTATCAACAACAACCCGCCGCCCGGATTCCCAAGGAAGTGCTGTGGCAGCGGTTAGAAAAGTTGCGGTTGCAGTCTGGCGAGCCGGCCGGCTTTGAAGATCTGCGGGCGATCGTGAGTGATGCTTTCCCGGATTTTGATCTGGGCTTGCTCAAGTCCGCCGCTCGCCTTAACCAGCCTAAGACGGGCTGGGGATTTTGGGCTTGGGGATCTTGGGGCTGTGGTTTGGCGGGCGTGGTGGTGGCGACGGGGGGAATTGCCCTGGCCAACCTGCCATTGCCGCCGATTCGGAATGTGGTGGCAGACAACGCGCCATTGCTGTTGCTGCCCAGCTTTTGGATGATGGATCAAGATTATCGAGCCGCCACCGCCGCCACGGCCCAGGCCAAGCAATTGCTCGACAATGCCACCAGTGCGGCCGATATTGAACTGGGAGCCACCAAAACCCAAGCGGCCCAAGCAGCGCTCGATCGCCTGCCCGTTTGGTTCTTGGGGTCTCGGCCGAAGACTTATTGCACTCTGTTTTCATGCCGGTGGCGATTCACGTTGGATGAATTTGCCGCCGCCCGCCAAACCGTGGCCCGTTTGGAAGCGCAAGTGTTTCAGGAGCGCAACGCCCAAGCTTTGTTGAATCAGGCTTTGGCAACCGTGGAAACGGCCCGCCAACAGCACCAAAGCGCCAAGGACAGCAGCGCCCAAAACGCGGCTCTCGGTGATTGGCAGTCGGGAATCGATCGCCTGCGGGAAGTGCCCCAGGAAACCCTGGCCGGGCGGCAAGCACGGGCCAAATTAGCTGGGATCGATCGAGACTTTCAGTCGGTCACCGGCCGGGCGGTGGGGCGGCAGCAAGTGGGCAGCCTGATCACGGGGGCCAAGGAATATGGGTTTCGGGCGGCTTTGGCGGCTCAAAAACCTCCTCACCCGGTGGAACAGTGGCGGGTGGTGCAAAACCTGTGGCAAGAGGCCTTGGCCCTGTTGACCCAAATTAAGGATGACGATCCGCAATTTGCGGCCGCCCAGCGACTCCGGGCGGAATATGCGCAAAATCTGGCAATTGCCAAGCAGCGGGAGGCTTTGGAGCGCCAGTCGATCGAGTCTTTGGAACAAGCGGATCGGCAAATCGCCCAATGGCGCACCCTGGCCGCTGCTGACCCCAGCAATCCCCGACTGTTGGGAACGCTCCAGGAGATCGAAAACAACTTGGAGCGGGTTCACCCGGCCAGCACTGCCTACGCCAAGGCTGAACAGTTGCGCCAGTTTGCGAACCAAGCGCTCCAGCGCTACCAACCCATGACTCCGCAGCCCAATGTTGCCCCGGATGCTCCTGCCATCCAAGCTCGCTAGGGCAAGAACGACCCAGCCTTTCCCGGGCGATCGCCGATCGTCACAAAAGGGTTGATTGGTTCTCCCCTGCACCGAGGATTGTGGCCACCCAATCGATCGGGGATTGTTGTTTTTGCGCGATCGGTTGCGGTGCATGGGAGGGATGGGGAAAGGGTCGTTCATGGCCAAGCAACCGTCCCGCCATTCTCGATCGGTTGTGCGATCGCGTAGGGTGCATGGGAGCGATCGCCCATGGTTACGAAAGGGTTGATTTGTTCTCCCATGCACCGAGGATTGTGGTTATTCAATCGATCGAGGATTGTTGTTTTGGCGCGATCGGTTGCGGTGCATGGGAGGGATGGGGAAAGGGTCGTTAATGGCCAAGCGTTCTCCCATGCACCCTACGGCTGTGGGGTGAAGGCGGTGGCGAGGTCGTCGGGGGGGCAGCCGAGGAGTTCGGCGGTGGCGGTGAGGATGTTGGGGTCTTGGGTTTGTTGGTAAAGACGTGCAAGGTTTTGTAGAGTTTGACCTGCATAAGTCTTATTATCTAATAATAAAAAGCTTTGAAGAGTCTGGAGGAAGTAATCAAGAGCCTGTGGAAAGCGTCCCTGGCATTGAGCTATCAATCCTAATTCACCAATGGTCTTAGCAATTTTAAATTCTGGAGCGCCATACTTATAGTCGATAGATAGAGATTTTTCAAAATATGCTAATGCTTGTTCATACGATCTCTCAAGGCGGCATAGCCTACCTAGTTGATGATAGATATCTGATTGATTGATTTCGTCATCTGATTGAATTCTAATTTCTAAAGCAATTTTGCACATTTCTTTCGAGGTGTTCAAATCTCCCAACTCTTCATAAATACAAGCCTTTTGCTGATAAATACATGCTTGACCGTGATGGTTTTTATACTCATTGAATATGATCAATGCCTTCTCATACTCTGCTAGAGCTTCCTCTTTATTCTCGGTGTCTTCTAGAAATAGTCCATAATTGTAGGAATGCACTCCTTGGGCTAAACTCCCTGGTTGAATGATATGACAGACTTTTTGATACCAGTTTTCTGCAAGAGAATTTGAACTCTTCTCTCTAAAAACGTTTGCAATTTGACCCCAGATATAAGATTGGGATTCGCTGGACTCAGTTAAGCCAAGGGCAATTTTATAGAATTCTTCTGCTTGCGTTAGCTCTTGATAGGAATAGTGAATATTCCCAATGCTGAAAATAGCATGGGAAATCATCTCTCGAAACCTTGGATCTGAATCTTCGCGGCATAGATCAAGAATTGCGAGATATGATTTTCTTGCATCGTCGAACTCATTGAGAGCACATTGACAAAAAGCAAGTCTTTCCCAAAAAACGCATATTTCCATTTTTAAGCTTGAATCATTCTCCAAAACTTTAGCTGCTGGCAAAAAATCTATTATTTCTTGAGATAGAATCAATGCATTTTTGTAATTTTGAGACATAAAAAGGCTCTGATAAAGACAGAAAAATGGTGTTAGAGTTTTATGAATTTTTAGGCATACTGATATCGCACTATGGATATTCTCATATTCTTTCTCAGCCAAAAAAGAACCTAGTTGTTGACTATTTGTCTCCGGCGACTGCATTAGTTGGTAATAAGCAGATGCTAGACCAAGACAGTGGTTATGAAAAGCAGAGTTGATCGCCGCCTTAACACTTGAGCCATGTATGTCTAGTTTCAATTTCAAGAAATAGGGCAAGGTCGGCTGAATCGTCAGCAATCGCGGCATTTCGGGCGAAATGGGCAACAACAGCCCCCAATCCACTGCCTCTTGCACCGCCGCTGCCAAAATCTCTGCGCCCGACTCCCCGAACCAAGCTGCCAAGGCCGGCTGCTCCGCCAACTGCGCTGCATACTGCTCCAAGCAATTGCCATCGCAATTAATAAACCCACTGAAGGGAGCCAAACAGAGCAACGCCTGCTGGGCCGCCGCCGACAGCGCCCCGTGGGAATAGTCAATGCAAGCAATGATGCTTTGGGTTTTGTCGCCCTGGGCCTGCGGATTGTCGAGGTTCACATCCGCCGCCTGCATCCCCGCCAAAATCTCGCTGGGGGTTTGGCGCTTCAGATTCCCCAACACCACCTCCATCGCCAACGGATAGCCATCCAACAGCTTCATCAACTGTCCAAAAGCTGGCTCATCCTTGATTTTGGCAATGCGGCGCGGGTCGCCCACCTGCCGCTCCAGAATTTTTTGGGCCAGGGTCGTGCGGGCATCGGCATCCAACCCCCGCAACCCCAGCCGATTGGTTCCATAGACCGGCTCCAGCCAGGATTCCGCCCCCCGCGACCCCAACAAAATCAGGGTTTTGCCCCCCACCAGCCCGCGCAACCAGTTGGCCAAAGCCCGCTGCTCCGACTCCGGCAGACAGTTGGGAATCGACAGGGCCGCCGCCGTCACCGATTCCAAATTGTCCAAAATCAAGGCATAGCGGCGCGATCGCAACAGTTGGGTCAGCTTGGCCAACCGCACCGCCAAGGGCAACGACTGGAACCGTAACCACCCCTCGGGATCGAGTTGCTGAAAAAGGCTGGCGGCGATTTGCTCCAGGCTGTGGGCCCGCTCGTCATAGCCAAAATAGAACGATCGCTCAATCAGCCCCGTCCGCTGCCACCAGTCCCGCAAGTAGCGCAGCAGAGTGGTTTTGCCCGTGCCGCCCATCCCCTGCAACAACAGGGCGTTGCGATCGGGCTGCAACAACCGCCGCTCCAGTTCCAAAATGTCCGTGTCCCGTCCCACAAAGCCATAGGTCGGCGGCTCAAAGCGATCGCGCTCGGCCTCCGCCGTCCACCGGGCCGCCTCTTCATCGGGAGTCAGGGGCCGCAAATTCAAATTCACCGTGCCGCCGCTGTAGACCACCGGCAACAGCCAATCCTCCAGCTCGATCGGCAGATTGAACCGGCCGGGGCGGGTTTTGGTTTGCCACAGCTCCCGCCGTCCCAACCGAATCGCCTCCATCACCGGCTGCTCCGTAAACAACGCCTGATAGAACCGCGTCATCATCAGTTCCGCCGCCCGCACCATCACCGAATAGCGCATGGCCACGATCGCCTGCATCCCCGCCTCCAGCAGCTTGGCCCCCAGGCTGGTTTCCGCCGCTGGCCCCTCGCCGTCGCTGATCTGCTTGGCGGACTGGCAAGCATTCAAAATGCAAAGGGGAATTTGCCGCGTTTGCAGCAGGGCCGCCACTTCCGCCGCTTCCACCAAAATCGACTGGCCCGCCGCTTCCCCTTCAAAGCTCAAAAACGCCCGATAGCCGTCATATTCGGGCAAATCCCCCAAACCATAGCCACGCCGAAAGGTTTGACCGCTGGCTTGGGCAGGGCGATCGAGCAGTTTGCTGGCCTCTTTATAAGTCAGCACCGACCCGTGCAAATCGAAGTGAACGGCGTGATAGAAACCGGGGCCCACGGCTTGCAGGTGGCGATCGAGCGCTTCCCAAGTGCCGGGCCGCAACAGCTCCACCTTCACCGGCAACTGAGCATTGGCGATCGCCTCCACCAAGGGCCGGGAAATCGTCCGGTAGTTCGCATCCTGGCTCCACTTGGGCCGAGCCGTCACCACCAACAAATTCAGCCACCCGGACGGCTGCACCCGAGCCGGATTGGAAACCGATCGCTTCGGATCACGCCGCACGATCGGGGTCATCAGTGACAGCGGTTCCGACAACTCCGGATCGCGCAGGGCTTCCCAATGCCACCCCTGAAACTCCGGTGAGCCGAGGATTTCGATCGTCACCGCGCCCCGCTCAAAGCAGTGCGATCGCCTCAGTTCCCGATAGTCCGCGTAGGCATCGGGGTTGGCTTTCAGCAGTTGCTCGAAGAGGTCTTGGCCGTATTGGGCGATCGCCGCCCGAGCGCGATCGGCCCGCTCCCGATCGAGCGTCGGAAACTGATACCACTCCTCAAAGAAAAATTCCAGATCCGCTTCTTCGTTGTTCTGAAACGGGTTCCGCAACGTGACGGGATAGGCGCGGCTGGTGTGGAGATCCTGGGCGATCGTGACTTCAGCGGTGAATTCATCAACGGTGGCAGCAACTTCGCGGATCTGGATGGTCGGCATAGGTGGGGCGATCGGGCCAGCAACTCCGCCCATCCTAACAACCTCACCAAGTCCCTAGTCGATCGTGAGGGGCAAGGAGCCTAACCCCCTTGTCTACGATGATTGGGGCACAACGAGTAGGGTGGGCACTGTCCACCACATATCTCGCCAAAACAGCATCCATCCTCAAAACAATGATTGCCGCTTCTCGCAGTGCGATCGAATTACTTTAGCGATGGGCTATAAGCGGAGGTGGGCATTGCCCACCCTACAGGCTACTTTTATTAGAAGAATCGGGGTTTCATTTGGTTGTTTTTGATGAAAAAACGGAGAAAATTGCAGAATGGAAGCCTTAGAAGTCAAGACAGCTCCTAAACTCGATCAATGGCGATCGCTCCTAGAAAAAATCCTTAGTGATTATGCCAAGTTGCCCTATCGCTATGGAGATGTGGCGACCTATTTAGTGGTTGGCCAAGATCGCAATCATTTCCTGCTCATGCAAGAAGGCTGGGAAGAGAATAATCGGGTGCATGGTTGCTTAGTCCATGCCGAAATTCGGAACCAAAAAATCTGGATTCACTACGATGGCATTGAAGGCGGGATTGCCAATGAGCTAACAGAGTTGGGAGTTCCGAAAGATCACATCGTCTTAGCGTTCCATGCTCCCACCGTTCGGCAATATACAGGCTACGCGATCGATTAACTCCAGCAAGAATTAGCGGTGGCCGCGTTGGGTTTCGCACTGCTCAACCCAACCTACTTGACTTGTTTGTGGTGAAGAAATAGACCGGCTATGATTCGGGTTTGGGTTCGGTGTATTCACAAAATACATTCAGACCGATTTTGAGCAAATACAACACCACAATTGTGGAAATCGCTGGGTCGATCGGTAAACCCGCCGCCGTGGTGACTGACACAATCAAGCCCGTTAATAGGGGTGCACTGCCGGGATTTTTGGTGTATTCCTGAAACTGGGCGCGCACGCCTTCATTGCCGCAGAGTTCTTTACGCAAGACTTTTAAAAGGGTTTCCCAGAGTTTTTGACCGCGCCCAAAGGTGCTGGGGGTTTCTGACTGATTCCAGAGGGTTTCAACGGCGCTGATCAGGTCGCCATCGTGTTGATCGAGGGCATCGATCGCCCGCAGGCCGGGGCCATATTCGGCTAGCAGGGTTTGGTAGTCTTGGCGCTCGGCGGGGCTGAGGGTCGCGGTCATGGGGCTAGTCGGTGTCGGGGCAATGGGTCGATCGTAGCAAAGGTCGTGGGGGCGATCGCGGCGGGCCGTGGAATCATAGACAGTAGTGTTTAGCCCCTGCCCGATCGCATGAGTCTGCTGTCTCTGAAGAATGCCCACAAGGATTTTGGAATCAAAGAAATTCTGCGGGATGGAACCTTTAGCATCGAGCCGACGGACAAAATTGGCTTGATTGGCACCAATGGTTCGGGCAAGTCCACGCTGCTGAAGATGCTGGCGGGGCTGGAGCCGATCGATCGGGGCGATCGGCTGGTGAACCCCAACTATCGGCTGGTCTATTTGCCCCAGGATCCGCCCCTCGATCCCGATCGCACAGTGCTGGAGCAGGTATTTGCCGATAGTGGCGAGCAAATGGCGCTGGTGCGGGAATACGAGGATTTGTCCCACCGGCTGGGCCATACGACGGGGCCGGAGTTGGATTTGGTGATGGCGCAGTTGGCCAGCCTGGGCGACAAGATGGCGGCGGCGGGTGCTTGGGAATTGGAAACCCAGGCGAAAATCGTGCTGTCTAAGTTAGGAATTGAGGATTTTGAAGCGAAGGTGGGGACGCTTTCCGGGGGCTATCGGAAGCGAATTGCGTTGGCGGCGGCGCTGTTAGCCCAACCGGATTTGTTGTTAATGGATGAGCCAACGAACCATCTGGATGCGGACTCGGTGAACTGGTTGCAAGATTATTTGCGTCAACAGTTTCGCGGGGCGTTATTGTTGGTCACGCACGATCGCTATTTTCTCGATCGGGTGACGAATCGAATCTTGGAACTCGATCGCGGTGATTTGTTCAGCTATGCCGGGAATTATGGCTATTACCTGGAGAAAAAGGCAGAAGCGGAAACGGCAGAAAACAGCCGTCAGCAAAAATTTCAAGGGGTATTGCGGCGGGAACTGGAGTGGCTGAAGAAGGGGCCAAAGGCTCGCAGTACCAAGCAAAAGGCCCGGATCGATCGCATCCAAGATATGCGCGAAACGGAGTTCAAAGCCAACCAAGGCAAGGTGGAAATTGCCACGGCGGGCCGACGAATTGGTAAGAAGGTGATCGAGCTGGAGAATTTGACCTATGAAGTGGGCGATCGGGTCTTGATTCGCGATTTCACCTATCAGTTTATGCCGGACGATCGCGTGGGAATCATCGGTGGTAATGGGGTGGGGAAATCAACCCTGATGAACCTGATTATGGGTAAGTTGGAACCCACGGCGGGCCAGGTCGATCGGGGCAGCACGATCCAAATTGGCTATTTTGATCAGCACTCCGATGATTTGTCTGATAAGGGCGATATGCGAGTGCTGAATTACCTGAAGGAAACGGCGGAACTGGTGAAAACTGCCGATGGGCAAATCATCACCGCCTCGCAAATGTTGGAGCGGTTTCTGTTTCCGCCGGATCAACAATATGCGCCGATCAGCAAACTTTCGGGGGGCGAACGGCGGCGATTATTCCTGTTGAAGGTGTTGCTGGAAGCGCCGAATGTGCTGATTTTGGATGAACCGACCAACGATGTGGATGTGCAGACCTTGGCGGTGTTGGAAGAATATTTGGAGGAGTTTAATGGCTGTGTGATTGTGGTGTCGCACGATCGCTATTTTCTCGATCGCACCGTTGAGAAAATCTTCGCCTTTGAGCAAGCTGGCCAGATTCGTCAATATCCCGGTAACTATTCGGTGTATTTGGATTTGCGATCGCCCGATGTGTCTAGCGATGCCTCTGAGAAAAATGGGCGATCGGCTGAGAAGAAGGCTAGTGCAACAACCACGACGGAGCCGGATCAAGGCAATTCATCCAAGGGGCGATCGCGCAAATTATCCTACAAGGAAAAGCGCGAACTAGAACATTTGGAAACCCATTTACCCCAGTGGGAAGAGGAAAAAGCGACCATTGAAAAGCGCCTCTATGAAAATCCCCCCAGTGGCTATAGCGAGGTCGAGAAGTTATCGCAAAAGCTGGCGGATCTCAGTCACCAAATTGATCAAGGAACCGAGCGTTGGCTTGAATTATCTGAGCTAGCTGAATCCTAGGATTCAGAATTCGATCACAACTGCCCAAGACAAGATGCTCAAGCCCCTTGCCCCCGACGATTCGGCTAATAGCTCTATCGAGATCTTCTATAGTAGTGATTGAAGGTTTCTCGCCGTTTTCCTCGCTGTTTTCTGTGTCACCCACCATGGTTTTTGCACCGTCGCTATCGGCTACTCGCCCCGATTGGGAGGCGATCGCCCGGGAATTTGTGAACGCCTTGGGCGATCGGGCGGTGATTCGCCGCAAAGATGAACTGCTGACCTACGAATGCGACGGGTTAACCAGCTATCGTCACCGGCCGGCGCTGGTGGTGTTGCCGCGCACCACGGAGCAGGTGGCGGCGGCGGTCAAGCTCTGCAATCGGTTTCGCGTGCCCTTTGTGGCGCGGGGGGCGGGCACGGGCCTCTCCGGCGGCGCACTCCCGATCGAGGATTCGGTGCTGATTGTCACGGCACTGATGAAACAAATCCTGAAGGTGGATTTGGACAATCAACGGGTGGTGGTGCAACCGGGGGTGATTAACAATTGGGTGACGCAGGCGGTGAGCGGTGTGGGGTTTTATTATGCGCCCGATCCATCGAGTCAAATTATTTGCTCGATCGGGGGGAATGTGGCAGAAAATTCCGGCGGGGTTCATTGCCTCAAATATGGCGTGACAACTAACCACGTTTTGGGTCTGAAATTGGTGTTGCCCGACGGGGAAATTGTGGAAGTGGGTAGCGCCGTGCCGGAGATGCCCGGTTACGATTTGACAGGGATTTTTGTCGGTTCCGAAGGCACGTTGGGCATTGCAACGGAAGTCACCTTACGCATTTTGAAAACCGCCGATGAAATTGCCGTTTTGCTAGCGGATTTCACCAGCATGGATGCGGCAGCCAAGAGTGTGGCCGACATCATTGCCGCCAAGATTATTCCTGGCGGTATGGAAATCATGGATAACCTCAGCATTAATGCGGTGGAGGACGTGGCAAAAACCAATTGTTATCCCCGAGACGCGGAGGCGATTCTATTGGTTGAATTGGATGGCCTGGCGGTGGAAGTGGAAGCCAACACCGATCGGGTGGCGCAAATTTGTCGAGAGAATGGGGCGCGGAATATTGCGATCGCCACCGACCCCCAGGAACGCCTCAAACTCTGGAAAGGTCGCAAATCTGCCTTTGCCGCCGCTGGCCACATCAGCCCCGATTACTATGTGCAAGATGGCGTAGTACCGCGCGGCAAATTGGTCTGGATTCTGCAAGAAATTGCCAAGCTGAGTGAGGAATATGGCTATAAAGTCGCCAACGTCTTCCATGCGGGTGATGGCAATTTGCACCCGTTGGTTTTATACGATAAGTCCGTGCCGGGACAACTGGAAGCCGTGGAGGAAATGGGCGGCGAAATTCTCAAGCGCTGTGTGCAAGCGGGCGGCACAATCTCCGGCGAGCATGGCATTGGTGCCGAGAAGCGCTGCTATATGCCCGATATGTTTTCGGCGGCGGATCTGGAGACCATGCAATGGTTGCGATCGGCCTTTGATCCCTTGCGCTTAGCCAATCCCGACAAGGTATTTCCCACACCCAAAACCTGTGGGGAAGCGGCGAATGCTCAGGCTCCAGCGCAGCGATTGGTTGAGGGAGTCGATCGCTTCTAAATACCCATCGCTAAAGAGCCATCCGGCCGGGAATCAATGAGCAGGGCAGAGATGGGGCGATCGAGCAATCTTGGATCAAGAACTCGATCGCCCGTTATCCCACCGCTTGCCCATCACTCATTGGCGCGATCGGGACTCATGACCTGGGGTTTCACCTGTAATGACAGGTTTTGTCCGTTGCGATTGATGGCAAAGGTGAGAGGACGGGTTATGCCCGTGGCTTCCACCATTTGCTGCACTTCGCTGGGATCTTCCACCACCTTGCCATCAATCTGAAACACCGTGTCTCCGGGGCGCAAACCCGCCTCCGCAGCGGGCGATCGGGGCATCACTTGCACAATCAGCACCCCCGCATCCAGTTCGATTTTGGCGTTGCTGTTCGGGTCTTCGTTGATCTGCTGCTTCAGTTCGGGCGTGAGCTTCACCATCCGCACCCCCACGAAGGCGTGATCTGCCCGGCCCTTGGCCACCAGTTGCTCGGCAATTTGGCGGGCCCGATTGATCGGAATCGCAAAGCCAATCCCCTGGGCCCCTCGGATGATGGCCGTGTTCATGCCAATCACGGCTCCCCGCTCATCGATCAGCGGGCCGCCGGAGTTACCGGGGTTAATGGCTGCGTCGGTTTGGATGAAGTTCACCCGCTTGTCCGGTACGCCGACCTGATTGCTCGATCGCCCGGTGGCACTAATAATTCCGGTGGTGACCGTGTTGTCCAGCCCCAGGGGGTTCCCGATCGCGATCGCCCATTGTCCCGGTTGCAACTGGTCAGAGTTGCCCAAGTTAACCGTCGGTAAATCCTTCGCGTTGATTTGCACCACCGCCACATCCGTCAGGGAATCCGCCCCAACCACCTTGCCGTCAAACTTGCGCCCATCCTTTAGGGTCACGGTCACTGAAGTGGCTCCCTCCACCACGTGGGCATTGGTGAAAATTTTGCCGTCATTGGTCACCAGAAAGCCCGAACCAGAGCCACGGGTTTCTCGTTCCTGGGGGGCGGGCCCTTCTTCTCCAAAGAAGCGACGGAAAAAGGGATTGCTAAATTCACCGGGAATTTCGTTCCGAACGGTGCGGGCGGAGTCAATGCGCACCACGGCTGGCCCCACGCGATTGACCACGGTGGTGACGAAGTTGCCAGGGTTGTTGGCATTGGCGGCAGATCCCAACGGCAGCGACACCGGCACGGAACTGGTGTTGGGTAGGGAGGCCAGCTCGCCCCCATTGGCTAAAATTCCCCAAGCATTAGGCGACACCATCCGCACCCCTGCCAAAGCCGCCCCCGCCCCAAACAGGATTAGGGAAACGTAGAGCAGGGCCTTCGATCCGCCGCCGGAACGATTGGGGGGATTTTGAAATTGCACCCGATCGGGGCGATCGTTGGGAGATGTCATGGCAGCTTTCGGCAGTCGAAACGTCATCGGGCTGTGTCCTTATCCATTCTGGCCTGTTTGACCCCAATCTAGTCAGCTTGTTTGACGGGGTTATGGTACAGACATGACGCGGTGATGACGCTTGCGCGGCAAATGGTTCATGCTGGGCCAGCGGAGAGCCACGGTTAGGCCATGATAACGAGGGGATTGCTGGATCTTGATTGCTGGATCTCGCTGTCCAGATCTCCTACTTTGGGTTCTTATCCGCTGACGTTATGGCTCCTTTGGTATCTCCCCCGCAACCTGAACCATCCGCCCATCCCCGATCGCCCCGCTTGAGTCCACCCCAGGCTCCCGCTTCCCCCAAGCTGCCTGCTAGTGGGCCCGATTGGTGGCTGTTGGCCCGCCAGCGCTCCGTGGTGCAGCGGGCCCTGCGTACCTCGCTGTTTGTGGGCACGATCTTGGTGGGCATTAATCACGGTGATGCTCTGCTGCGGCGCGACTGTCCGCCCGATCGCCTCGCCAAAATTGGGCTAACTTACATGGTTCCCTATTTGGTGGCCACCTTTGCTTCCGTTTCCACCCTGCGGGAATTGGGGCGATCGCCCATGGCCGAGCGCGAGGACAACGGTAACTAGGATCCCGCCTGATCCCGCAGCCGTCGCAATTCCGCCTGGAGCCGTTCCACTTCTTGGCGCATGGCATCCAGATTGGCCCCACCATTGGCCGGATCTGCGCTCACTTCCGCGTCCAAAATTTCAATGCGGCGCGGCTCTTGGCCGGCGGATGGTTCGCGGCTGGGGGCGCTGTCTTGGGATTGTTGAATCAGGGCTTCCACGGCGCGGCGAGCTTCTTCGGTGGACATCTCGCCTCTTGCCACCATCTCATCGGCCAGTTGTTGCAGTTTGCTGGGCAAGTCGGTGAAGGTTTCACTGGCCTTTTCACCGGCATAGCTGGCAAGGCCAACACCCAAATACAGGGCTTTTTGCACCAAGTTACCGAAGTCAGGCATGTTGCTTGCTCCTGAGAAAACGGGTCGATCGAACGGATGGGCAAAATCGAGCGGCGACCGGAGCCAAAGCCCAAGGGCCCAGCACCGGGGCAAACCCGCCAAGGATTCGCATCCAGCCTAGCGCGGGAGTTCCCCGATCGCGCCGTTCTTTCCAGCGAATTTCGGGTAAATTCAGGGCAAATCAACGGCTATGGTGTTGTCGAGATTGGGCAAGCGGCAATGGTTGGCTGGCTTGCTGTCTGGCTTGTTGTCTGGCTTGTTGTCTGGATCATTCCTGGATCGTTGTCTGGCTCATCGATAGATCACGATCAATCACCTATAGGATCATCAGGATCATCTTCATCCATAAATCATCCATCGATACTGGTATCGATACGGGTAGAGAGATACTTGTAGAGCGTTGTTGAACACGATCGATTCCTGGTCAAAATTGCCAGGGATGGCCAAAACGCTTGTTCGCCCGGCGGTTTTGCGGCTGAATGGGCGATCGTCTGCCCTGTTTGCTCTGGTCACTGGCTCCGCTTGCTGGCCCGGTTTGCTTGAGCAATTTGCTGGCGAAATGGCTTGTTTTTGCTGCTTGTTTTCGCTGCTTGTTTTCGCTGTTTTCTTCTGTTGCTCTTTCTTGTTGTTTTTTGAGGAAATTCCTGTGGTTGCCGTTGCGATTCTTGCGGCCGGTAAAGGCACGCGCATGAAATCTGATTTACCCAAGGTGTTACATGAATTGGGGAGCAAAAGCGCGATCGCCCGAGTCTTGGATAGCCTGTCTCAATTATCGGTCGATCGATGCCTGACCATTGTTGGCCATCGAGCAGACTTAGTGCGATCGCACCTGGCCGCCTGGCCACAAATGGAATTTGTGGAACAACAGGAGCAACGAGGAACCGGCCACGCCGTTCAACAATTACTCGCTCCTTTAGCGGACTATGAAGGCGATTTGCTGGTGCTGAATGGGGATGTGCCGCTCTTGCGCCCAGAAACCCTAGCCAACCTTCTGAAAGTTCATCAAACTCACCAAAATTCTGCCACCATTCTGACAGCACAACTGGCGAATCCCCAGGGCTACGGTCGCGTTTTTTGTGATCAAAATTTGATTGTCCAAGAAATTATTGAAGACCGAGATTGCAGCCCCGAGCAACGCCAAAATTGCCGAATTAATGCCGGAATTTATTGTTTTCGCTGGTCGGCATTGGCGGCTTTTTTACCCCAGCTCAAAAATGACAATAGCCAAGGGGAATATTATTTAACCGACGCGATCGGGGCCTTGGATCCGGTCATGGCTTTGGATGTGGCCGATCCGGAGGAAATTTGGGGATTTAACGATCGGGTGCAACTGGCGGCGGCGGCCCAGGTGTTGCAACGACGCACCAAGGAGCAATGGATGCGATCGGGCGTGACCCTGATTGATCCCAGCAGCATCACGATCGACGATACGGTCACCATCGGCCCTGATGCGATCATTGAACCCCAAACCCATCTGCGCGGCCACAGCTCGATCGGAGCCGGAGCCAGAATCGGCCCCGGCTCACTGATTGAAAACGCCACGATCGGGGACGGCTGCCAAGTGCTCTATTCCGTGGTCACCGACAGCGAAATTGGCCCTAACAACCAAGTGGGGCCCTTTGCCCATGTGCGCGGCCATGCCAGCACGGGCCCCGATTGTCGCCTGGGGAACTTCGTGGAACTGAAAAATGCGCAATTGGGCAGCAACACCAAAGCCTCCCATCTGTCCTATTTGGGTGATGCCACCTTGGGTGATCGGGTCAACATCGGCGCAGGAACGATCACGGCGAACTACGACGGCGTGAACAAACACCGCACCACGATCGGAGATCGCAGCAAAACCGGTGCCAACACAGTGCTGGTGGCTCCCGTCACCATTGGCCAAGACGTGACGATCGCCGCCGGTTCCACGGTCACCGAAGACGTGAGCGACGATGCCTTGGTGATTGCCCGATCGCGCCAAGTCGTCAAACCCGGTTGGCGCTTGCCCAGTGCCGACTAGGCGCGTACTCCAAATAGCTGTTGATGAACCTCTTCCCATCGGGCGCTATCGAACTGTTGCAGTTCCTAGCGCCCGATGTTTTTTCAGAATGATTTTCAGAGTGATTTAAGGAAAATTTTAGAAAAATCTGCCAAATTACCGACTCAGAATGGCTTTTTCTCTAAAAAATACCTGGAGCATCGCCATTTCGAGAGCAGCTTGGCGCAAGCCCCGTCGCTGACGGACTTGAAGAAGCTCAGTGACACAATGCACGCCTGATGACGATCTCGATCGCAGCGAGTAAAGATTTGTATCACAGAATACGGTCTATTGCGATCGCCTTGATCTTCCGCAATGATCACGCTTTCTTACTGGGGTGAATCACCTGGCCAGCGCACCCAAAGCGTCATATTAGAAACGTAGATTCGACTGCGAATGTCGATGCAGGGGTGAATTATGCAACCGCCCGTTCGACTATTGCCCTTTGCATTGTCCGAGTTATTTGCCCAAGTGACGGCGACCGGTCGCCTCACCCTCGCCGATCGCTACGGCTTGCTCGCAGCGCTCCTGGACGACTCGATCACGGAAGAGGAACGAGCCTCTATTGATCGTCTTTTGCGATCGATTCGTCGTGGGCGGGTGGAGATAGTGAACGATTTGTCCACACTGGTGTAGTGGGGTCAGCAGATTACAGGATTCAATCCTGAAGGCTACCTTGATCTCCTCAAACTCAGTCACAGCAATCGTTTCGGGTCGGCGGTCAACCCCTTTGGCCGCCATCCACCCAAGGGCAACAACTCCAACGATCGGGCTGAAGCATCACAATTCCCTCGCGATCGCGCCAGTCAAATCCACACCGCTTTTGCATCTCAGTGCGGTTTCTAGGCAACCCCTGAGATGCCGAAAGCCCTTAAAGCACACTCAGCACAGCTAAAGCGCCGTCCGACAGAGCCGGCGCTTTTTTCGTGTTTTTCCGGTTTCTCCTGGCTCAGAATCGGATCCCGATCGGCCAGCGGTCAATTGTGGTGGACAGGCGGCGATCGTTGCAGCCCCAAAAGGGCGGGGCTGGAACCCCTGTTTTCTGATAAAATTTTCGGCAGCTTTTAATAAAATTCGTGTTGGAGAGGATACCCACAATGGAAGCCGCCTTGCTGTTGGCCAAGTTGCCCGAAGCTTACTCCGCCTTCTCGCCGTTGGTTGACGTTCTGCCGATTATCCCTTTGCTGTTCCTGGCGCTGGCCTTTGTGTGGCAAGCTGCTGTTGGTTTCCGCTAAAGCACGACACCTTTCGGCTAGGCCTAGGCTAAAAACCAGCCTGTTGAACCCCGTCCTCATCCAAAATTGTCCAAAAGCGTCCAATTCTGTCCCAGCCTCGCTGAGTTTCTCTAAGTTGCTCTGAGCTTAATGACCTGAGATTTCCTGTCTAGGTTTTGGCTCAACGACTGGACATTTGAGCGCGCGATCGGGAGCGATCGCCCACTGATTCAGCTCAGTTCAACGCAGCTTTCCTGAATTAGATCAACTCAGATTTTCATTATCTTCTGACCAAAAAGGCGTACGATCGTGCGCTTTTTTTGTGTCTGCCAACATCCAAGTTAATTGCTCTGGAATTGCTCTGGAATCACTTTGGAATTGCGCTGGCAGGCTGAAGCTCTCACCACGAAAGTATCAAGCGGTGGTTTCTGATCCCTAGAGTCCGGTAGCCACAGGATTAAGCTAGGGCAAATTTCCAGGAAATCTTGCTAGGGAAAATAACTAGAAGAAACTTGCCCCCAAATCTTATCCTTCTCGGCTCTTATCCTTCTCGGCGCAGGTTTCGATATTGATAAAACACAAACGCATCAAATAAAACGCAAACAAAGCTACAGGCCAACCCAATGACCAACGTGCCTTGAATGGGGGAGCCATTACCAAAAACAGTTAAAAATAAAATGATGTGCTGCAATGTCGTGGCCGCAATCATATTCAAAACCGGCACGTAAACCCAAACCCCGATCGCCAGCAGCAAGATGCCCAAACCCGCCACGGGAATCAGAAAACCCAAGCTGGCGGCCAAAATTAAGGACTGCAATAGATCAATCAGCATTGTGTTTACGGAACTCAGGCGATCGCGCACCATTTGGCTATCAATGACCAATCCGGGACAACGCCCCGATCGCCCCCCGATCGCCCCCAAAACCTGTGCAATTTGTTGATACATTTCCACCCATCCTTGCATCGCCCCAATCCTCCCCGCTAAAACTTTCCCTGAGGCGATCGCTCCATAGTCTCAGCATTCACCCTGAAGCCGCATCACGGGTCTTGGCACACTTTCCAATCCAACACCAACTCCACTCAGCGATTGAAATCGGGGTTATTGGGCTGTTTGTTTCCTGACGATTGAGTTATGGCCGTGGGGCCGATCGCGTTTGTTGATGTTGATCCAGTTGATGTTGAGCCATCGGAGCGCTGGCTAAGGGTCTCCTGGGGTTGGAGCAGAATTTTCAGTCCGGTTTAAAAATGCACCCGATCGGGCAGTGAGTGATGAGGATGATTGCCTCGCTAGCTATGCCCCGTTGCTCTGCCCATCAATATACTTCCAGAATACGAATTGATTTTAGGGCTTTCCGTTGAAACACCGGTTTTGTCAAAAATCTTCAATATCAGACCTAATTAGACTCAAAAGGATGACGAATTATCAAATAACGATGTGAAAATACGATAAAAAATCATTACGCTTTTCCTGCTTTTGCATCATAGTTGACAATTGCCTTGTTTCCGTTTGCCTTGATTTGTTTCTAATCATGTTTCTAATCGTGTTTTGAGTCACGACTGTTGAGTCGCAACCATTGATCAGTGACGATTAATGAATGACTTTGTATGAATCATGCAGCGATTTTCTGTAGATTCTTTATGGATTTTTAAATTTTTGTGAACAACTAATTTGGCAAACATCAGAAATCGCCCAGACCTGCAACGAGGTCATGGGCGATCCGAGGAACTAGAACGAGTTAATGGACGCGAGCAAGAACTCCAGCACCAAGTAACAACTGTTTAGAAACTGGTTGAATCAAAGAATGCAAACCAGCTCAAAACGGACATGAGATTGGCGCAAGATTAGCTTGCCCTTAAGACAGCCACTCTAACTTGGCTTCTTCCTTGCTGTTGGTGTTGCGGGCGGGCGTTTGGCGCTCGAACTTCATGTGAATCGATCGCGTCTGTTCGCCATCGGCCGCCACTGCCATGATCGGATAATCGATCGTGCCGTCTTGGAAGGACATCTGGAAGCGGAATGTCCCATCGGGATTCAGTTTGATCGGTTGTCCGCCGATCGTCACCGTGGCATCGGGTTCCGTGGCTCCGTAAACAATCAGTTCCGCATCGGCCACCAGCCAGAATTGACGCGGGCGGATGGGCGGCATCGAAGCCCCAAACCCAATCCCGGACATCATCATGCCCACACCGGACATGCCCATCCCCGAGGCCGACAGCGCCCCCGGCAGACCCGGCGCACCCACTGCACCAGCCCACATGCCCACGCCCGAGGGGAAGACATAGGAGCTGATGGCTTGCTCGCCCAGGTGCTGGATCGAGCCTGCGGGAACGGAACCGGGCACATGCTGCATGGAACCAAAGAGGGAACCGGCCACACGCATGGCTTCGACTCCGGCGGCCATTCCAAACACCTGTTGGTAAATGGCGTTTTCGGCGGCTTGGGCGGCTTTTTGGGCGGGAGGAATCAGGGTGGCCACGGTGGTGCCGCGCAGATCCTGTTCCCAATCAACGGTTACAAATACGTCTTCGATCCAGTCGGAGGGATACACGGGCGGAATCCGAACCGGGGCCGATCGCGCCAGCACGAGCCACCGGCCGTCGCCGCAGCGGTAACCAATTTCGATCGCGTAGTCCCGATCGCTGATCGGAATGGGCAAGTACCATTCCCGAGCCAATTCATCGCAGGGGAACTCTTGAACCGTGTGGGCCCGTTGGACACTCAAGTCCAAATCGGTCACGTCATAAACCCGTAACGCAAGCTGAAGACCCCCTTGGGCCCGCAACTCAGCTTTGTGCTCGTTGGGAATGTCCCAATAGGTGTAGGCCCATTGGGGATCGCGAGGCAACAGAAGAATCCGACTTTCGCCATAGCCACCGGGCAGGTCGGGCAATCCTTCATCAACACCGGAGAGAGTTTCCGGATCCAAAATCAGCTCTTCGGAGAGGTCGGCGAGGTTGTTCGGTTGTCCGAGGTCGAATTTTGCAGCTTCCACAGCTTCTTGGGCCTCAATGGTACGAACGGGAATAACTTGGGCGATGGCTGGCGGGGCGGTGGGTGGCGTAGGGCTAGATGCCGGCAGACCAGCCGATTTGGTCTGAATGGAGGCCAAAAGCTGATCTTTCCGCATTCGGCTATAGCGCGAGATACCTAACTCGCTGGCAACACGGCGCAGTTGGCGCAGTGTCATTTCCTCTAGGGGTGGACGTTCTTTGGGCGCGCTCATCAACTCGAAAGCTCCTCAGCGTATAGGGCAGGCCATCAAAGGGCGATCGCACGTCAATAGCAGCAATGATGCCTTGGGCACGGTTTGGGATGGGCGATCCCAATCTCAGCTCTTGATGGCCGTTATCCTACTGAACTCGATCCCCACCCGTCGAGGGCGATCAAGCTTAATATCAAGATTTCATGACATATTGATCCGGATGTGCAAAACCCACTTCAGAAAATGTCAGGTTTTCTTGACTTATCCGAATTGAGAAGGGGCCCTACGCGATCGGGTCAGCGGCTGGCTGCCCCACCGGCAACCGCAGCCGAAACGTGGTTCCCTGCCCCAGGGTCGATTCACAGTTGATTTGGCCCCCGTGGCGATCGACCACGATTTGATAGGCGATCGCTAGCCCTAGGCCGGTTCCCTTGCCCACCGGCTTGGTGGTGAAGAAGGGATCAAACAACCGATGGCGAATGGTTTCGGAAATGCCGATGCCATTGTCTTGGATGACCAATTCCGCTTGGGGGCCCTGGTCGGTTTTCAGGGCCACCGTTTGCAGGGTGATGGTGGGTGTCCACCGGGCAGTTTCTCCTGAGCTTTGTTGAGCCATCTGCTGCTGCCAGGCCTGATCGAGGGCCTCGATCGCGTTGCTGAGGAGATTGATGAATACCTGGTTGAGCTGCCCGGGATAGCACCAAACGGGCTGTAGGTCGCCATATTGCTTAACGATGCGAATTTCTGGGCGATCGCTATACCGCTTTAGGCGATGAGACAACATTAGCAACGTGCTGTCGAGGCCATCGTGCAAACTCACGGGTTTGAGATCTACCTGATCTAAACGTGAGAAATTACGCAGGCCCTGCACGATTTCCTGAATCCGTCGAGTCCCTTCCTCCATGGATTGAATCAGGTTCGGCAAGTCATCCAGCACAAAGGTTAATTCCTCGGTGTCGATGGTGGCATTGGCTGCCGGGTCGATCGCCTCTGATCCTGCTCCAGATTGCGTGAGTCCCAACAGGGCTAAACAATCCGTGAGTTCTTCAATGTATTGCCGCAATACCCCCAAGTTGCCATGGATAAATGCAACGGGATTATTGATTTCGTGGGCAATGCCCGCCACCATTTGCCCCAAGCTGGACATCTTTTCAGTTTGAATCAGTTGGGCTTGGGCACTTTTGAGATCCTCAAGGGCCTGGGCTAAATCGGCCGTTCTTGTGGTCACCCGACTTTCTAGGGTTTGATTGGCAGATTCCAGAGCAATCAGGGAATTGCGGAGGTGGTCGGCCATGCGGTTAAAGGCCTGGGCCAGCTCATCCAATTCGCGAATATCAAAGGTTTCCGCTCGGTGGTTAAGCTGACCGGCCGCCAACTGGCCAGCCGCCCCGGCCAGAGACTGCACGGGCCGCCCCAAACGACGCGCCATCACCAGGCCCAGAAACACAGCCAGGACGATCACCAAACCGCAGAGCAGGGTTGTGACGCGGCGATTTGCCTCAATTTGCCCCATGAAGGCCGATCGAGGCACAGTGGCCACAATCACCCAATCGAGGCCATCGGAATCCCGCCAAGGGGAAGTCCAGAGGAGATAGGTTTGGTGATCGACCTGGAAGGTTTCTGATAGGGGACTAACCACGGCCCCCAAACCGCCTTTTTGATTCAAATGATCGAAAGCGGCGACCAATCGCAGATCATTGCTGGTGCGGGCAGTGATCCGCTCCAGGGTTGATCCCTGTTCGGACGTTTTGAGCACAAACAGGGGTTGCTCGTTGCTGCTAGCCACCAAGTTTCCGTTGCGCTCCAGAATGGTGATGGTTAATTCTGGGTGAACGTTCAACTCCTTGAGCATGGCGCTGATGCGGGCCAACAACAGGTCAACCCCGATCGCCCCGATCGGTTGGCCACGGCGATCGCGAAAGGGAACGGCGTAGTTAATTGACACAAACTCTGGGGTGCTATCCCAAGCGTAAATGGCACTCCAGCCAGGACGGTTGCGCCGAATGGCCGCCTGATACCAGGGTTCTTTGCGGTGGTCATAGGAATACACCCCCAGCCGTTGCTGGCGACGACCCAGCCGATCGGCCCGATATTCCTCATAGCGCCAACCCAAGGCGGCCGATCGCTCCCCCACAATCAGCCCATCCCGCCCCACCCCGGAGCCTGCAAACTCCCCCGTGGCTAAGCCGAAGTTGATGTAGCTGGCATCGAAGGCCTGGCGTAATTGCCAGCTATATTGCCCCACCTGTTGCAAATTCTGGGGAGAGACCAACTCCGAGTTGAGGGCCATCAGAAACAGCCGGGTGGCCCGCTTGGGTTGCTCAAAGTATTGGGCTAGGCCACCGCGAATCCGTTCCCGGAGTTGCAGGTGCAGGCGATCGGACAGCTCTTGGACTGATTGCTCTCCCGCCCACAGGGACAGGGCCCCGGCCACCACCACCGCCGCACAGGAAAGGCTCACAAACGGAAACGTTAGCACCCAAGCCAGCGATCGCCGCTTGGCCCGGGCAGAAATATCGGGAGGGCGAAAATAAGGCTCCATGGAATTGGGGGTTGTGGGGACTTTCGCAATCATTGGCTCAAAGTTGGGTCTAGACGGCGATGCTTCCCCGGCGACAGCGGTTAAATCAAGGGGCAATTTTGCAATTGCTTGAAACGCCTAACGCCAAGCGATCAACAAGCAATCAACAAGCGATCAGAGGCGTGGCGCTAGACCCCGCTGCCCCGTGGGCCATGCGGGGAGTTGAACTCACGCGCCCGATCGATGGAGGTCAGACGGGTGGGTGAATTCTCTTCGTTATGATTGCCAGAATTACCGATCTATTCAGCGATCGCCCTCCCCTCCGGTCGTGATTCCTTGGTTTTGCGGGGGCGATCGGCTCAAGGTCTTTGGGTGACTGCTTTCTAGCCCCCGCGTGACTGATCCAGATCCCCAAGGCGATCCAGATCACAGTGAGCGAATCGCGGTGGGCAAATCACGGTAGGCAAATTACGGGGGGCAAATTACGGGGGCGATCGGGTCAAGGGTCAAGAACCGATCGCCAACCCAAGGCCATCAACAGGCAGCGCCATCAACAGGCAGACACCAAAACCTAGCCCGGCCAACGTTGGGGCGGTAAAACCGCATTGCGAAATTTGACTGCACAATTTCACCGCAAATTGCACCGCGAAATTTGATCGCAAAATTTCATGATTTGGCAGCAAAATCGGCCGAATACCTGGCTCCTTGGCTGCCGATTGTACTCAGCCGCCCATCCACACCGCTACAACCAGCGAGCTTGGTTCACGCGCCACTGTGCCAAAAGCTGCTGCTCTCGTTCCGGCGAAAGACCCGCCTTTAAATCCGCTTGGCGCGATCGATCCCAAGACCACAGATCGCGCACCGTGCCCGCCAGGGGGCGACATTTCAGACCAGCGGCCGCCGCCCGGCGAGTATCCATGCTGGTGAAGCCGCGCATGGGAGCTTCCTTGCTGGGGATCCAAAGGGGTAGCTCTGTCCAGGGCGCAACCCCCGCCTCTAGTAAAAAGTCCTCATGCACCCAATCGATCAGCGCATCGCTGCGGGTGACTCGGGCGCATTCATCCAACACTTTGTCTAGGGTGAGGGATTTTTCGGCAGTGCCAACGTTGTAAACCCCCGATCGCTGGGTTTCGCAGGTTTTGATTAGCCAAGCAGCCAAATCACGGGCATCGATCAGTTGTACCCACTGTTCCGGTGGCGATGGGGCTAACACGTCACCCCCTTGGGCCAGGCGACGCACCCAGTAGGTGAAGCGATCGGTGGGATCATAGGGCCCCACGATCAAGCTGGGGCGAGCAACCAACAATCGATCGCCAAAGGTCTCGGCCAACAGTTGCTCGCAACCCGCTTTCAGGGATCCGTAGTCATCGCCGGTTTCGATCGAGGCTTGGTCATCCAAGAGGGGCGATCTCAGGGGATCGTTTTCCGTGATCCCCGGCAACCCAAAATCTTCGTAAACGGAAATGCTGGATAGGTAGACGTAGTGACCCACCGCATTCTGGAGCCGGGCGGCCGTATAGCGAGCGGCTCGGGGCACGATCGCGCTGGTGTCGATCGCGCTGTCCCAGGTGCGATCGCTCAGGGCGGCCAGGTCATCCGTGAGCCGATCGCCCACCAGCCGCTCCACTGTTGGGAAGGGTTCCGGGTTGCGCCGCCCCCGAGTCAGGATGGTGACCTCATGGCCGCGAGCCACGGCCGCATCTACCAGATGCCGCCCCAGAAAGGTTGTTCCGCCCAAGATCAAAATTCGCATAGCCGTTGATTGTACTAGACCAACGGCCTGCGTCGCCTGTGGAGGGTCATCAACAGCTCTCGGGTCGATCGAGCCGGTTGCTCCCGGGCGATCGCTGGGCCGTAGCCCTCAACGGTGTTTTAGATCTCAACAGCCTTTTAGGCAGCCATTTCCTGGGGTTCCGGCTCGGCCTGCGGCTCAATGGCTAAGGTTTGGGGGGGTGGGTTGATGCCGTAGCAGTCTTGGCGAATTGTCCCCGTCAGTTGGCGCACATCGTCGCCGTCTTCCCCCAATGTGAGCAGTAGATGAGAAGTCAGTTCTAAAGCCGCTTCAAACTCCGGTTGCACCACCTCTTTGGCTCCCAAATTGGTCAGCCGCTCAATTTCCGCGCCATCGCGGGCCCGGGCGATCGCATCCAAATCGGGAGCAATCTTCAGGGCATGTTGCAACACCAAGCGGGTACTGGCGGGATCGGGTAACGCAATCGCCAGGGCCTTAGCGCGATCGATCCTGGCTTTTTCTAACACCAACTCCGAATCCGCATCCCCAAATAGGTAAGGAATTTTCGCTTCCCGCAGTTTATTAATGACGGCTTCGCTATTGTCAATCACCAAAACTGGATAGCCTTGATCGCGCAAAACTTTAACGATAGTTTGACCAATTCGCCCATAGCCCGCCACCACCACTTGCCCAGCCAGTTCGTCCGGCATGGAGGTTAATTTTGGCTCCCCCAGACCCGAAAAATACTTGTTAACCCAAGACCAACGCCCCGCCACTTCCACAATCCAAGGCGCGGTGGCCAAAGACAGCGGAGTGAGCATTAGGGCGATCGCGGTGGTTCCTAGTAGCAGCAAATACAGCTTCTTATCAATTAAGCCCATGGCCAAACCTTGGGCCGCCAAAATGAAGGAAAATTCTCCAATTTGGTTAATGCCAAATCCGGCAAAAACTGCCGTTTTAAAGGAATAGCCAAATCGCAAAACCACTGGAGTGACGATCGCCGCTTTGCCGATCATTACTAACACCACCAGTCCCAAAATGGGAAAAATTTCTTCGATCAAAAGGTGGGGATCAATTAACATCCCGATCGAGGCAAAAAAGAGGCTGGCGAAGGTGTCCCGCAACGGCAAAATTTTCGAGAGTGCCTGATCGGCCTGGTCGAGTTCGGCAATCGTCACACCCGCCACAAAGGCTCCCATCTCGATCGACAGCCCCAGTTCCGCCGTCACGAAAGCTACGCCCAAACACCAGGCGATCGTGGTCAGCAAGAAAATTTCATTACTTTCCGTGGCCGCCACTGCGCTCATTAAGCGCGGCACAACCCACTTACCCGCCAGAATGGCCGCCCCCAAAAAAGCCGAGGCCTTCAGCAAGGCGATCGCCAACGCCTGCCCCAAGTCTTCCGGTTGGGTCAAGGCGGGCAGCACTGCCAACATCAATCCCAAAGCGATGTCCTGAGCAATCAGAATCGCCAGCATCACTTGACCATGGGGGGTGTTGGTTTCGCCCCGATCGCTCAAGGTTTTCAGCACCACTGCCGTTGACGACAGGGCCAACACCACCCCCAAAAACACCCCCTCGGGCAAATCCTTCGCCCAGCCGGTGAGCGTGGTGGCCGCCGCCACGATCGCGGTGGTTAAGCCCAGTTGCAGCAGGCTGCCCTCGATCGCAATTTTGCGAACGCGCCCCAATTCTGAGAGAGAAAATTCCATCCCCAACGCAAACAGCAGAAACGCCACCCCAATTTCCGCGAGGGCTTCAGTTTGGGCTGCATCGCTGAGTAATTGCAAGCCGAAGGGACCAATAATGAGACCCGTCACCAAATAGCCCAAAATAACCGGCTGTCGGAGCTTATTGGCGATATATCCGCCAATAGCAGAGGTTCCAAGGACGGTTGCAAAGTCAAGAACAATGCCGTGTTCAATAGCCATCCTGAGCGCGATCCCGGGCTGATTGCGTAAGGTACTGCTCTTACATTAACGGAATTTACGGAAAATGTAAGATTCCTTAACGAAACGGCGAAGTGCTTCAGGCATCACCCATTCAGCACAGAGGGCGATCGGGGATCTCCTCCCGATCGCCCTCATTTGGGTCGCCAATTTGGAACGGGTTTGGGGGCAACGGTTAACCAATTAACCAACGTTCACCCGATCGCCCCACGTTTTTGTGGCCGGTACAACTACAGCCAATAAACCTTCAGGCAATAAGCCTTCAGGCAGTAAAGCTACAGCAAATACAACAGCGCAAACAACACAATCCACACCACATCCACAAAGTGCCAGTAGAGTTCGGCTGCTTCGATCCCAAACTTACTTTGGTTGCTGTAATGACCTTCACGGCGCGATCGCCACAACACCGCCAAAATCAAAAACAGCCCAAAGCAAACGTGCAGTCCATGGAAACCCGTTAGCACATAAAAAGTGCTCGCAAACAGATTGGTGGTCAGGCTAAATTCCAAGTGGAAATATTCATAGAGCTGCCCCACCAAAAAGATGGCCCCCATGGCGGCTGTGATCCCAAACCATAGGCGCATTCCCTTCACATCATTGGCCCGAATGGCATCATCACCCTTGTGGATCACGAAGCTACTGGAAATCAGAATTAGGGTGTTAATGCCTGGCAATAATAGCCCCAGCTTCGGCGTGCCTTCCGGGGGCCAACTGGGCGCAACCGATCGAAAGGTTAAATAGGCCGCAAACAGGCCCAAAAAGATCATCGCCTCCGCCACCAAAAACAGAGCAATGCCAAACAGCCGCAAATCGGGATGATGTTCCTCGCTGCCATGGCTAGTGCTTTCGAGGGCGATCGACTGTTGAGAATCAACTGCGGAACCTTGCATAGAAACCCAAAAGAAAGAAGGACAATGGAACGGCTATCTTGAAATCCAGTTTGCGCAGATTTCTAGGGTTGAGACTTCCAAAATCGGTAGTACCGGAGAGTGATCATGCCTGGCTAAGAATCCCTAAAAGATCCCTAACTGAACAGGGTCTGCATGTAATTGCATGATCACGACAACTGCCTCATCACCCTAGTAGCACGGCAAGCTGATTTTGATCGGTTAATTCATCGGTTAATTCAATGGCCTGTTGCTGTGACTCGATCATTAAGCAGCAAGGGGCTTAAGCCCCTTGTCATCACGACCGACTCCGCACGACCGACTCCGCAACGTTAACCCCATGAATCACGGCTGCCGCGCTATGAAAATCCAAATTCCTAGCGTGTTGAGCCACTCAAAATATCAGAAGCCTTCAGTTGCGAAATTGGCTTGCGGCTCTCACCCCGTTTTGTCACCCCGTAATCATAGGGGCCCGTTTTCAAAACCGGCTGACCCACAAAATTGTGCTCAGGCGGCGGCGAAGAAACCGTCCACTCCAATGTCAAAGCATTCCAAGGATTAGCCGAAGCCTTTTCACCAGCCACCCAGGAATAAATCGCATTCACCAGGAACGGAATGGTAGACACAGCCAAAATATAGGCACCGATGCTGCAAATTGCATTCACCGTTGAAAATTGCGGATCATATTCCGCCACCCGTCGGGGCATTCCCATCAAGCCCAAGTAATGCATGGGCAAAAAGCAAAGATTGAAACCCACCAGGGTCAAAACAAAATGTACTTTTCCCCAGGGTTCATTTAACATTCGCCCGGTCATTTTGGGGAACCAGTGGTAAAGGGCCGCGTAGAGACCAAACACACTGCCGCCAAACAACACGTAGTGCAGGTGGGCAACGATGAAATAGGTGTCGTGAACGTGGATGTCAAAGGGCACGGAGGCAATCATCACACCGCTGAGACCACCCACCACAAACATCGACACAAACCCGATCGCAAACAGCATGGCGGAATTCAGCCGCAATTTGCCACCCCAAATGGTGGCCACCCAACCAAACACTTTGATTCCGGTGGGCACGGCGATGATCATGGTGGCAATCATGAAAAACATCCGCAACCATGCCGGTGTGCCACTGGTGA
Source organism: Limnothrix sp. FACHB-1083 (assembly GCF_014696485.1). Taxonomy (NCBI): domain Bacteria; kingdom Bacillati; phylum Cyanobacteriota; class Cyanophyceae; order Pseudanabaenales; family Pseudanabaenaceae; genus Limnothrix; species Limnothrix sp. FACHB-1083. Next base: position 178,932 of record NZ_JACJQD010000003.1, on the reverse strand, counting down.
ACATGTGGTGTGCCCAAACAATCAAGCCCAACAAACTGATGGCAATGCTGGAATAGGCGATCGCCTTGTAACCAAAAATCGGTTTGCGAGCATGGACGGGCAAAATTTCGGAAATGGCTCCAAACAGCGGCAGGATCATGATGTAAACCGCTGGGTGGGAATAGAACCAAAACATGTGCTGATAGACGATCGGGTCGCCGCCCCCAGTGGGGTTAAAAAAGGCCGTTCCCGCCATCAAATCAAAGGACAACAGCACCAATGCGCCAGCCAGCACCGGGGTGGACATCAAAATCAAAATGGAAGCGGCCAACATGGCCCAACAAAACAGCGGCATGTCATTTAACGTCATGCCGGGGATGCGCATTTTGAGGATGGTGGCTGCAAAGTTGATCCCGCCCAAAATGGAGGAGGTTCCCAACAGCAAAATGCTGAGGATCCAAATTAGTTCACCCCATTGGCCACTGACCAAGCTGAGGGGAGGATAGGAGGTCCAACCGGCGGCGGCGGCTCCGGTGGGCACAAAAAAGCTGGCAATCAGCAGCAGCCCGGCCGGCGGAATCATCCAGAAGGCGATCGCGTTGAGCCGAGGAAAGGCCATATCCTTGGCCCCAATCATCAGGGGAATGAGATAGTTGCCAAAGCCTGCTCCGGCCGGCACAATCCACAGAAAAATCATCACCGTTGCATGGATGGTGAAGAGTTGGTTGTAGAGTTCGCGGCTCACGAAATCCACTTCCGGAGTGGCCAACTCCACGCGCACGGCGGTGGCCAAGGCTCCACCAATTAGGAAGAAGAAAAAGCTGGTGACAAGGTATTGAATGCCGATGACTTTGTGATCGACGCTGAAGCTAAAAAACCGTTGCCAGGGTTCGGGATCGGGTTCGATCGCGCCGGGCGTTCTGAGTTCTGCTGGAGCCATAGCAACGACAAGAGACAACAAGAAACAACAAAAACCGAAAAGTTGGATGTCAATTCAGCCCAGCCCGGATGCTGAGGCCAAGGGTGACCGCTGGCTACAGCGCAGCGGGGGCCAATTGGGCGATCGAACGGGTCTCGATCCCCAGCCGATCGCTGTAAACCTGTAAATATTCCGAATCCGTCAAATTTTGAGGATTTTGCGCCAGGGTCACCGCTGATCCTTGGCCCGTTTCCGTGGTTTCCGCCTCGGGCATCACGCTCGCCACCCAGGCTTCATACTCTTCCGGTGTTTGCACCAGTACTTCGGTGCGCATTGCCCCATGGAAGGAACCGCAAAGCTCGGCGCAAACGATCGGGTAGCGGCCTGGCTGGGTTGCCCGGAAGCGTAATTGTGTGGGGCGACCGGGGATCGCATCCTGCTTAATCCGAAACTGCGGAATCCAGAAGGCGTGCAACACATCCATGGCGGAAATGTTGAGCTGCACATCCTGACCCACGGGCACATGCAGTTCCCCTGCCATCACGTTCAAGTCAGGGTAGTTAAAAATCCAGGCGTATTGCAGCCCCTGCACATTGACTTGCAAGTCGGGGGCTTGGCCTTGGGAGCCGGGAGCTGCCCCCAGCCCTAGGGCCACTTCCGTACCATTCATGGACGGGGCCTCATCCAACGTGGCGGCGATCGCGGTGTGGTGGCCGTGGTGGTGGGCCATGCCCATCCCGGCTCCACTGGCCATCGGATCCAAGCCCCCCATGGAGTTATACACATCAAAGCTAAAGACCGAGATGCCCAAACAGATCACGGCGGGGATCGCAGTCCAAAGGATCTCTAGGGGAATGTTGCCCCGGATGGGCGGGCCGTCGGTGTCATCGCCGGGCTTGCGCCGAAAGCGCAGGATCGCATAAATCAAGCATCCTTGCACCAGCAGAAAAAGGCCCGTGGCAATGGTCAACATGGCCCCAAACAGGCGATCGACCTCGGGCGACACGTCCGTAGCCGACACCGGCAGCAGGAAATGATAGTTTTGCCCAACCCAAAGGCTGATTAGCGTTAAGCCAATGCCCATCAGCAGGGTCAGGATCGTACTAGGAACATTCATGGTGGTGCGTCACGCAAGACTGCAAAGGCAAAGGGCAACAGGCGATCGGGACAGGTCTGCTCCTCCGTTGGGGGCCAACGGCCAAGCGAGGGCGGCGGCCAACGAAGGGGAAAGGAGCGGGGGCAGCGGCCCATTGCGCTTGCCACTGCGTTACTGCCTTCAAAGGTAGACGTTTTTTTCAGGGAGCTGATTTGGTTTGTCAATATTTTTAAATATCTTTAGGATTCTCTTTGCCGTTAACAACCTTTAGGAAATCTTTGGGTTTCCTGGAGTCTGGCGATGGTGATTTTCAGCGATTCTGGCCGTGATTTGTCATCAACAATTAACATGCTCTAGATTGTGCGAACTCATCGGTTGCCAAAAATCTTGAAATCTTGGGGCGATCGCCCATTGATACATCAATATCTAGGGATTATTTGAGGATTGGGCTGAAAATCACCCTAGGGGGACGAAGGGTGACAGTCCTGGAAAAGCTGTTATTTACAATACAAACTAAATCAAAAATCGTTTGATATGTAACGCTTTCTTGGGGACAAATTTTGATCAAATGGTCAGTTCTTGATGAGCTTACCGTTAGTTGGTAGCGAATTTTAGGTCGAATCGGCTAATTGTTGTACATTGCAACGTGTTGCAATCTTTGACATGACATTTCCGCAATTTTCGGAACTGAGTTATGGTGGCGATGCACCTCATTGCTGCTTTTTAGACTCAAGATTTTCTTAAGAATTCCTATGGCGGAAACCGTGTTTCATCAGGCGGGGCATTCTTCCGAATCGGTGAAGACCTCGATCGTGATCGCCGAGGTCAATTCATCTTTGGGAAGCGATCGAGTGCGGTGGTTGGCCAAGCGGCTGGCGGTGGCGGCCTGGTTGCTGATGGCGATCGGCTCGGCCACCCGCGTGGCTAATGCGGGTCTCGCCTGTCCCGATTGGCCCCTCTGCTACGGCCAGGCGGTTCCCTGGGCCCAGATGAATTGGCAGGTGTTTTTGGAATGGTTCCACCGACTGGATGCAGCAGTGGTGGCCTTTGGGGCCCTGGGCTTGGCGGGCACGGCAGTCCGGTTTCGGCGGGAACTGCCCGGTTGGGTGGTTCCGGCAACGGTGGCGGCCCTGGCCCTGGTGGTGTTGCAAGCGGGGCTGGGGGCCCTGACGGTGACGGAGTTGCTGCGGTTTGACGTGGTGACGGCACACTTGGGGACGGCGTTGGCATTTTTGGCCCTATTGGTGGCGATCGCGGCGGGCCTGACTCCCCAACAGGCTTCGGGCACGGCGGCCGGCTTGGCGGGTTGGGCCCTGCTGGCGGCAATCGCGATCGATGTCCAAAGCCTGATCGGTGGCATTGTCGGATCGCGCTGGGCGGTACACCAGTGCCTGGAGGGCGATCAGCTCTGTGGCATTCTCCACACCCACTTTTGGGGCATTGTGCCCGCCGTCTTGACCATTGGCATTTTGCTGATCATGGCTTGGCGCACCCCGGCTTTGAATCCGCGCCTCCGTTCCCTTCGGAGCTTGATCGCCCTGTTGTTGGTGGCGCAATTGGCCATTGGTTACAGCACCTATCACTTTCAATTGCGGGTGGCAGGGCTAACGGTGCTGCATGAGGCGATCGCGGCGGCCCTGTTGGCTTCGCTGGTGGCCTTCACGGTTTGGGCCGGGCGCGATCGGTTGCGGGAGTCGCCCGATGGTCTGACAGCCTAAACAGCTCAGGCCTCGCCCAGAATTCCCCAAGAATTCCCCAAAAATTTCCAAGAACCTCCCAAAAACTCCCAAGAACTCGCTGGTTGTTGATGTTGCCGGAATAGCTGCTATGCAAGAAATTGTGCAAAACCTGTCGAACATGACCGAGGAAGCGGCTGCGTCGCCCTGGCAGCGAGCCGGGTCGATCGTTCGGAGCTATATTCAGCTCACCAAGCCCCGGATCATTGTGTTGCTGCTGATTTCCACCGCAGCGGCCATGGCCCTGGCTGGCGGGGGTGATGTGGATCCGGTGCTGTTTTTGGCAACCCTGGCCGGTGGGGCCTTGGCTGCCGGTTCCGCTAATGCGATCAACTGCTTCTATGATCGCGACATCGATTCGATCATGGTGCGCACCCAAAAGCGCCCAATTCCCTCCGGGCAAATTCGCCCCCGCGATGCTCTGATATTCGCGATCGTCCTGGGCGTTGCGTCCTTTGGGCTGCTGACCTGGATGGCCAATCTGCTGGCGGCTCTGTTGGCGATGGCGGGAATTGGCTGCTATGTGGTGGTCTATACCCACTGGCTGAAGCGCCACAGTCCCCACAACATCGTGATTGGCGGCGCGGCGGGGGCCATTCCGCCCCTGGTGGGTTGGGCCGCCGTGACGGGCACGCTGGATTGGCCCGCCTGGGCGCTGTTTTGGATTATTTTCCTCTGGACTCCGCCGCACTTCTGGGCGCTGGCTTTGATGATTCGGGATGACTACGCCAGCGTAGGTGTGCCCATGCTGCCGGTGGTGAGCGGCGACGAGGCCACGGCTAAGCAAATTCTGGGTTACTCGATCGCCCTGGTTCCTTTGACCTTGGCGCTGGCTTGGCCCTTGGGCGAAACCGGTTGGCTCTACGGGGTGATCGCCCTGATTTTGGGGGGCATTTTGGTGCAAAAGTCCTGGCAACTGCTGGCCCTACCGAGCGATCGCGCCGTGGCACGGGATCTGTTCAAATACTCGATCGGCTACCTGATGCTGCTCTGTGCCGGAGCTGTGTTGGCTGGGTTACCGGTCACCCACAGCCTGCAACTGGCTTTGTTTGACCAAGTGCAATCGCTCTGGCTGGCGATCGCCGCCTAGTGACCCAAGGCTCCAATGGTCTCGCAAGATCTAGCGAGACCCAACGAGACCTAGAAGTTAGGCCCAGAAGTTAGGCCTAGAAGTCAAAGTAAATAAACGGTACGCCCTCGGGCCCCAGAATCCAGACCAGATAAAGGCAGATGGGGACGAGGGCGATTTTTACCGGCTGTGTGAGCTGCAACCGCAGGCCCCGTTGACCAAACCAAGCGACCACCATCAGCAGCGCGATCGCCCCCAAGGCCGCGCCTAACCGCCAAGGATCCAACCCCAACGCTTCGTCATAAACCTTTTCTAGAAAAGCCCCATCGCTCGATCGGCCCCAAAGGTGTTGAAACACCAAGCTCGACTGGCTCCAGTCCGGCAACCGAATCAGCACCCAGCTCAAAAACACCATCAGTTGCGTCAGGCCCCAAGCCAGAGCCACCCCCGCCGGATGGGCCCACAGGGCCGCCAGGGGACTGAAACGGTGGGAAGCCGCATCCACCAACCGATGCACCGCCAAAGCCAGCCCATGGGCCCCACCCCACAGCACATAGCCCCAGTTGTCCCCATGCCACAGGCCACCCAACAACATCACGATCATTAGGTTGATGCAGGTGCGAACCAGGCCTTGGCGGGAACCCCCCAAAGGAATGTAGAGATAGTTTCGGAGCCAGTCGCCAAGGGTGATGTGCCAGCGTCGCCAAAAGTCCGCAATGCTGGTGCTGAGGTAGGGAAAATCAAAGTTTTGGGGCAGTTGAATCCCGAGCAACATCGCACTGCCTCGGGCGATGTCCACATAGCCGCTGAAGTCCAGATAGAGCTGGAAACCATAGGCCCCGATCACCAACCACAAGTCCCCGCTGCCCGCCCGCTCCAGGGTTCCGGGGCTGAAGATCGTGCGGACCCACAGGCCCAAGGAATCGGCAATCAGTCCCTTTTTGATGGCACCGCAGGCAATCAGCCACAGACCTTCGGTGATTTGTTCAGCCCGGGGATTGCGCGGCTGGTCTAACTCTTCCAGTTGGCTCGCCAAGCCGTGATAGCGGACGATCGGCCCGGAAATGAGCTTTGGGAAAAAGAGCTTATAGGTACAAAATTTCAGCCAATTGCGGGCCGGAGGCGCACCGCGATAGACATCCACAAGATAAGCAATACATTCAAAGCAAAAAAAGCTGATGCCGAGGGGTGCTTCGATTCGATCGACCCAATTGGCCGCATCCAACAGGGGCGGACTCTGGAACGCCCAGCCCAGGGAGTTGAGGGCAAAGGGCACATATTTAAACCCAAACAACAACAGCAAATTGAGGCCAATGCCCACCCATAGCAGGCGTTTTCGCTGTCGCTGTCGGGCTTCCGGGTTGGGCCCGCCCACGTAATGTCGAATCGATCGCCGATCGGTCCGCAACATCCAGCCCAAGCTGTAGTTCAGGGCCGTGCCCACCAACAACAGGGGCACGTAGAGGGGTTGCCGCAGACCATAAAAAATCAGACTGGCAACCAACAGCAGGCCCCATCGCCCCGATCTCCAGGGCAGCAGCCAAAACAGGCCCACCGTTGAAATCAGAAGCCAACCATAGACTTGCGACAGAAATGTCATGAGATGCCCCCTGTTGCTTCCCCCGAATGATAGGGCTGGCCGTTGCCCAGAAATCCAAATCGACGACTCAGGGCCGATCGCCCCTAACGGATGGATTGCACCGTCAGCACTTGGGGCGGTGTGGCATCGGGCGGATAGAGAAAATTCACCTGCACCACCCGCTTGGAACCGGGTCGTAGGTTCAAGGTGGCGAGGGGTTGCCCCTGTTCACCCCGATGTTGCACCACATGGATGAAGCGATCGATCGGATTGCCCAAATCATCTTGGTACTGCAACCGAATGGGCCCCCGGAAAAAGACCCGCTCTTCGGGCGGCTCCAAAAATCGTAGTTGATCGCTCGGCCCGTCTTCCTTCAAAGGAGTTTGAAACAAAATCGCCACCTGTTGCGGGCTGCCGGTGCGATTGGTTAAGGGCAAGGTCAAGCTATATTGCACCCCGTAATTACCGTGGGCCAGATAGGCCGTGTCGGGATAGCGAGCCACCATGGGCGCACTTTGAACCTGGCGCGTGCCCAACGTTCCTCGGGGCAAGGTGGCGATCGGGTAGGAAATGGCCCCGCCATCGGTAGGCACTCGCAGTTCATTCACCCCCGGATCCGTGAGGGTGGCCTCCCAGCGCGACCCTTTGGCCACGCCGGCCACTCGGCCATAGAAGAATCGAGCACTGGTTTCCGCCAAGCTCAAGGAGGTGGGAGCCACATCACGCGGGCCCGAAAGACCGCTGCGCACCAGCAGGTATTGCCACTCCCGCAGGCTGGGAATTTGTTCGCGGCCGTCGGGGGTCTTGGGCGAGAACATGGCCAAACTGGCCAGATAGACCGGCCCATTGGACTCGGCCCGAATCAGGGTCGATCGGGTATTGGAGGAGGGGGTGATTTTGCCCACTGGAATCGGGGAATTCACCACCATTTCTGCTTCCCGAGGCCCTAGCCGCAGATTCGATCGCAGCAGGCCCCGCCGCCGACCGCGCAACACATCCCCCACCACGCGGCTGCCAGAGCCAGAATAGATTGCCCCGATCGGGTCTTCTAGGTAGGCCGGCAAGGGTTTAAAGGGCGCTTCAAACCGGCTGATATAGCTAGCGGATTCGCGAATGTTCACCTCAACGGTGCGCGGCCCCGGGTTATAGACCATCACGCCCTGAAACAGCGTGCGCCCTTCCTGATAAGCCGCCGCGCGGGAGATATGGTGCGAAAAAATATCAAACCGCCCCTGAAAGGCATAGTTTAGGTGCGCGGAAGGTACGGCCATGCCGTTGGCCGGAAAAGTGGACAGCAAAATCCCTTCCGTCAGAACCACTTCGGGGCTGTTGCTGTTAAAAACCGGCACGTTGTCCAGCCGCCCGGGGAGCGATCGCACCTGATGGCGCTGGGTAATCTCTCGCCGCCGCACGGGCTGCGGAGCCAAAATTTCATCTTCTGCGGCCTCCCGGTTCCCTGGGGAATCGGGTTCGGCCTGTTCGATCGGGGGCAGTTGAGCGACGGGCCCCACCTGGAGCGGAAACAAGCCAAGGAGCAGAGAGAGCATGGACTCGAAGGCAAATACTAGGAATGGAGTGGTGCGGGCATGGCCTGAGGCACAGACGGCCATTAGCCGCTGTTTCGGCCCAGAAAAACAAAGGAAAACGCTAGTGGATCCAATTCCATGCACCGGCCGGCCGACGGAGGCTGAACTGGAAAAGGGCTATTTTTAAGCCGTTGACCAGTATGCCTGGATCGGGGTTGCTTGAGGGGGTCAGCGATCGAGAAACCCGGGGTGAAAGGGGCTGAAACCTCAGTGAACCACAGAAGACGGCGGAGACCGTTGGAGAATTGTGGACTGCCGGCGTTTTCTGTTGATCGAAATCCTGAGAGAAACGCCCCAAACTTTAACATTTTCTATTGGGGGGTGAATGCCCCCGGACGGATCTCCAGAAACCTGATCCCGCGCCCAGGATGCCAACAACCGCCTGTTTGCAAGTTTTGAGCCTGTTGGCCACCGCCAGCCAACGGCGTGATTGGGCCCCTTGAACCGCTTGTTTCCCAGAGACCTTCCGTAATCCATCTGTTAGCCTTACGGTATCGCAACGGCCAAGGCGGCTCAACCCGTTACTAGCTGTGCTTTGAAGCCTGATGGAATGGTGCTGGTGGCCCCAATTGGCCCCCAGTGGGTTTCGCCCATGGGGGCCCAGCGATCGCCGCGATCGGCCAACTGTCCCCCAATCCCCAAACTTGGGGCGGGGCCAAGGGTAACAGCCCGATCGTGGTGGCCCTTCCATCCCTTCAGGTGCATTCCACTGGAGCATCACAATCCATGACAATCGCAATTTGGCAAATCGTTTCTATGCCCCCAGCCCTTGCTTTGCCCGGGGCTGCGGCCCTTTATTCGGCCCAAGTGCCCCCAATTCCGGGCACGAGTCCGGATGTGGCCCCCTTCTTGAATGGTTTGGTGCGGGGGCTGGTGGCCCTGTTGGTGGGCTGGCTGTTGGCTATTTTGGTGGCCAGCGTGGTGCGCCACCTCCTCAGCCGACTGGATGTGGGGCGGCGGCTGTCGGGTTGGCTGTCGGGTCAGTCGGCTAACGATGCCACCCTTGTCCCGATCGAAAACTGGGCCGGGGCGATCGCCTTTTGGACGATCATGCTCTTTGCCATTTTGGTTTTCCTGGATGCGGTCGGCCTACAGGCGGCTTCAACTCCCCTTCAGCGCTTTTTAGGGGAAATTCTGGGCTATGCCCCGCGTATCTTTAGCGCCCTAATTCTCACGGCGCTGGCTTGGCTTGTGGCCACGGTAGTGAAACTGCTGCTCACCCGAGGGCTACAGCGCTTTTCCCTAGACGATCGCTTGGCGAGTCAAATGGGCGGCAGCAGTCCGATTCTGCTGAACGAAACCCTCGGCAATATCCTCTACTGGCTGATTCTGCTGCTGTTCCTGCCCTTTGTGCTGGATGCCTTGGCCTTGCAAGGGCCGCTGGAGCCAATTCAAGGGGCCGTGGCTCAGGTGCTAGAAGCGCTGCCACGAATCTTTAAGGCGTTGCTGGTGGGGGCGATCGGTTGGTTCATTGCTCGACTGGTGCGGGTGGTGTTGACCAACTTCCTCGGATCGGCAGGGGTCGATCGCCTCGGTTACCGCATTGGCCTCAGCGGATTGGCAGGAACCCAAAGTCTGTCTTGGATTGCGGGAACCATTGCCTACACGGTGATTTTGATCGTCACGGCCATTTCGGTTTTGCAAGAGCTGCAAATCCAGGCCATTTCGGAACCCGCCGTGGCCATGCTGAATGAAATTCTGCTGGCAATTCCGTATATTCTGCGGGCCGTGATTATTCTGGCGATCGCCTACGCGATCGGGCGGTTTGTCGCCAATTTGGTCAGCAATTTCCTGAGTGGTGTGGGCTTCAACAACATGCCCCTCGCCTTAGGGCTGCCCATGACCGTGGGGGCCAAGTCTCCTTCGGATATTGCCGGGATCATCACCCTGGTGGGCATCATGCTGTTTGCCGCGATCGCCGCGATCGACAGCCTGAAAGTGCCGGAACTGACAGCCCTCGTTGCAGGGCTGACCACCATCCTCGGTCAAGTGCTCGTCGGGGCCTTGATTTTTGCCGTGGGCCTGTATCTGGCTAACTTGGCTTACCGGGTGATTGCCATGCCCGGCTCTCGCCAAGCCACCCTGCTGGCTCAAGTGGCCCGGTTGGCGATCATTGTGTTGGTGGGGGCCATGGCGCTGCAACAGATGGGAATTGCCCCGGATATTGTGAACCTGGCCTTTGGTTTGATCTTGGGCGCAGTGGCCGTGGCCAGCGCGATCGCCTTCGGTTTGGGCGGCCGTGATGTGGCCAGCGAGCAACTCCGCGAATGGATCAATAACCTCAAGCGCTAACCTTTGGTGTGATTAGTGCGATTTCCAGCGCGATCGTCAGCGCCAAAGGTTGTTAGCCAATTCCCAATGTGCTGATCCTGGCGTTGGGAAATGACCAAAAACAAAGACAAGGGGTTTAAACCCCTTGTCCCACCCAGCAAAACTAGGACAGAAATGCTTGGTGCATTCTTGCGGTTAGTCTTCAGAAACCCGAAACCCTAGCCTAAAAACCTAAAGATAAAAACCCTAAAGATAAAAGTCAGGCTTCGGTAAGCGCTCATTCAAAACCCAATCGCCAAGGGCTTTGATCTTGTAATCAATCGGATCATGAAGCGTGAAGGTTCGGAGGTTACGCCAGAACTGATCAAACCCGTAGCATCGACTGCTCGATCGCGCACCCATCGCCTCAAAAATTCCACTCGTCACATCCAATCCCACCTGGTGGGTAACCACCTTAGCCGAGGCAATTGCCAGGGCGCACTCAGCTCGCTCCTCTGATGACAGGGCCCAACTGCGATCCCAAGCGGTTTGCAAGCGCTCAGCCGCCCGGTCACAAAGCGCCGTAGCCGCCTCCAACCCAGCCCACCATTGACCATATCGTTGAAGGATATAGGGATCGTCACCAGCGGTGGGCACTCCGGCAGTGGGCCAAGGACGAGTGCAATGGCGAGTGTAAAGCTTGGCGCTATCTAACGCCCCCAGTGCAATTCCTAAGTAAATATTGGCTAAGTTGAGTTGTGTCAAACAGGCCCGAATGGTTCGGAATGGCTGATTGACTTGAGTTTGGTCTTCCAAAATTTCTTCCGGCTTCACCAAAACATTGTTAAAAACAACGCTGCCGCTATCGGTCTGGCGTTGCCCAATATTGTCCCAATTATTTTGCAGCTCAATTCCAGCACGTCTCGTAGGCAAAATGGCAATGACCTGCTTGCCGGATGCTTCTTCAGTGGCCATGGTCGGCAAAATATCCGAGTCTTTGGCTCCTGAGCAAAATGTTTTAAATCCATTCAGGCGATAGATCCCACCCTCTCGACTTAACTTGAGATTGTGGTCTAGGGGATTGAGCGCATTACACCAAAACCAATTCTGTTGAATAGTTTCTTGATAGTAATAATCTCGCTGCTGAACAGTTCCAAATAGGTAAGGAATGATCACTCCCAAGTTGTGGTAGGAGTAAATATGGGCGATCGAGCTATCTACCTTGGCAAATTCGCGACTAATTCGCATTGCCAGAATCCAACTTTCTCCCCAGCCACCGGCAGAGCTGGGAATGATTAGCTTCAAGAGTCCGCTGTGACGTAGGCAATTGCGCTCAAGCAAGGGAGTCACGCCGGCTGCGTCTCGCTCAATCACCGTTGTCGAAAAATCTTCTGCTAAAGATCGAGCAACTGCCAACGGGTCAAGCCGGTTTTGCTCAGTCCAATCGCTAACCAAAACACTAGATCTTTCAGGTCTTAAGTTCGTCATAATGTCCTTGGCGATCGGGAAATTGGTCATCAACTGCAATTTACTCAGCAAGCCAACTCAAGTAGCTCTGAGGTTTGGGTTTAACGATTTGCCAACTGTAGCTCCCTAGAAAAGTTGAGTGCATCTAGAATTTCGATCTTCCAACGCTGAAATTCCAGGCTCGTGCGCGATCGAGGACGTGGTAAATCGATGGTGAACTCTCGATAAACCCGTCCAGGACATTGCAAAACAATCACTCGATCGCTGAGTAGCACCGCCTCTTCAACATCGTGGGTTACGAGTAACAAAGTTGGGCGATTCTCTTGCCACAGATCCAGCAAATGATCTTGTTGCTTAAGGCGAGTAAACGCATCCAAGGCGCTAAATGGTTCATCCAGCAAAAGAATCGATGGACGAGTCACTAAAGCACGGGCGATCGCCACACGCTGCGCCATCCCACCTGATAACTGTCGAGGAAGTGCATCCGCAAACTGGCATAAACCAACCCGTGCAATGGCATCAGTGGTCAGCTCATCACGAACCGGAGGCGGTAATTTTGACAAGCCAAAGGCAATATTTTGACGAACTGTCAGCCAAGGCATTAAGCGCGGTTCCTGAAAGATCGTGCTCACCTTGGGATGTGGTTTTCGGATCACCTCATCATCAATCAGAACTTGCCCCAGGCTCGGATGCTCCAGACCGGCAATAATTCGCAGCAAAGTACTTTTGCCACAGCCGCTAGCACCGACTAATCCAACAATTTCACCCGGTTCTAGCGTCAAATCAATTCTGTCAATGGCAATGTAACCATTTCTGAACTGTTTTCCAACTCCATCAATTTTTAGCATGTTCCATAGCCCTCACTCACGGCGAGTTATATTCACGTTCATCAATCCAACTGAGGCTCAAATTCATTCAAATTCTGGGAATCCCAAATTTCAAAAATTCCGCATCATAGTTTGACAATGATTCATGCTTTCGTTCTTGGACAATGCTCTAAACAGATTGCTCACTCGATCCATAAACATCCTGCCAATACAAGAGACGCTTACCAAAAATCAGCAGAATCAAATCCGTGGTCTTCCCAATGATTGCGAATAGCAAAATGCTGCCCAAAATAATTGAAGGTCTCCCGGTGGCCTGTCCATCAACCAACAAAAACCCTAAACCTTGGCTGACACCCATAATTTCAGCAGCAACCACAAACATCCATCCCAATCCCAGTCCACTTCGTAACCCAACTAAATAAGCTGGTAGCGTGGCTGGGATAAAAACTCGCACAATAGATTCCCAATCACTTAATCGATATACCTTGCCAACCTCAACCAGCTTGCGATCGACCTCTCGAACTCCCGTCATCAGATTTAGATAAACTGGAAAAAAAACTCCCACTGCAATCAGGGCTATTTTTGAAGGCTCCTGAATACCTAGCCAAAGAATAAATAAAGGAACCCAAGCCAGGGATGGAATACTCCGCAGTGCCTGCAACAGGGGATCGCACAATTGATGAAAAACTCGAAAGTACCCTGTCAGAGCACCAATAATGGTTGCGAGACCACCACCAATCAAAAATCCCAAAAGCACCCTGTAAAGCGTGATGCCAATATGCCCAAAAAGTTGACCATCAACTGTCAGTTGCCAAAGTGTGAGCAAAACAACTGATGGCGCAGGCATCAAGTTTTCTGGAAAGATGCTGAGTCGCGAAAGAATTTCCCAAGTCAGCAGTAGAGCTACTGGCAAAATTCCTCCTTGGAAGATGGATGAATCCCGCCAGCGAATTTTCTGATTGGGCCGCAGTCGTCTAATCTCAGATTGCCTTTTGATGGTGGTGGTCACTGTTCTGACAAGCCTCAACTAGGTTCATATTTCCGGATTTGCCTGACCAGTCTGATTTTAGAGTTGACTTGCTTTCAGCCGCCAATTGATTACTCATGACTACTCATGATTACTCAATAGCTTAGTCAAGCCAACTCTCGGAATCAGTCAATTATTTTTTGACAATCTGATCAATGTACTGGGGATCGATGAGACTATCTACAACCTGATTGACGTTGACCGACTCTGAAATAATGCCACTTTTCTTGAGGACGCTCCCCGCTGCCACAATGGCATTCTTCTGTTGCCCGCCAATGGCTGAATTTGAAAGATCAGTTCGCTCTAGTTGCTTGGCCGCCACGGCAGGACTCAGCTTGGATTCCTTGACAAGAACTGCTTTCAATTCTTCCGGATTTTCCTGTGCCCATTGCCGTCCTTGTTCGTAGATTCGAAGCACACGTTCAACCAATTGTGGATAGCGTTGTGCAAATTCCTCCCGAACATTCAGTACGCCATAGCTATTGAATTCAGGGTTGCGGGAAAACAAACGAGCGCCACTTTCCAATTCAGCTTTTGCCATATGCGGGTCTAGGCCGGCCCAAGCATCAACGTCACCCTTTTCAAGGGCAGCACGACCATCTGCGTGTTGCAGCGGGATAATTGTCACGTCTTTATCACTCAGTCCCACTTGATCCAGGGAGCGCAGCAGGAAAATGAAGGCATCAGTGCCTCGGGTGGCAGCAACTTTCTTGCCTTTGAGATCCGAAACACTTTTAATTGATGACTCGCCCTTGGTGACCAATGCCACCCACTCGGGTTTGGAATAGGTATAGATTGACTTGATGGGATTACCATTCGCTTTCCCAATCAGGGCGGAAGCTCCAGCCGTTGAACCAAAGTCTAAGCTACGAGCATTCAGAAACTCCAAGGCTTTGTTACTGCCTTGACTTAAAACCCATTCAACTTGGATTTTGTCTTTTGCAAATTCCGACTCAACCCAGCCCTTTTCTTTCAGAACAAGGCTCACAGGATTGTAATAGGCGTAATCTAATCGAATGGATTTGGGCAAGTCTGCTTTGGTTGCATTGCTGCATCCCACGGAAACGATGAAGACCAGGGCAAGACTTAGCAACCATTTAGGAAGCTTGAAGGTTTTGGCAATGAAACGAACAACTGTACTTTGACTGCTCATGCTTAGCTCCTGGTCATATGGAGGACTTGACGGACTGACAGTGTTGGTTAAACGGCGATGACGATTTCTTGCTGGAATTCCTAGCGCTTGCCAGCGGATGAACTAAACCGGTACTGATTGGGGAGAGGGCAAACGATCGCGCAAGCTCTGGGCTGAGGCATCGCCAAAGGGGCCAAACATCAGGGGATTGACTAGATGTTGGGTGGATTGTTGTTCAACGGGAGCCAGGGGGAGTCGAGGCAGTAACAACTCCGCTGTGCGATAGGCTTCTTCCAAGTGGGGGTAGCCCGAGAGAATGAAGGAATCAATGCCCAAGTCCGCGTATTCCCGTAGGCGTTCGGCAACTGTTTCGGGATCGCCAACCAACGCTGTTCCGGCTCCTCCGCGCACCAGGCCAACACCCGCCCAAAGGTTGGGAGAGATTTCCAGGGACTCTCGACTGCCGCGATTGAAATGGGTCATGCGACGTTGGCCTTCAGAATCCATGCGAGCAAAATCCGCCTGTGCGCGAGCCACTGCTGACTCGTCCACATAACGCAGTAGGTCTTCTGCGGCTGCCCAGGCTTCGGATGTTGTTTCTCGCACCACCACATGCAGCCGAATTCCAAATCGTACCGATCGCCCTTGGGATTCGGCTTGTTGTCGAACATCAGCAATTTTTTGAGCGACGGCGGCTGGCGGTTCGCCCCAAGTCAGATAGGTATCGGCGTGTTTGGCTGCGACCCGGTGCGCGGCAGTTGATGAGCCGCCAAACCATAGGGGCGGATAAGGTTTTTGCAGTGGTGGGAAAACTTGTTGTCCACCGCGCACATCAATGTGGCTACCGGTAAAGTTCACGGTTTCCTGAAGCAGCAGCTTGCGCCAAACTGTCAAAAACTCGTCAGTGAGGGCGTAGCGATCGTCGTGGGCTAAGTGCAGGCCATCGCCTGCTAATTCCACAGGGTCGCCACCGGTAACAACATTGATCAGCAGTCGGCCCCCAGAGAGGCGATCGAACGTGGCGGCCATGCGTGCTGCCACACCCGGCAGTGTGAGTCCGGGTCGCACGGCTACCAAAAATTTCATCCTCTGCGTTACGGCAATGAGCGCCGAGGCAACAACCCATGCGTCTTCGCAGGCCCGCCCTGTGGGCAATAGTGCTCCCGAAAACGGTAGGGCATCGATCGCCTGAGCAAGCTGTTTGAGATAGGCGAAATCTGAAGGACGACCGCCAATATTCGTCCCCAAGTAGCGTCCATCACCACAGGTTGGAATAAACCAAAGGACATTCACAGTTGGCTACTCACGTTCAATCAAAAGGTGGGGATGAGGCCGGAGCGCAAACGCTTTTGAACTTTAAAAGCGTGCATCTCGTGGCTGGTTTAATTGGCGGCTCCAGGTGAATGGGGCTGACCGATATGGCTGGCTCATATGCTTGGTCTATGCCTATGAATTGAAGCCATGTTTTACAAAATACGATATTCAGATCGGAATACCGTATTTTTCTCGAAAGAATATTACACAGATCTCAAGAATTATGCAAGTTCAGTTTTGAATATTTCCTTCAGTCGATCGAACAAGCGTCGAGTGAAGGCCTGAAAAATCAGAACTTTATTCTCGATGTCAAATTGCTGTTTGTCTTGCTCCGTAAGGCTTTTGCGAATGTATTTAAACTAAAAATCTCTCGTGCTTTGTATTTTTCTGAAGTGGGCTAGGTGCTTTCACGTTTCGATCGGCACAGTAGCTAATGCATCACTCGCTCTAGATTAATTGCCTGTTTTTGTCTAGTATTTCAAGCTACAAAAATAATCTTTCTGCCAATACAGCCTTGATCTAAAATAATTGGCACGCCATATGGCAGATGTCATGAAGCAACGATTCGGTGGTCATTGCCCACCCACGGGCTAACCCGCTAACCTTTAGTGCGATTAGTGTGATTTCCAGCGCGATCGCCAACGCCAAAGGTTGTTAGCCAATTCCTAATGTGCTGATCCTGGCGTTAGGAAACGATCAAAAACAAAGACAAGGGGTTTAAACCCCTTGTCTGGATCCCTGAACTAAGCCTCTGGTCTGCTGCCTGGGTCTCTTCTCAATGCTTGAGAAAACCCTTGAAGAAGAGCTGTTAGAAAAGCTGCTAAAAAAAGTTGCTAAAAGAAGCTGCGGTTGCGTTGCAATTGCTGGGGAAACGGCAAATTTTGGGACTCATGAAAATCCGTTTGTACCTTAGCCGTTAACCGGCGAGACACCTGGCGGACAATTTGCCCCAGCAGTCGATCGCCCGTTCTTTGAATCAATCCTTGGGGCAAAACCCGAATAAAGCGCGGAAACCACACATCCACATTCAAATCCAGCGTCCAAGTGACGTGGGTACTCACGGGTTGCTCGGCCGCTTCGTCGGGATTGTCCACCGCCACCAGTTTCATGGCGGCCTGGAAGTCTACGGCGTAGCCCGGTGGGTCATCGTCGGGCACGGGTACGGTGCGGATGCCATAAACGCCCTGTTCCGGCGGCAGGAGTTCGAGGCCCACTTTCGGTTCCACGTAATAGTCAAATGCGCCAAAGTGTCCGATCGTGATGGCATAGCTGTTTTGGTCGATCGGGTTGACCTGCATTGGATGAGCACAGCGGTGAAACCACTCCTGATGCCCATCGAGGTAGTTGGCAAAGGTTTCCGGGGCGGCGGCGATTTCCATGTAGTCCTCAAAGCGGTTATAGAACCGCATGGGCCCATCGCTGTCATCCTCGGCATCGGAGTCCAGGTGGGTGTTGTGAGCACCCTTCTGAGCGTCATTCTGGAAACCGTCTGGATCGCTACTTTGAACGGTCTGCTGTGGGTTGTGAATATTGATTGACGGGTCTTGCGCCTCAAGGGCCGCATCGTCCGATCGCCCCTCATTGGGATCGGATTCCGGTGACCAGTCAGGGGTAGAACGCATAGCCATGCAATATCAACACCTTGGAGACTATAGCCTGCTCGATCGCCCAACGTCCTGGCCTAGGGAACCAATTTGCCCCAGGTGGCTGGGCCTACCACCCCATCGGCTGTCAACCCTTGGGCTTTTTGATAGGCCAGCACTGCGCTAACCGTTGCGTCGCTATATAACCCCGTGGGCGGAATATTCAATCGGAATTGTAAATAGCGCACTGCCGGGCCGTAGCCGTGATTGGGTCGCAACACAACGCGATCGACCGTGATCGACGTGATCGCTTCCCACATGGCGCGATTGCTGGCTTCCGTTTCCGCAGGCGAAATGGCAAAGATGGTTTTGAGGCGTTGTTTCGCCTGGTTGGTTTGGGGCCCCAGCTTGCCGTCGGCGGCCAAGGGCTGGCCCGTGGGTGTGGCGTAAACCTGCAACCGGTTAAGGGCCTGCTGCAATTTCACAATTTCTGGGTCGCTGGTGGTCGGGGGCGGTGTGGTGGCCGTTTGGCCGCCGGTCACGCCCGCCACGATCGCCCGCGCCATTTGGTCTGGGTCAAACCGCTTCATATCATCGGCGGAATCTACAAAGCAGCATTCCACCAAAATGCTGGGCATATCCGTATGGGCTAGCACGTAGAAGTTGCCCTCTTTGATGCCACGGTTGACATAGCCCAGCTTCAGAATTTCCGTGAGCACGGGTTGGGCAAATCTCTTCCCAGAATTGCTGGCATACCAAACTTCAGAACCGCTGGTGCGGCCGTTGTAGCTGTTGAAGTGGATGGAGACAAATAAATCCACATTGTTGGCATTGGCGGTGGAACAACGCTTGGAAAGCGAGTCCATAACGCTAGAGGCACTTTTGGGGGTGCAGTTCACCACCTGATGACCCAAGGCTTGCAGTTGACTGATCACCCTTGTGCCGACGGCGATCGTGAGGTCATCTTCTTTTTTGATGCCCACTGCGCCAGTGTCGGGGGCCGCGTTGTGGCCCATGTCAATCCCATATTTCATTGAATCCAGTCTCCTCGGGTCTCTCAGGCTGCTAATCAGTCTAGCCGTTGCATTGAGGGAGCGGCGACTGGGCGATCGCCCCTAAGGGGCCTGCAATTTCAACATCACTCCCCGCTGGGAGGGTGCTGCTCCAGGGCGAGCTTGAGATAGCGTCCCGTGTGGGAAACCGGATTCACCGCCACCTGTTCCGGTGTGCCGGTGGCGATGATTTGCCCACCCCGATCGCCCCCTTCGGGCCCCAGATCAATCACCCAATCGGCGCACCGGATGAAGTCCAAGTTGTGCTCGATCGCCAGCACCGTGTTGCCCTTATCCACTAGCCGTTGCACCACGTCCAGTAGCTTATGCACGTCATAGAACGAAAGGCCCGTGGTCGGTTCGTCGATCAGATACAGGGTTTTGCCCGTGGCTCGGCGGGATAGTTCCGTGGCCAGCTTCACCCGCTGGGCCTCGCCACCGGAGAGGGTGGGGGCCGGTTGACCGAGCTTGATGTAACCCAGACCCACATCGGAGAGGGTTTGCAGGCGACTGACGGCTTTCGGCACGTTTTGGAACACCTCCAGCGCCTCATCGATCGTCATTTCCAGCACGTCGGCGATCGAGTAGCCCTTGTATTTCACCTGGAGCGTTTCCCGGTTGTAGCGCTTGCCTTTGCAGACTTCGCACTGCACATAGACATCGGGCAAGAAATTCATTTCGATCGTGTTCACGCCCTGGCCGCCACAGGCCTCGCAGCGGCCGCCCTTGACGTTAAAGGAAAACTGACCGGCTTTGTAGCCCCGCGCTTTGGCCTCGATCGTCTGGGTGAACACGTCACGGATGATGTCAAACGCGCCCGTATAGGTGGCGGGGTTGGAGCGGGGCGTGCGCCCGATCGGGGATTGGTCGATCGCGATCGCCTTGTCGATATGTTGCAGGCCGCGAATATCCCCCAAATCCGCCGGAAACGGAATTTTGTGACCCAGGTGGTGATAGAGCGCAGGCAACAGCAGCTCATTTACCAAGGTGGACTTGCCGGAACCAGATACCCCCGTCACGCAAACAAATTTGCCCAGGGGCACTTCCACGCTCACGTGCTGCAAATTATTGCGGTAGGCATCCAAAATCTTCAGACTCAGGCCATTGCCCGATCGACGCTCGGCCGGGGTGCAAATTTGTCGTCGCCCGGACAGATAGGCCCCCGTTAAGGAGGTTTCCGCCTTCAGCAAATCCGCCAGGGAACCTTGGGCCACAATTTCGCCCCCATGGATGCCCGCGCCGGGGCCAATGTCCACCAAGTGATCCGCCGCCCGAATCGTGTCTTCATCGTGCTCCACCACAATCAGCGTGTTGCCCAAGTCCCGCAACCGGGTGAGGGTGGCCAACAGCCGATCGTTATCCCGCTGGTGCAGACCAATGCTCGGTTCATCCAACACATAGAGCACCCCCGTCAAACCTGCACCGATTTGGGTGGCTAGGCGGATCCGCTGGGCCTCGCCGCCGGAAAGGGTCGCCGCCGATCGATCTAAGGTCAAATAATCCAACCCCACGTCGATCAAAAACTTCAACCGCGATTCCACCTCCTTCAGCGCCAAGGCCCCGATCGCCTGTTGCCGTTCTGACAGGAGCGATCGGCCATCAACGCTGCCCGTGAGTTGTTGCACCCGCGCCAAGGCCTCTCGTACCGACACATTGGTTAAATCAATAATTCGGTAGGGCCCCAAGCGCACGGCCAGTGCCTCCGGTTTCAACCGCTGACCCTGGCAAACCTCGCAAGCTTGATCGACTAAATATTGCTCTAGCTTTTGTTTGTATTGATCAGAGGTGGATTCGCGATATTGTCGATCCAAAATCGGCAAGATCCCTTCATACTTTCGGTGATAGCCCTGGCGTTCTCGGAATCGGGAATCCGTTTCAATCCAAATTGGTTTATCCGTGCCGTACAACAAGATCTGTTGCTGTTCTTCGCTGAGTTGGTTCCAAGGCGTTTGAATTTCAAACCCAAAGGCCTGCCCCACACTGTGCAGCAAGGATAGGTAATAGGTGCTGTCCTTATCCGACCAAGGGGCCACCGCCGCATAGACCGGCAACTTGGGATCAGGAATCACCAATTCTGGGGAAAAGGTGCGTAAAAATCCCAATCCATGACAAGCGGGACAAGCCCCATAGGGCGAATTAAACGAAAAGAGTCGCGGCGACAATTCCTCCATCACCGCGCCATGTTCTGGGCAAGCAAAATTCTCAGAAAAAACCAAAGATTGGGGCAATTCTGTTGCCGTTTCGGAATTAGCCGCCCCATTGGTCGAATCCGCAGCGGTTGTGCCATTGGCTCCGGAATCCGGCGCATGGGCGGCGGGCAAAATATCCACCACAGCCACCCCGCCCGCATGTTTGAGGCACGTTTGCAAGGAGTCAACGAGCCGCTCTTGGATGCCTTCTTTTTTAATTAGGCGATCGACCACAATTTCAATGTCGTGAAATTTGTTTTTATCCAGTTCGATCGCATCGCTCAGTTCGCGCACTTCCCCATCAATTCGCACCCGCGCAAAGCCTTCGGATACCAAACTCGATAGCAGTTTTTTGTGGGTTCCTTTTTTGCCGCGCACCACCGGGGCCAAAATCTGAAACCGAGTCCGATCGGGCAGTTCCATCACCCGATCGCACATTTGATCGATCGCTTGGGGCGCAATTCCTCGATCGCAAACGGGACAATGGGGTTCACCGGCCCGCCCATAGAGCAACCGCAAATAGTCATAGATTTCCGTCACCGTGCCCACGGTCGATCGGGGGTTGTGGCTGGTGGATTTTTGGTCGATCGAAATCGCCGGACTTAGCCCCTCGATCGCATCCACATCGGGCTTATCCACCTGTCCCAAAAACTGCCTTGCATAGGCGCTCAGGGACTCCACATAGCGCCGCTGGCCCTCTGCAAAAATCGTGTCAAACGCCAACGAAGATTTTCCCGATCCCGACACCCCCGTAAACACAATTAATTGGTTGCGAGGCAGCTCCAAATCAAGATTTTTCAGGTTGTGTTGCCTTGCGCCGCGCACATGGATCCGCTCGCGGACTTCGGGAGACTGCGGCTGGCGATCGGGATGGGGACGGGAATTAGCAGAACTAGCCATGGGGGCAACCACCGCAACAAACGCCAGCAAATCGAAAATAGCGCTCTTTATCCTAGCGTTCGATCGGGGTGGGCGGCGGCGCAACGGCCAAGGGTCGCGTGCAAAATTGAACGATGGGAGGCGGGATTCGTTGGCGCTGTCGCCGAAGCAGCTCAAGATTTTGGCTATTTTCCGAGCGATCGCCCTGGGGTGCGGGTGGAGTGTGAGCCGGACAGTCAGTTACGGGATCCGGAATCAATCTTGTTGGCGGATCCAATGCGCGGCTATGTTTTGCGGGAGGTGAAACCGCATGTGGAGGATACGTCGATCAATTTGAGCAAGACTACAATTGGCTATGGGATTAGCTTTAACAAGTATTTTTACAAGTGCCAGTCGTTGCGATCGTCGGCAGAGGCAATGGCGGAGATTCTCCAACTTGAGGCAGAAACGGAGGGCTTACTCAAAAATCTGGTGAATTTTGCGGGGTTATGAGGAATGGCTAGAGATATGTTTCATGATCTAGTCAGGGCTGGATTGGAGGCAGAGGGATGGGTGATTACTGCCGATCCGTTATATCTATCGTTTGGTCGCGTTAATTTTGAGGTGGATTTAGCGGCGGAGCGGGTTATCGCAGCGGAACGGGAAAATCGGAAAATCGCAGTCGAGATCAAAAGCTTTTTAAAGTCATCATTCGTAACCGATTTTTATGGTGCATTGGGTCAATTTCTAAGTTATCGCTTGGCACTTCAAAGAGTTCAGCCAGATCGAGAGTTATTCTTGGCAGTGCCGCTGGAAACTTACGAACGCTTTTTTTCATTGGAATTTACGCAATCAGCAATCCAAGAATATTCACTACGGCTAATTATTTATGATTCTGAGCAGGGAGGTTTAGTTCGATGGATCGATTAATCATGTATCGCAATGCAATTAAACAATTATTGTCTGAGTACCACTCTGGGGAGCGTGTGGGAAATGCATACGAGTCTCAGTTGATTTTGGATGAGGTTCGCGATCACTACCTTTGGTTAGATTTAGGTTGGGAGGGGTCGAAGCGTATTTACCATCCGATTATGCATTTCGATATCAAGGATGGGCGGGTCTGGATTCAGGAAAATATGACGGATCAAGATCCGGCGGAAGATTTGATCGAGTTGGGGGTTGAGCGATCGGATATTGTTCTGGGGCTACAGCCGCCGTTCAAGCGTCCATTTACTAATTATGGAGTGGCATAGTGATGAATTTTCTGAAACATAAGCGATCAGAAGAGCTGAATGAACTAAATTAAATTCTGATTGTTGAAGCTGTAACCGGAAAAACCAAGGTCTAAAACCATGCCAAAATCAAGCAAATACCAATGGGTTTATTCTCCCTCGAAGCAAAACAAACCCAAAGTCCCCGAAGCCGAAAAACAAGCCATTACCCAACAGGTGCAAGCGCTAATCGACACTGACCTAGCCCCCCGCTATCTCCACCAAGACCAACACGCCTACTTCCAAATCGAAAGCCTATTCATCAAATGGCATCGCAGCTTTATTTATCTCTGCTACACCTGCCGCCTCAAGAACTCGGAAGCCGTTGAAGCCGCGATCGCAGAATTCAAAGACAGCGTGATCAGAGAGGCGATCGAAGAGCGATTCACCCGCCTCGAGTACGTCGCCCCCGATCAATTTAATCTCGCCTACTTCCGCCACACTGGTAAATGGTGGACAACCCACGAAAACATCACCCTTGATGCTGCCCTCACCACCATTCGCGAATACGAAATCTATCACCCCTAATCCACGCCACCCAGGGCGATCGGCCCATGACCCAAGACACCCAAGCCCAACCCCTCACCGCCGAAACCGTCCTTGCAACCCTGCGCCAACTTTTCCCAACGCTTCAACAACAATACAACATCAAAAAACTCGGACTCTTTGGTTCCTACAGCCGCAACCAAGCCACCGCAGAAAGCGACATTGATCTACTTATCGAACTTGATTCCGACATCACCTTCGGTCTCATCACCTTTTGCCACATCGAAAATACCCTAAGCGAAAAACTCGGCAAAAAAGTTGATCTCGTGATTTCTGAAAACCTCAAACCCAGCCTGAAGCAAAATATCTTAGACGACGTGATTTATCTATGACTCCCAGAAAAATTAGAGACTTTCTCAACGATATGATTTCCTCGATCAACCTTACTCAGGAATTTATAGCCGGTCTAACCTTTAAAACGTTTGAGGATGATCAGAAGACCATTTTTGCCGTAAGTCGAGCCGTTGAAATCATTGGTGAAGCCTCCAAACAGATTCCAAGAGAGATTTGCGAACAATATCCAGCGATTCCATGGAAAGCGATCGCAGGCATGAGAGACAAAATGATTCATCACTACTTTGGTGTGAACTTAAAAATACTCTGGAATACTGTTAATAATGATCTACCAGTCCTCAAACCAGAATTACTCAAAATCCTCAACAACCTAAAAGACTAGAAAATTATGCTCAATGAACCAAAGCCAACAACCCTCACCGCTGAAACCGTTCTTGCAACCCTGCGCCAACAACCGAACCTTTTTGAACAATACAACATCAAAACCTTGGCCCTCTTCGGTTCCACTGCTCGCAACCAAGCCACCGAACACAGCGACCTCGATTTCTTAGTCGAATTTGTCGGAAATCCCACTTTTAAAGGATATATGAAACTAAAGTTCTATCTAGAAGAATTGTTTCATAAGCCCGTCGATCTAGTGACTCAAAGATCAATCAAATTAATAATTCGAGACCAAATTCTAAGTGAAGCAATCTATGTCTAGAAATATTCGGCTTTATATTCAAGATATTCTCGAAAGCATCTCTAAAATCCAAAAAGCAACCAGGGAGTATCAAAAGGCAGATCTACTAAAAAACGATATCGTTTTTGATGGTGTTATCTTGAATCTGCAAATCATTGGAGAATCAGTCAAGCAAATTCCGCTATCTATTCGAGAAAAATATCCACAAATTGACTGGAACAGCATCATTGGCCTGCGAAATATCATCGCCCATACTTACTTTTCACTAGATCCAGAAATTATTTGGGACATCACTCAAACTGAACTTAATCCGCTCAAGAGCTGCATCGAAACCATTGAACAGAATGAAGCCCTCGGTTAAATTCAGTCTGACTTAAAAAGTACTATCACGATCAACACAAAAAATGACAAACCTCACCGCCGAAACCGTCCTTGAAACCCTACGCCAACAACCGAACCTCTTTGAGCAGTACAACATCAAAACCTTGGCCCTCTTTGGTTCCACCGCCCGCAACCAAGCCACCGAGCACAGCGACCTCGATTTCTTGGTTGAATTTGCTGGCGATCCAACCTTGAATTTGTATATGAGTCTGAAATTTTTTCTCGAAGACTTATTTCAGAAAAAAATAGACTTAGTAATCCAAGAAGATATTAAACCCCAGATCAAAGAAAGCATTATCCAAAAGGCGATCTATGTCACGCAACCTCAAACTGTATCTAGTGGATATTCTCAATAGCATTGACAACATTCAAAGCGATACTACAAACATAAGCTATGAGGAATTTGTACAAGATCGACGGACAAAAGATGCAGTGATTCTCAACCTGCTCATTATCGGAGAAGCAACAAAACAGATTCCGCAAGATATTCGTGATCAACATTCAGAAATTCAATGGAAGCAAATTGCAGGCATGAGAGATATGATCGCCCACGCCTATTTCAGTATCAACAATAAAATTGTCTGGAATATTATCGAAAATGATCTAGATTTTCTAAAAACCTGTATCAAAAATATTCAAAGCAATGAAGAAGACCGTTGAAATGTTAGAAATAAGGATACTTAGCATGGTCAGCCAAACGAACACACATATTCTAACCACCGAAATCGTCCTCGAAACCCTACGCCAACAATTAGTGGATTAGTCGATCGCAACTACTACCAAAGCGGTAACCCCAGTGACCATGATTCCAACCTCGCGATCGAGGCGGGCGGCGGCGCGGCTGAGACCGAAACGGTAGGATGGAAAGTGACGGGGCGATCGACTCAAGCCAATTTGCCCCAGTTCCCCGGCCAGGAGATTTTGCCCATGATCGCCCAACTGGACAAGCACCCCCAAAGCCTCGTTGTCTACAGCCCGGAAGCGTATCTTGATCGGGAAGTCAACAGCGATCAGCGTCACGAATACCGAGATGGAGTCATCATCCCCATGACTGGCGGAACCCCCCAACACAATCGCATTAGTGGATTGTTCTACGCACGCCTGCTATTTGCACTGCTCAATCGTCCCTATGAAATCTTTCATACGGATCAGCGACTGTGGATTCCTGAGCGGCGGATGTATACCTATCCCGATGTGATGGTGTTGCCCAAGCCGATCGAACTGCAAGCGGGTCGCAAAGATACGGTAACGAATCCCTTGCTGATTGCAGAAGTGTTGTCCAAATCCACTCGCAACTATGATGGGGGCGAAAAATTTGCCGCCTATCGCACCATTCCCAGCTTTCAGGAATATCTCCTAATTGACCAATACGAAATGCGCGTTGAGCAATTCATCAAATTAGAAGATTGTGAGTGGCGATTTTTGGAATATCGCAAGCCTGAATCTACCCTTCAGCTCAAAACGGTTGAATTAACTTTGCAATTAACTGATCTTTATAGCAATATTGATTTTTCGGAAATGGATTCATCGACTGATGAGCTGGTGATGAATCAGCCGGAAGATCAACAGAATATTTGAAACGTCAAAACTGAGAGGCTGCGGATCTTAACAATTGATGCAGACAAAATGCTTAAGCAGCCTGCGCCACAATCGTCTTTACTTTGTTAGTCCCCAAAGATCCTTTTTCGATATCCTTGAAAGCTCTGAGATTCAATTGAAAACCAAATTAACAGGCATGATTCAAAAATTCCAGAAAAACACTGCTCAAGAGCCAAGCGAGCAGCCCAAAACCCAGCCCAAAATCTTGAAGAATAGGCTCATCAATCGTGGAGCTTGGCTCGGCTCTGGGGCGATCGCGATCGGGCTAATTCTGATGGCTAATCCTTTGCGGGCCCAGCTCCCCAGCAACAGCAATGATCCAAATAATGCGCCCGATCGACAGCCAACTATGGCCCTGATTTTGGAAAACCGCACCAAAGATGCTTTTATTCGGCGGTTTGTGATCCGAGAACGGCGCAATCGCCCTGGAACCGATTTATTAGCAGATTCCATTGGCATTTATCCCAACGAAGCTCGCCTCATGACCGGTAATTATCCGCGTCGGCTTTTGAGTTGTGTGGAAGTGGTTCCCGTCGGAGGGGGCGAGCCAGTCCGCCACATTGATATGGGACGGGTGCAAGTTGCAGGCAATCGAATTCGGTTCAGCATTGAAGGAAATTGGAAAGAACCACCCTTTGCACCGGGCCCTTGCCCCTAGACAATGTCCGCAAAATTCTAGCCTTGCCAACAGTTTGCGAAAGATTTTGAATGCCATGGATTCTTGCTACCCAATTTTGCAAAATTGCCAGCGTGAACGTGTGAGTGACGGCGCGATCGTCCCTATTTTGGATGGGTGTGATCGGGCAGCTAAAATTCTGTTTATTGCTCTGCCCCAATTGGGGGATTTTGATAGTTTGGAATATGCCTGGTGGTTGCGTCGGGAGGCCGATCGCCTGCGTGATCACGAAATTGTGCTGCGGGCTGTGGGGATTGGCGATCGCTCCTCGGGGGAAAAGTTTTGCGATTACACGGGGTTTCCCGCCGAAGCGCTGTCGATCGATCCCACGGCGGATCTCCATCGAGAATTGGGGTTGTATGGCGGCTTGACCCGATCGTGGCTGGGTTTGCGATCGGGCCAAAGTGCTTGGGTGAATTTGATGTTGATGTGTGCGGGGCTGGGCAGTCCGGGCACGCTGGCGGAGGTGTTTCGGGGTTACCGGGGCGATCGCGCCGCACCGCAGTTGATCGCTGACGACGAAACGATCGACACGAAATTACTGCCCCCGATCAAGGGTGAATTTTTTGCCCTGGCCGGTGGGCGCGGGTTTCAGCGTCCCTTTGAGCTGGCCACCCTGCGACTGCGAAATATGGTGGAAGTGTTGAGCCACTGGAATCGCTACGTTCCCGATGCTCAATACATGACCCAACGGGGGGGAACCTTTGTGTTCGATCGCGCCGGAACGTTGCTTTATGAACACCGCGATCGGGGCATCCTCGGGTTCGCTGCCAATATGGCGCGGCCCCTAGACTTCCTAGCTGATTAACTGACAGGATACCTAAAAGCCTAAGTCTGCCGTAGTAGCGTGACATCCTTACCTACGAAGTGCATGATCATGGCAATAGTGTCAGTCACTCAGGCTTTCTAATCCAACTTAAAGTTGCTTAACACAGGATCAATAATCCTTCGCATAAAATGGTGGAGACGATAGTAAACCAAGCACATCCCTGCTTTAAAAGACTATAATTACGATATGTTTTTACTCTGAATCGGAGTTCATCTAGAAATGAAAGCAGACTCTGTGCCGCTGGAAAAACTCATTAACTCCCCAATACAATATTTAGTTCCCTTGTTTCAGAGGCCTTATAGTTGGGATAAGGAAGAGTGGGAAGAGCTTTGGGAAAATCTAGAGAAGCTCTACAATGACCTTATAGTTCTCGATGAAAACAAGAAGCCTCGTCCTCACTTCATGGGGTCTATTGTTACAATGCCCATGCCATCTAAGCCTGGAGATATCTCTCAGTATCTCTTGATTGATGGGCAACAAAGACTAACTACTATTTTTATTCTTCTTGCAGTGCTGAGAGATTTGGCAAAACCGTTTAACTCTAAGTTGTCGGATCAAATCTTAAACACTTTTCTGGTAAATCCCTATGAAGACGAGGAAACACCTAACTACTATAAATTGCAGCCAACGCAACTTGACCGTTCGGCTTTCTTTCAAATAATAAATTCTTCTGAATTTACATCGGCAAGTCGCATCGCAAAATGCTATCGCTTTTTCGAAAAAGTAATCCAGAAAAAAGCGCCAGATCACCAAAACTTGAAAAACGTGATTTGCAGTAGCCTTTCGGTTGTTAGTATTCTTCTTGAAGAAAATGACGATCCTTACCTGGTTTTTGAAAGTTTAAATGCTACGGGAAAGCCCCTAAATCAATCAGACTTGGTGCGCAACCACTTTTTCATGCAGATTGCTGCTGCCGATCAGCAGTCTGTATATGATAAGTATTGGCAGCCCATGGAAGATAATATATCAGATGATTTAACGGAATTTATTAGGCAGTATCTTACAAAAAACACTCCTGAAATTAAGAAGGATGAAGTTTACTCCCAAATGAAAGACAAGATCGAAAAAAGCGATCCCCTATCTTGTTTGAGTGATTTATATTCTTTTTCAGAATATTATTCAAGACTGTTAGACCCGAGTCGCGAGCCTAGCGAAACTGCCCGCAAATACCTTCTCCGCATCAATCGTTTAGGCTTTGCAACAGTCCACCCTTTTCTTCTGAATTGTTACCATGAATGGGTTAAGAAGAAGTCAATTTCTGAAAAGGATTTTGTTTTGATTCTCCAGGTTCTGGAAAACTTTCTCCTTCGTCGTTTTGTTTGTGGTACTTCATCTCGAAGATTAAACAGAATCTTTGCCTCACTCTATTCAAATATTAGGAAAGAGATGGATTTCAGCTCCAGAAGCTTTCTTGAATGCATGAAGCTAGTACTTCAATCTGAAGACTATCCTAAAGACTCCGAATTTCAAAGTAAATTGTGTAGCGCTAAACTATATGGTGAGAAACGTACTGAGAAAGTGAAGCTCATCCTTGAATCAATAGAAGAACATTTTGAGCACAAAGAACAGGTTTCATTTAAGAACCTTACGATTGAGCATGTCATGCCACAGTCAACTAATACAAACCAATCTTGGCAGGAATATTTAGGAGAGAATTGGGCTGAGGCCTACAATCTTCTTCACACGTTAGGAAACCTGACCCTTACCGCATATAACTCTGAGTTGTCAGACAAAGCTTTTGAAGAAAAGCAAAAGGAACTGGCTGACAGTAAGCTTGAGCTGAATAAGTACTTTCAATCAAAAGCAGCTTGGCGGAGAGAAGATATTGAGGAAAGGTCAAAGCATCTTGCTAAGATTGCCCTCGACATTTGGAGTAACTTTGGCGATGAATTGTACAAGCCTTCTCAGTTAGATTAGAGGCTTTTAAAAAGAGAAATTCCTCAACTCCACAATGGGACTTTTATTGAAGCCAATTTGGCAGCACGAGATGCTCATTCATTTGCATTTTGCAAAAAAACATCAAAACAGCCGAGTTGACTAGCGCAGACTGGAGCACTTTTGCCTCAGAATTTCCCCCATAAAACCATCAATCGCTACTTGGGCAGGGCATCGCGCGCGCCCACCGCATCGGGAACCCCCAAGGCGGCCGCGCGATCGAACGCTTCCCGGGCCTCAAAATTTCGCCCTTGCTTGGCCAACGCGCGACCTAATTTGAAGTGAGCCATGCCCGTGTTGGGCTGCAACTCCACCAACCGCCGGTAGCCAATAATCGCCACCAACACATCGCCCGATTCCAAACTCAGATCCGCCAGAGCCTCTTGGGCTTCGTAGGAATCACCATCGGCTGACACCGCCCGTTGATAGGCGGCGAGCGCTCCAGGAATATCGCCCTGTTCCCGCAGAATTTTGCCAATTTGCAGATGGACGGTCGGATTTCGCGGATTCAGTCGAGCTGCCTGGGCAAAAGCCGCCGTGGCTTCCGTGCTGTTGCCGGCCGCCAACCAGGCCACCCCGAGCGAAACATAGGTGCTGTCGCGGCGGGGGTTCAGCTTTTGGGCCGCTTGCAACGCCGCGATCGCCTGTTGCACTTCGCCGGTCTTCAGTAGAGTTAGCCCCACAAACTCCTGGGCGGTCGCATTCCGGGGATCCAGATTCAGAACTTGACGGTAGGCTTGCAGTGCGCCGCTGTAGTTGGCCTGGCGATAGAGCACGGCTCCCAGCCCCAAATGGGCATTCAGGTGGCGCTCATCCAGCTGCACCGCACGGTAGTAGGCGGCTAAGGCTGGTTCCAGGTCGTTCGTGTTGGCGAAGCTGAACCCAAGGGCATAGAAAAATTCAGCATTGCGCGGATCAAGCACCGTTGCCTGTTGATAGGCCCGGGCCGCTTCTGCGAAGTTGCCGCGCATGGCTTGCACATAGCCAATGCCGGAATAGATGCGGGCATTGTCTCGATCGAGCTGGGCCGCCCGTTCATAGATCACCAGGGCCGATTCCCAATCGCGCCGCTGCACAAACTGCTCGCCCCGCTCAATCAGATCCTGAAGTTGGGGATTATTGCTGCTGTTGCTGACTTGGGCCAGGGTGAGGGGACTGGCTTGGGCTAACTCGGGGGCCAGCCCGATCGCCCCGAACCAAACCAGTAACCCCAGCGATCGCCCAATCAGCCGACGGTGGCGGGGTTGAAACAGGGATTGAATGGCCATAGTTGCGGTTTCGATCCTTGCGCGATCGAGCGAGTGGAAGCGTTACAGGAGATCTCTTGCCAAAGATTTACTGCCAAAAATCTCTTGCCAAAGATTTATGGCCAAAAATCTCTTGCCGAAGATCTTAGGGCTTGCGGGGCCATCCCATCTGTGGACAGGGAACCAAAGACAAGGGGCTGAAGCCCCTTGCCATCCTGCTGGGATCTACCCTTGGGCGATCGCCTGGCCCGCCGCAATCCGGGCGCGATCGAACCCGCGTTGGTTCAGGATCTGCCAAGTGGGAACCATCTCCGGCCCCTGCATTGCCCCCATCAGGGTGGCCCGCAGAGTCCGCATCACCTGGCCCTTCTTCGTGCCCGTGGACTTCACCACCTGATTAATCAGTGCCATGGCCGCGTCGTGATCCAAGGGCTGGTCGCTCAAACCCGCCGCCAACGCCGCCAAAATCTCCGCGCCGCCGGTCTGGGCCAGTTGGGCCTTGGCTTCGTCGGTGTAGTCCACCGTTTCGCTAAAGAACAGCTTGGCCGCCTCGGGCGCTTGATCCAACCGGATGATCGCCGTGGCCAGCAGACCCGCCAAAGCCTCCAGCCAGGGGCGATCGGCTACGGGGTCGAAGCTGTAGCCCGCGCCTTGCCAGTAGGGAATCAGGCGATCGAGCAGCTCGGCCGGCGGCATCTTGTGCAGATATTGGGCGTTCAGCCAGTTCAGCTTGTCCCAATCGAACTTTGCGCCCGCCTTGTTGACGCGATCGATCTCAAATTGGGCGGCCGCTTGCTCCAGCGAAAACACCTCGTCCATCCCTTCCGGCGGGGCCCAACCCAGCAGGGTCATATAGTTGGCGATCGCCTCGGACAGATAGCCCATGTTGCGGAATTCCGAGACCGACGTGGCCCCGTCCCGCTTCGAGAGCTTGCGCCCTTCCCGGTTCAGAATCAGCGGCGTGTGGGCAAACTCGGGAACCGTTGCGCCCAGGGCTTCGTAGAGCAAAATTTGCTTGGCGGTGTTGGCGATGTGGTCTTCACCCCGGATCACGTGGGTGATTTGCATATCAATGTCATCGACCACCACGGCCAGGTTATAGAGCGGTTGACCCACATCATCGATGCCAGCCGCCCGGGCCACCACCATGTCGCCACCGAGGTCAAAGCCTTTCCAGGTGACTGTGCCGCGTACCCGATCGTTCCAGGCGATCGTCCGCTTGTCGTCAATTTTGAAGCGAATCACCGGCTGGCGACCTTCGGCGATGAAGGCGGCTTCCTGCTCGGGGGTCAGGTTGCGGTGGCGGTTGTCGTAGCGGGGCGCTTCGTTGCGGGCTTTTTGACCCTCACGCAGTTGCTCCAGTTCTTCCGGGGTGGTGTAGCAGCGGTAGGCCAAGCCCTTGTCGAGCAGGGTTTGGATCGCTTGCTTATAAAACTCATTGCGCTTGGACTGGTAGAACGGGCCTTCATCCCAGTTCATGCCCAGCCATTGCAGGCCTTCGAGGATGTTGGCTTCAAATTCGGGGCGCGATCGCTCGGTGTCGGTGTCTTCAATCCGCAGCACAAAGGTGCCACCCGTGCGACGAGCATAAAGCCAGTTAAAAACGGCGGTGCGGGCCGTGCCGATGTGGAGATTTCCGGTGGGGCTAGGAGCGAGGCGAACGCGAACGGACACGATGGTGTTGGGGGCTAAAGGATTGTCATAAAGCGGCTTTGATTGTAGCGGGTTGCGGCCCTGACGGGGGGCGATCGGGTGACTGGCCTGGCTTGATCGATTGCGATAGTTTGGAAAGGTGTTCGATCTGAGGATCAACCCCATGACCCAAGTTTGCACGCCCATCGAACCGGCAATTCAACCCATTCAGCCAGAACCACCTCAGTCGATCGCCCTTAGTCAGCCCTATCGTTTCACGGTGACGGAATACCAGCGAATTTATGAGGCCGGTGCGCTCGCGCCGGACGCTCGCACGGAACTCATTGAAGGAATCATTGTCAAAATGTCGCCCATTGGATTTCGTCACCAGGCTTGTGTTAGTCGCCTGACTCGTAAGTTCTGTGCCTTGATCCAAAATCGGGCGATCGTCAGTGTGCAGAATTCCGTTGTCCTAGGTGATTCGCAGCCTCAGCCGGATCTGATGCTTTTGCAAGAAACGGAGAATTTCTACGAGGATCGATCGCCCACAACTGCCGAAGTTCTACTGCTGATTGAAGTGGCGGATAGCACGCTGAAATCCGATCGCGAGGTCAAAGGGCCGCTCTACGCGCGATCGGGGATTGGCGAGTTTTGGCTGGTGGATTTGGAGCACAAAAAACTCGAGGTTTATCGTGATCCCAGTCCCGAGGGCTATCAAACCAAATTCACCCTCACCGCTGCCGATCGCGCCGCTTGCTTGGCCTTTCCCGGCGAATCGATCACCCTGTCGGATCTGTTTGGCAACCCAGCAGAATCATCCGAATAATTCGAGATATTGGTTGCTCGCCATTGCGCCAATAATTTTGCTAATAATCCAGCGGTAAATCGTAGGATTCTAACAGCGCCCGATCGCCCAATAATTCCGCCGTAGGTCGATCTTCTCGGATCCGCCCATGGGACAAAATCAAGGCTCGATGGGTGGTTTTGCCAATCCATTGCAAGTCATGGGAAGCCACAATCAGCGATTGAATGGGTAAGGTTTCCAAAACCTGAGCGAGCGATCGTCGCCACCGAGGATCGAGGCCCGTGGTTGGCTCATCCAACACCAAAATGGCCGGCTCCAGGGCCAGCACGGCCGCCAAGGCCGCCAACCGCCGCTGCCCCCCCGAAAGTTCATGGGCCGATCGCCCCTCAAAGGCCAACAGATCAAAACGGGCTAGGAGTTCCCTGGCTTGGTTTTTGGCCTGGGCGATCGGGATGCCATAGTTCAGCGGCCCAAACATCACATCTTCCAAGATGGTCGGCATAAACAATTGGTCGTTGGCATCTTGGAAACAAAAGCCCAAGCGGCGGCGAATGGTGGGCAAGGTGCGCGGCTCCACCCGGGTTCCCCCAATCCACACAGCGCCTCGGCTCGGTTGCTTCAGGCCAATCAGTTGCTCCAAGAGGGTGCTTTTGCCACAACCGGTGGGCCCCAACAGGGCCACCCGATCGCCCGGCTCCAAAGCAAAGGAAATTCCCTGCAAAACCGGCAGCTGTTGGGGATAGGCAAAGTGCAAATCTTGCACCAAAACGGCGGCCGACACTTCAGCGCGATCAAGCTCGCATTTAGAAAAAAGGGTCATGAAACTGTTGCGGCGGCCACGCGATCGAACTCTATTCCTGCTTGCTCAACCTTAAAGAGATTAGGGCAACAGCGCCAAACCAGCACCCGTTGGCATCGTCCCAAAGGGAGGCAAACCTGCGCCAAAATCCCT
The DNA here is from genome assembly GCF_014696485.1 of Limnothrix sp. FACHB-1083. Classification (NCBI taxonomy): domain Bacteria; kingdom Bacillati; phylum Cyanobacteriota; class Cyanophyceae; order Pseudanabaenales; family Pseudanabaenaceae; genus Limnothrix; species Limnothrix sp. FACHB-1083. The sequence continues at coordinate 144,420 of NZ_JACJQD010000003.1, read as the reverse complement.
ACTCAAAACCGTAGGAGCCGATCGCCAGACCAGCAGCCCCCACCGCCGCCCCCCACAACCACCAGCGATGGTGTGGCGGGCTGGGGTGCAATAGGGGCAAGGCTCCCCCATAGCCCCGAACCACCATGGCCGCGTAGACCCGCTCAGCGCGATCGAGACTGCGCAAATACAGAGAGCCGATGGTGGCGGCGCTGACATAGCGCAACCAACTGCCCGGCCCCGACAGCCCCCGACAGGCGGCCGCCCGCTGCATCCGTTGCACCTCGTCGATCACAATTTCCAGGTATTGCCCCGCCAACAGAGCCGTTTCTCGCAAAGCGGCCGGCAGCGGCAAACTTTTCAAGGCGATCGCCAAACTATGGGGCGGCAGGGTCAACAACACCCCATTCATCAGCAACAGGCAAACCAGCGATCGCGCCATCAGAAAGCTGGCCCGTTCCCAACCGTGGGGCAAGGCCGCCAGGCTCAGAAACACCAGTTCCGCTCCCAACAGACCCAGGAGCGATCGCGCCGGAACCCGCAACCAGCAAACCCAGGCGATCGCCAAACTGCCATAGACCGCCAACGGGGCCCAAGCGCCCACCCGCAAGCAAGCAGCCCCCAATACCCAAATCAGAGCCAACCGCAACCGCAACACCACCAGGGCCGGGCCCGGAGTCGATCGCTCCGGACCCCATGTTGATTGGCGATTGGCATTCAGGCTGATTTCAATCACGACTCTTCAGCTCGCTTGGGTTGCACCAACTTGGCGATCCCGAAGGCTGCACCAAAGGAAACCACACTGCCCAACAACCCCGTAATGGTTGTGCCCAAGGGCCCTAAGCCTTCAATGCCATAGTCCGCAAAGGGCGTAGGCACGGTAATTCGCACCTCTTCCGCCAGCCGAATAAAGCCCAAATCTTCCGCCACCTTTTCCAAGCCATCGGGCCAGGAAGATGCCAATAAAGACAGCACCCCCGCCACCAACAGCACGCCGATCACCGGCCCTTGCCACTGTTCCAAACGCGGCTTGGCTCCCGGCAGCAGGTCGGGGCGAGCCTTGGTCAAATAGCCAATGACACCAGCGGTGATGATCCCTTCGCCCAAGCCAATCAGGATATGGACTCCGGCCATGGCGGGCACGGCGAGCTGAAAGGCCGCCGTCCCGGATAACACCAGCTCGATCGCACAGGCGATCGCCGCCACCACCACACTCAACCCCGCTGCAATTCCGGCCGCGAGCGGTAACCGTCGCTGGGATCCCCCGAGCAGGCGCTGAATCACCTGAGTCAAAATCCAGCCCGTCCAGACTCCGAAGACAGCCATATTCAGAATGTTGGCTCCCAAGGCCGTGATGCCGCCATCGGCAAACAACACCGCCTGAATCAGCAGGACTGTGGCGATCGAGAGGGTTCCCGCCCAGGGGTTCCCCGTCAACACGGCTGCTAGCGTTCCCCCCAGCAGGTGGCCGCTTGTGCCGCCAGCGACGGGGAAGTTCACCATCTGAGCTGCAAAGACGAAGGCTGTGGTTAGCCCCAAAATTGGCCCCTGTTTGAGGCCATAGGTCGATCGGGTTCGCGCCAGGGACAGGGCGATCGCCCCGATCGTGGCCGCCGATGTGACCGTTGCCACGGGCACTGAAACAAAACCGTCAGGAATATGCATGAAACCAGCCAGCGTTAATCACACAACAGATTGCCATTCCAAAAAAACAAGTTCAGCCCCAAAAAACAATCCCTACCGAGGGGATATGAATCGCCCGGTGAAGTGGTGGGGTTGCTGCCCTTGGAGTTCTCAAATACCCATCTTCCAAACTTGCTCAATTGGCTTTTCAGAGTGATGTAGAAATTGGTCAAAAACCATCTGCCAATTCAATTTTTCCTGACTAAACCGATTGATTCTCGCTATTGATTTCTCAGCGAAATTATCCTTCTGCTCGAAAAATGAAGCGTTGGGAGGATGCTCAATTCAATGCATTGAGTCTTGATCAAGTCGTGATTGAGCCTTGATTGGGGTTACCTAGCGTGAAGTGATCTGGGTTTAGATTTATTCGCAATGCCGCTTGAGGATTGCCACTGATCCAGAGTGATGGATTGCATCCCTATCATGGCCCAGATTTTTCAAACCCCTCAAGAATTAACAATCTTTTAAAAGCCGATGAATCATCCCATTGGCTTGGCTACCATAGCCGCCGCCAAATAGATTAAAGTGATTCAAGATATGGTAAAGATTGTAAAGATCTTTGCGGATTTCATAACCTGATTCCAGGGGATTCACTTCACCATAACCTTGATAAAAGCTGTTGGGAAAGCCGCCAAATAATTCAGTCATGGCTAAATCTGCCTCCCGATCGCCCCAATAGGTTGCCGGGTCAAAGATCACGGGTGTGCCATCCACCATCACCGCCGCATTACCCGACCACAAATCCCCATGGAGCAGGGCGGGTTGGGGGCGATGTCCCTTCAGCAAGCTGGGAATGGCGGCCAACAGGCGATCGGCCTCGGGGCAATGGCCGCCACGCCGCTGGGCCAACTGCAACTGAAACCCAATGCGCCGCTCTGTCCAAAAGGTGACCCAATCATCGGCCCAATCGTTGGGTTGGGGGGTGGAGCCGATCGTGTTGCCTCGCCACCACCCAAAAGCCCGCTGCCCGGAGGCCGGCTGCCAACGGTGCAACTGCGCTAAATTTCGCCCCAATTGGGCCCAGGCTTCATGGTTGCCACGGCCCAACTCCAGCCACTCCAAAACCAAATAGGCGCGATCGCCCGCTTGGCCATAGCAGAGGGGCTGGGGCACTTTTATCGCTTGGGCTGCGGCTAGGTCTCGGAGGGCTGCGGCCTCGGCCGCGAACATTTCCAGACCGCTGGCCTGATTCAGCTTGACAAAGTAAACGGGGGCGTTGGCAGCGTTGCCAAAACTCAGGCGATAGGTTTGGTTAATGCAACCGCCACCGACCGATCGGGCCGTGGGCGACTCCGCTGAACCACCGCCCTGTTCCCGAATGGCTCGGGCGATCGTTGCCCATAGTGCTGACAGGTTTTCCATCACAATGACCTAATTTAACGACTCAATATTTAATGACTCAATATTTAATGACCCAATTTGTAGTGCGTCGCTTGATTTGTAATTTGCAATTCTTGCGAGATTCAACCATTGTTTAAATAGCATTCAAATCAATAGCATTCAAACGGAATTGAGAGCGGGCTGTGCTGGATCTGGTAAAGCTTTCAAAACAAATGCAGGGCATGGGCCAACAGCTCACCCAGGAGTCGCGGGCGGCGCGCCAACGGTTGACGATCGCCCAAGAATTGCTGGCTCAAGTGCAACCGGAACAGGACTATTGGGTGGGGCAGCTTCACCAATGGCGCGATCGCCTGGAATTTGTGGCGGCCGAGCCGATCGAACCCTTGGACAAGCGCGAACCCATTGGCTCCGCCCCGATCGCCCACAGCCTGATCGCCACCGATGGTTCCCAAATTGCCCCCAGCCACCACGAAATTGCCTACTGCTATTTGATCAACACCGGGCGCGTGGCCCTGCACTACGGCCAAAAGCGCTATCCCATGCTGGATAGTTTGCCGGAAATTTTTTACAAACCCGAAGACCTCTACATTTCCCGCCAGTGGGGAATTAGCACCGAAGATTGGATGGGCCATCGGCGCACCGTGGCCGAGGCGGAAGCCCTGGCGGATTTGGGCACAGACTTAGCCCACAGCATCACCACTGGCAACAGCAAGGACGCACCGCCCACGCTGGCCATGGTGGATGGCTCGCTGATCTATTGGTTTCTCGATCGAATGCCGAGCACAGCGGTCGATCGGATTTTGCCGCCGATCTTGGCCGCCTGGGAACGGTTGCGGTTGGCGGGCATTCCCCTGGTCAGCTATCTAAGCGCTCCCCGCAGTGGCGAAGCGGCTAACTTTTTCCGGCTCAAAACCTGCAATCAAATCACGCCCGATTGCAAAACTCACTGTCCTGGGCGAGCTGATGAGGCCCCTTGTAACCGGCTCAAACCGCTGCGGGATGCGGCCCTGTGGTCGGTGTTACTGGAGTCGGGTGAGCGAGGGCCCCTGTGGCGATCGAATGCTCGTGTACTGGAGGACTATGGCCGCCACCGAATCTATTTCTGTTACCTGCATGTGGGAACCGAGGTGGCGCGGGTCGAAATGCCGGAGTGGGTGGCGACCGATCGCGCCTTGTTGAACCAGTCCTTGAGTCTGATTCTCAGTCAAGTGCAAAAGGGCTATGGTTACCCGATCGCCCTGGCCGAGGCCCACAACCAGGCGGTGGTGCGTGGGAGCGATCGCAGCCGGTTTTTCTCGTTGCTGGAGCGGGAAATGGTGAAGGCCGGCCTCAGCAACATTGGCACTTCCTACAAAGAAGCCCGCAAACGCAACAGCATCGCCTGAGGAATCCAAGAGCGATCCAAGAATGATCCAAGGCTGTCGCTCCTTGGCCATCGATCAATTAATCTCTCTGGCGTTCTGGATTTGGCGATCTCTGGATTTGGCGATCTCTGGATTTGGCGATTTGTTGATTAACCCTCATCCTTCTGGATTGCCAGGGAAAATCCGGAACCGCTTGGGGCATTTTTTGAAGGGGCCGGGCGATCGGGCGGGGACGGGATTGCCCAACCACGCTGGCACGGGGATCGATCGCCGCGCCAATTGGGCGAGTGGAATAGGGGAACTGTGGCGATCGCACCACTGGCCAATGGCTTCCGGAATTTGGCAATTGCTCAGGGAATCTGAACCCAAGAGACGAGATTCAAATCCAATCGCTCCTTTCACACCCCCATCAGAGACGACCTATGGCTATGCTGCGCCCCCAAGGTATCTACCAATCCCGTTCGGCTCAAACCATTCTGGCTCTGCTGTTGGCGCTGCCGATGGTGCAAGGTGTTGCAACTCCGCTGATGGCCGCTGAAGCGGTGCGAGCCGCCGGCCCCGAGTCGATCGCCAGCACCCTGCCCAGCAATGCCCGCATCTTGCATGTGAACCCTGCCATGGGCGCGGACACGGCCCCCAGCGGTAGCCAGCGGGCCCCCTTCCGCACCATCGCCTACGCCCTCAGCCAAGCTCAGCCGGGGGATGTGGTGCAGTTGGCCCCGGGAACCTATAGCGCCGCCACGGGTGAAACGTTTCCGCTGATGGTTCCGGAAGGGGTGACTCTGCGGGGTGACGAAGCCGCCGAGGGCAAAAACACGGTCATTCAAGGGGGCGGTAGCTTCATTAGCCCCAGTTTTGCTCGCCAGAACGCGGCGGTGCGGGTGCAACGCAACACCGTGCTGAGTGGCATCACCGTCACCAATGGCAACACGCGCGGCACAGGCGTTTGGGTGGAGTCTGCCAACCCAGTGATTCGCCGCAGTGTGTTTAAGGGCAATCACCGCGATGGCATTTTTGTGACCGGGAACGCTGCGCCGACGATTCAAAACTGCCTGTTCCATGAGAACAAGGGGAATGGCATTGCGCTGACGCGGGCGGCCGGTGGGGAAATTCGTGATAGCTGGTTTCAAGCAACGGGCTTTGGCCTGGCGATCGGGGGAACGGCCAATCCGTTGGTGGTGAACAACACGATCGTTAATAACCAGGATGGCGTGGTGATTTCTGACCAAGCGCGGCCGGTGTTGCGCAATAACTCGATCGAGAACAACGGGCGGGACGGCATTGTGGCGATTTTGCGCGCTCGCCCCGATCTGGGAACCAGCACGGCTCCGGGCAACAACCGGATTATGGGAAATGGTCGCTTTGCGGTGAATAACGCCACGGGGAACGCCTTCAGCTCGATCGGCAACCAAATGGGCCGTAGTCGTGTCTTTGGCCTCTAGGCGATCGCGGCAAGACCGTTAATGCACTGAATATCAGCGTTCTGTGCTCAGGGGGTCTGCACTTAGCATTCGCTTTCGTTGCTTCCTTACACCGAACTGAGTCCGTAGCATGGCTGTTGAGGCTGGCTACGGACTTTTTGTGTGAATTCTTGTGGCGTGTCTTTGTGCAGCAACTGAACAAAATGAGTCGTTGCTAAAAACCGCTACTCATCCACTTGCCAGAGTTCTTTGGCGTAGTCCTGATCGAGACCCTTCTTGGGCCGCAAGACGAGAATCAGCTTACCCAGGAGCGATCGCTCGGGTTCCGCGTCAAACCATTCAAAGGCTAAGTTCTCGTCACCATCAGCCACCGCAAAAAAGGCATCATCCCGCCAGGTGCGATCGGCTCGATCGATCACCAGCATCACTGATTCCGGGCGGTCGTCCGGTAGGGCGGCCGGCAACTGTTCCGGCAAGGCCAACAGGGCGATCGGGTCTTCGGCATTGCGCAACACCTGCCAATTGGGCAGCGCCACCCAAGCCCCCTCACCCGAAAACCGCACCATGCCGAAGGGCCCTTCCGACTCAATCAGGGGCACAGCTCGCAAGGCCGCCACGGGCATTGGCAACTGGCCCGCCACCGCCAGCAGGCGCGGCTCTTCTTCGTCGGAATCAATCCGATAAACCGGCATTCGGGGGGCACTCTTGGGAGCCACCACCGTGAAGTCCATCAACAGCTTTTCCAGTTGGGCCCGGGCTTCCGGCGTTTGGGCAAACCGCAACCCCTTGGCAATCAGGCGCGATCGACTTTGCAGATCCGTTTGCTGCCGGGCCGATCGCCAACATTGCCAGGCCAGCGCATCCCCCGGCAACTCCGCAAATCCTTCCGGCTGCTGTTTCAGGTAGGTCAATTCCTTGAAGGCTTTCACCACCTCGCGGGCCTCATCAAAATCCAGCCCCCGCTCCACCACCAGGGCCGCCGTCGAAAGGCGATCGTCTTCGGACAAAACCCGCATTTCATACAGAATGTCGCTGCCCTTGCGCCCAAAGTGCTCTTGCACCGGCTCCGGCGCATCCAGTTTCAGCAGGGTTTGGTAAACCTGGGATCCAACAATCACTTGGTTTTGTTGGATTGGCTCAAAGCCCGTGTCTTCAAAGATTTTTTGGGGCCCCAGTCCGCTTTGTTGCAGCTTTTGGCAGGCTTGGCCCCACTCGACCCACGATCCTTCCTTGCGCCGCAGTTGCAACAACAGGCGATCAACCTCCTCTGGAGCCAGGCCTGCCTTGGCCGCTTGAAAGGGTTGGGAGGGGTTGCGATGAAACGAATCAGTCATTCTGGAAACCTACAAGACAAACCTGGCCCCATGGGCCCGGTGGCGAGCGTCGGGCGGCCATGAACAGGGCGATCGCGCTGATGCCCATGCTAGGCCAATCGGGCGTATCAGCAGAACCAATCAGCCCCAGTCGATCGAAGACGGGGCCCGTTCTCGTACAACGATATACTAGGCACGGAAAGCCCGCTGAACATCTATGCCTAGCCTCTATCACTAGCGTATTTCGGGTGATTTTGAGCAATTTCTCTTGGAAATTTTGGCTCAATTTCCCCCACTGGCTTGCCGCGATCGCGCGGCCCGGCTTTCCTCCAGACCCGCTCATCGCGCTGAAGCTATGAACCAAGGAATCGACCTCCAAAGCAGCTTCGTGCAAGCGCTCGCCGACTTCGGACTGCCTGGCGATTTCGCCCGCGCCGTGTGGATTCCGCTGCCGCTGCTCCTGATGCTGATTACCGCCACCGTCGGCGTGCTCGTCGTCGTGTGGCTTGAACGGAAAATTTCCGCCGCTGCCCAACAGCGGATTGGTCCCGAATATGCGGGGCCCCTCGGCGTGTTGCAACCGGCCGCCGATGGTCTGAAATTGCTATTTAAAGAAGACATCGTGCCGGCCAAGGCGGATCCTTGGCTGTTCACGATCGGGCCGGCGCTGGTGGTGGTTCCCGTCTTTTTGTCTTACATCATTGTGCCCTTTGGCCAAAACGTGAACATCACCGATCTGGGGTTGGGGGTGTTCCTGTGGATTGCCCTCTCCAGCATTGCCCCGATCGGGCTGTTGATGTCGGGCTATTCGTCCAACAACAAGTACTCCCTGCTGGGGGGTTTGCGGGCCGCTGCCCAATCGATTAGCTACGAAATTCCCCTGGCCTTGGCCGTGTTGGCGATCGTGATGATGTCCAACTCCCTGAGCACCGTGGACATCGTGGATCAGCAATCGGGCTACGGCATCCTGGGTTGGAACGTCTGGCGGCAACCGTTGGGCTTCCTGATCTTCTGGATTGCGGCCTTGGCGGAATGCGAACGGTTGCCCTTCGACTTGCCAGAAGCAGAAGAAGAACTGGTGGCCGGCTACCAAACCGAATATGCCGGGATGCGGTTTGCCCTGTTCTATTTGGGGTCTTACGTGAACCTCACCCTGTCGGCGCTGCTGGTGGCAGTGTTGTACCTGGGGGGTTGGGAATCGCCCGTCTCGATCGAATGGTTGGCCGGAACCCTGGGCTTGGATCTGAGTGCCGCTTGGGTGCAAATCATTGCCGCCGCCCTCGGCATCGTGATGGTGCTGTTCAAGACCTATTTGCTGGTGTTCTTGGCGGTGTTGCTGCGCTGGACGGTTCCCCGGGTGCGGATTGACCAACTGTTGAACCTGGGTTGGAAGTTCCTGCTGCCGGTCGCTCTGGCTAACTTGCTGCTGACGGCGGCCCTGAAACTCAGCTTCCCGGCCTTCTTCGGCGGCTAACTGGGCCCAAAACCCCAGCCCCGTCCGCTTTGCTTCGCCCCTTGCACCCGAACCGTTCCGAGATCCCCGAAGGGTTCGGATGGGGGCGATCGGGAAGCACCGCGCAACCGCAAAACGCGCAACAGCGAAATGATCCGGCGGGCCCGCCGCCCGCCCCAAGGTTGGACTGACTGAACGCGAACCAACGTTTGTTACCCGCAATCTTGTTAACAGAGAGGCAAACACCATGCTGAACTTCCTCAAGAAAGTCAGCGACTATGCTGGCGAGGCAGTCCAAGCGGCCAAATACATCGGCCAAGGCCTGTCGGTGACGTTCGACCACATGCAGCGCCGCCCCGTGACGGTGCAATATCCCTACGAAAAGCTCGTGCCTTCGGAGCGTTACCGGGGTCGAATTCACTACGAATTTGACAAGTGCATTGCCTGCGAAGTTTGCGTGCGGGTTTGCCCAATTAACCTGCCCGTGGTGGACTACGAATTTAATAAAGCCACCAAGAAGAAAGAACTGAAGAGCTACAGCATTGATTTCGGGGTTTGCATTTTCTGCGGTAACTGCGTGGAATATTGCCCCACCAATTGCCTGTCGATGACGGAAGAATACGAACTGGCGAGTTTCGATCGCCACGATTTGAACTTCGACAGCGTGGCCCTGGGTCGCTTGCCCTACAAGGTGACGAACGATCCGATGGTTACGCCGCTGCGGGAGTTTGCCTACTTGCCTTCTGGGGTGATTGATCCCCACGATTTGCCCGCCGGATCCCAACGGGCCGGCAGTCGCCCGGAAGAAATTCTGGCCACCCTGGAAAAGGACAAGCCCGAGTCGTAAGACCCATCCAGTAGGGGCGCAATGCTTGCGCCCTCAGCCTTGGGATAAGTCCAGCGATCGCGATTGAGAAGTAGGGAAATTACGGAGCGGAGGTAACGGTGAATTTAGGCGAAAGCGTACAACTGGGGTCATTCGCAATTTTGGCCCTGATGATGTTGGGTTCGGCCCTGGGTGTGGTGCTGGCTGGCAACATCGTCTACTCGGCCTTTTTGCTGGGGTTAACCTTCATCAGCATGGCCGGTCTGTATTTGCTGCTGAATGCGGATTTCGTGGCGGCGGCACAAATTCTGGTCTATGTGGGTGCGGTGAACGTGCTGATCCTGTTTGGGGTGATGCTCGTGAACAAGCGCGAAGACTACGTACCGGCGGCCGGGGCCCTGCTGCGGCAGGTGGTGACGGCGCTGGTTTGTGCGGGGTTATTTGCCCTGTTGGCGGCGGTGGTGCTGACCAGTCCTTGGCAGTTGGCTACGGATTTCCAAACGGTGGAATCCTCGATCGTCACCTTGGCCAAGCATTTCTTTAGCGATTACCTGTTGCCCTTTGAAGTGGCTTCGGTGTTGCTGCTGATGGCGATGATTGGGGCGATCGTCCTGGCGCGTCGCGATCTGCTGGTGGATGACCCCACCACGGGCCAACCGACGGAAACGGAATTGGCGTTGCCGGAGCGGCCGAAAGAATTGGCCGCCACCGATCGCTAGTTGCCCATCCCCATCAGGCAAGGGCTGCCGACTGATCGCTAGTCGATCGCTAGTTGCCCACCCAAACTAGACAAGGGGCTTAAGCCCCTTGCCCCAGCACTTCAAGGCAGTTTTCAGCAGGAGCAAGCAATGCAACTGGAATATTTTTTGCTATTAGCGGCGGCGCTATTTTGCACCGGAATTTTTGGCCTGGTCACCAGCCGGAATGCAATTCGGGTGTTGATGTCGATCGAGCTGATGCTCAACGCCGTAAATTTGAACCTGATGGCTTTTTCTAACTATCTCGATCCCCAAGGGATCAAGGGTCAGGTGTTCGCGGTGTTTGTGATTACGATCGCGGCGGCCGAAGCGGCTGTGGGTTTGGCGATCGTCCTGTCGATTTACCGCAACCGCGACACGATCGACATGGAGCAATTCAACCTTTTGAAGTGGTAAATCCAGTTGGATTGATCACGATTGGTCAGTATTTGCAAGTATTTTCAAGTATTTCAAGGGCTTTCCGATATTTCAAGGGCTTTCCGATACTGGCAAATTTGCAAAGCAGCAGGGGCGCGATCGAGTCGTGTCCCTGTTGTTGTATGGAGCATGACCTCAGCAGAACTCTAAAACACCGGCCCCGATCGGCGACGCAGCACCTCCAGCAGTGTTTGGAAATGTTCCGGTAAGGGCGCTTCCGTATCGATCCATTCGTAGTTCAAGGGATGCTGAAACCGGAGTTTCCAAGCATGGAGCGCCTGCCCCGGTAAATTCACCCCAATGCTGCGGCCCGAGCCATAGACCGGATCCCCGACGATCGGGTGGCCCAGTTCGGCACTGTGGACACGGATTTGGTGGGTGCGACCCGTTTGCAGCTCAAAGCGAATTAGGGTGTAGTTGCCCAAGCGTTCTTCGATGAACCAATGGGTGATTGCCTTGCGGCCGCCTTTTTCAACGGGAACGATCGCCTGTTTTTTGCGATCGACCGGATGCCGCCCGATCGGCAGATCCACCACCCCCCGATCGTCCCGAGGCGCGCCATAGACAATCCCCAAATAGGTGCGTTGGGCCACCTTGTAGCGCAACTGGGCTTGTAGGTGTTGATTGGCCAAGTCGGTTTTGGCAAACATAATTGCGCCCGTGGTGTCCCGATCGAGCCGATGCACCACCCCCGGCCGCTGCACGCCATTAATCGACGGCATTTCCATTCCCGGCAGGGTTTTGCAGTGGGCCAAGAGCGCATTCACCATCGTGCCGTCCGGATGCCCCGGAGCCGGATGCACCACCATGCCCGCCGGTTTGTTAATCACAATCACCTGCGAGTCTTCATACAAAATATCCAGCGGGATCGCCTGGGGTTCCAAGCTCAGGGGTCGATCGGGCGGAATGGTCACCACAATGCGATCGCCCGATTTCACCTCCCCATGCTTGTTGGTGCAGGACGCATCATTCACCTGCACTTGGCCCGCTTCAATCAGCTTTTGAAAGCGCGATCGAGACAAATTGGGCCACTGAGCCGCCAGAAAGCGATCGAGCCGCTCCGGGTGATCGGCCGTGCAGGCATAGATCGCCAAGTTGCTTTCGTCCGCCGCTTCCAGTTCTGTGAAATCCATTCCAGGGTCTACCGACGGATCGAGCAACGGATCGAGCGATGAGTCTCGCGCTGGGTCTCGCGCTGGATTTCGCGATAAATCCAGGGGATGATCTGTTTCGTCCGTTTCGTCCGTCCAAGGTTCACTCACCGGACTCGGAACGGGGGATGATGATTCTGATGGGTAGCCCAATGGTTCAACTCCGCAGCGCGATCGCGCTTGGCATTCTACTGCAAACGGTTGATCAAACAGTTTGCAAATCTATTTTTGGGTGATTGCCAGGTCATGATTGCGCCTGACATTTAACTCAACTTCTGAGCCATTGCCAGACGATTACTGAGCCTGACGCTCAACTTAACTTTCAACCTGACTTTTTGAGATTTCTCATGCGCCGTTCTGCTAAATCTTTTTCTCTCAATCGATTGGTACGTTGGATGATTCGGGCCAGCTATCACGATCGGGAATTTTTGAAACTGGCCGATGGCATTGAAGGGATCATCTCTCGGGCCCTGTCCCTAGCCACGATCATGGTGATCATCGTGGCAACAGTGGATTTAATTCTGTTGCTTTCTGGGCAATTATTCCGATCGCCCCTAGGCTTTTTCAACTCATCTCTGCAAGAGATTTTTGGCTCACTGCTCAGTATCCTCATTGCCCTAGAAATTCTAGAAAACATCACCGCCTATTTGCGCAAGCATGTGGTGCAAGTGGAGTTGGTAGTGGCGACTTCTCTCACCGCCGTCGCCCGAAAAATCATCATTCTGGATCTATCCAAAATTGACGGTCTAGAGCTAATTGGACTGGGGTTGGCCATCGTGGCCCTTTCTGCCAGCTATTGGCTCATTCGACAGGCTAACCAGCAACCGCCATCCATCAATCCCTATCATTCCAGCGATCACGATCCTGACGAATCCTCAGATCACGAAACGGATCGTCTACCCATCACAAATCGCCCCGCGTCGGCCGCCATGGTGGTAGACCAGATGGTTGCGGATCCGGTGACTCCCGACTTGGGCCCCGATGCACGGCCCGATCGCCCCGCAGGATCCTCCAGTCCGCCGCCGCCTCAGGTCTAAGGAGGCGTTCGATCGGTCGTGCCGGCCGCGAGCGATCGCCCACCGCGCTATCATCAATACGCATTAAATCCCTCGCTGAAAAACTCCGCGCCGATCGGGGCAGGTCTTGCCCATTTCCCGACCCGGCGCGATCGACCCGACTCACCCGAACACGCCCTGCCCATGTTTGACGCTCTTGCCGAACGCTTTGAATCCGCCTGGAAAAAACTTCGTGGCCAGGACAAAATTTCCAGTGCCAACATCCAAGACGCGCTCAAGGACGTGCGGCGGGCACTGCTAGAAGCCGACGTGAACTTGCAAGTGGTCAAGCAGTTCATTGCCGATGTGGAAACCCGGGCCCAAGGGGCTGAAGTGGTTTCCGGCGTGAACCCCGGCCAGCAGTTCATCAAGGTGGTTTACGACGAACTAGCCGCTTTGATGGGTGAAAGTAACGAACCCCTAGCCCAAGCGGCAACGGCCCCCACGATCGTGCTGATGGCCGGCTTGCAAGGGGCCGGGAAAACCACCGCCACCGCCAAGCTAGCCCTGCACCTGCGCAAGGAAAAGCGATCGACCCTGATGGTGGCCGCCGACGTGTACCGGCCCGCCGCGATCGACCAGCTCAAAACCCTCGGCAAACAAATCGACATCCCCGTTTTCGATCTGGGAGCCGAGATCAGCCCCGTGGAAATTGCCCGCCAAGGGGTCGAAAAAGCCAAGGCCGAAGGCTTTGACACCGTGTTGATTGACACCGCCGGTCGCCTGCAAATTGACGAGGCGATGATGGGCGAGCTGGTGCAAATCAAAGACACCGTGCAACCCCACGAAATCCTGTTGGTGGTGGATGCCATGATCGGTCAGGAAGCCGCCAACCTGACCAAAGCCTTTAATGATGCGGTGGGGATCACAGGTGCGATCCTGACCAAAATGGACGGCGACGCGCGGGGTGGGGCCGCCCTTTCGATTCGGCAAATTTCTGGCCAGCCGATCAAATTCATCGGAACCGGCGAGAAGGTCGAAGCCCTGCAACCCTTCTATCCCGATCGGATGGCCTCCCGCATTTTGGGCATGGGCGACGTGCTGACCCTGGTGGAAAAAGCCCAGGAAGCCGTGGACTTGTCCGATGCGGTCAAGATGCAGGAAAAAATCCTCACGGCCCAATTCGACTTTGACGATTTCCTGAAGCAAACCCGCCTAATGAAGAGCATGGGATCGCTCGCAGGCATGGTGAAGCTGATCCCCGGTTTGGGCGGCAAAATCAAAGCCGAACACCTGGAGGAAGGGGAGGCCCGCCTCAAGGTGGCCGAATCAGCCATTAAATCCATGACCTTGGAAGAGCGCCGCAACCCAGATTTGTTGGCCAGCACCCCCAGCCGCCGCCGCCGGATTGCTCGCGGTTCCGGCCTCAAGGAAGAGGACGTGAGCAGCCTGGTGTCCGACTTCCAAAAGATGCGTACCCTAATGCAGCAATTGGGGTCGGGGCAAATGGGCTTCCCGGGCATGGGCGGTATGAACCCCTTTGGGGGCATGAATCCCTTTGGCGGTATGGGCGGTGGCATGGGTGGCATGGGTGGCGGTAACCCCATGGGTCTGGGTAATCCGATGGGGCAAATGCCTGCACCGGGTTTCCGAGGCTATAACAATCCCAATGCGGCCAAGAAAAAGAAAAAGCCCGGCAAGAAAAAGAAGGGGTTCTCGGATCTTTAGGCCTTGCCCGATCGGCCTAGGGCGATCGCCCCCCATTGCAACTGACCAAACCCCAACGGTGCTTACCTTCGGGGATGATTCACAATTTGCTTGACATCCCCAAGCAGAAAAATTAGCTTGGGGCTGTGGTTGCCGGCCAAAGCCGCTCGATTGCGCCTCAGTATTTCCAAACTTTTGAGAGACTAGGACGTTTTTATGCCTCGTCATCTGCCTGCGAAAGCGGATTCCGATCTGATTGATTTAACACCTGAAGAGGCAATCATTGCGATCGGGTTAATCACCATGATCGTTGATGAGTCCGTCGAAGACATCGAGGCCGAATTGCTGGCCGATGTTGCAGCGGAATTTGAACTGTTTGAAGACTATTCCGATGACGAACTCGTCGAGATAGTCGATAAAGTGGTTGCAGCCTCGGAAGCCTCCGATGTGCAGACCCTCCTGGGCAGTGCCTTAACAGTGGTCACCCAAAATGAAGATTTGGCAGAAATTGCCCTAATCACCGCCATTCTGATCGTGGCCGCCGATGGCGAAGTCCCCGAATCAGAAGAAGACTACTTGAATGAGTTGCAAACGGCGCTGGGTGTTTCTGACGAGCGTGCCAACGAAATCGTCGAGGCTCTCTTCAGCGATGAAGAGGACTTTGAGGAAGACGAGGAGGAAGAGGAAGCCTAGAGCTTGTCGTCGAGTCGCCTGAAACCCTGATTCCACCGTTGGCAGATCGTGGGGGACAAGGGGCTTAAGCCCCTTGTTACAACGACTAGGACATGGAAAATCGATCATTTCCGCCTGATCCTAGAAAATGGCGACAGGCCCTAGGGATTGGTTTCCCTCAGCTAGCCTTCCAACTCATCTCAACCCCTGCCTAGCAAAACTGGATGAACCGGGCCTGCTCTTCCCTCAGGGCAGGCTTTTTGCAATTTAGATGAAGACAAAATTGATACCAGTTGCCTGAATTGCGGGAAATTCGCTGGGCTGAAGGGGTTGCCCCGAGGGCGGTTCAGGGAATTTTAAAGAAAAGTTGAGGAACTTCCCCAGTGACCCCACTTTATGGAAAACTGGTTCTCAGATAAAAAGGGGTCACCCAAATAAAGGCCCTTGTTCATTCAACCTGTGGGGATTTTGCCCCGTTAGGTATCAGCTCAATGGGGTTAATCGGCAGTAACCGGTTTGCTAACATTTGCCGATGTATGCTAGTACTCGCATGTAGCCTATTCAGCCCGAAAACCAAGGGGAATTGGCTTCATTGGACTCCGGTCAATGAAGCGGGATCTAAATAGTGCTCGTGGGACTTTCCTGCGGGCATTGGTTGATACGCCTTGGTTGAGAGACCATCTCGACTTATGTATTTGTTAGCGTTTGCTAGCAAAAAAGTATCGGTTCAGCTCGTACTGTTTAAAGACCCTTCACCAATAGACTTCGCTCTCGGGCAAGCAGGGAATTATTCATACAAATAAATCCCGCCCTAAGTTTGAACAGGAGCGCTGCCCGGATGGGTGGCGCTCTTGTTTTGACTGGAATTTTGGAATTTAGCGATCTTCGATGATGGCCGCTCGATCGAGCAGCAGCAGATCCCGCAGGGCATCGGTGTCCAAATCTCCGAGCCAGGTTTCGCCGGTTCCCACAATCTGCTCCGCGAGGACTTTTTTGCTTTCGAGCAGGTCGTGAATTTTCTCTTCCAGTGTGCCGGTGCAGATAAATTTGTGAACCTGAACGTTGCGGGTTTGCCCAATCCGGAAGGCGCGATCGGTTGCTTGGTTTTCCACGGCGGGATTCCACCAGCGATCGAAGTGAAACACGTGGTTAGCCCGAGTCAGGTTCAAGCCCGTGCCGCCGGCCTTGAGGGACAGGATAAAGATGGGCGGTGATTGGGGATCGTTTTGGAAGCGTTCAACCATGGTGTCGCGCTGTTTTTGGGGAGTGCCACCATGCAGGAACAGCACGTCCCGTCCCAAATGCTGTTGCAGATAGGCTTGCATCCAATGGCCCCAACGGGCAAATTGGGTGAAAATCAAGGCCCGATCGCCCTCGGCCACCACTTCCTCGAGCATTTCGCCCAACCGCTGCAATTTGGGCGACTCGGTGGGAACCAGCTTCGGGGCCCGATCGCTCGGTTCCGGTTCCCCTTCGCCCCCCACCAGGGCGGGGTAGTTGCAGACCTGCTTCAGCTTCACCAACAGGGCCAAAATTTGCCCCCGTCGCTGGATCCCTTCGCTGGATTCGATCGCGGCTAGGGCTTCGTCCACCAAGGCTTGGTAGCGTTCCGCTTGGCTGGCGGAAAGGCCACAGAACAGGTTGAATTCTTGCTTTTCGGGCAGATCTTGAATGATGGTTTTGTCGGTTTTGAGGCGACGCAAAATAAAGGGCTGAACGAGCGATCGCAGGGTTTGCAGGGAAGCGCCATCCCCAAACCGCTCGATCGGGGTGGCAAACCGGCGCTGAAAGAAGGTCTGGGTTCCCAAATAGCCTGGATTCAGGAAGTCCATGATTGACCACAGTTCCGCCAGGCGGTTTTCCACGGGAGTCCCGGTCAGGGCAATGCGGAAGGGCACGGGACGCGGTTCCTCGCTGCTGTCGTCGTCGGCAACGGCCGCCAAGCGCTTCACGGCTTGAGATTGCTTGGATTCCGCATTCTTAATGTTTTGGGCTTCGTCCAGCACAATGCCACACCAAGGCACGGCCTGGAGGGTCATTTCATCCCGAAACACCAGGGAATAGCTGATTAGCACCACGTCCAGGTCTTCGGCGGCCCGTGCCAGGGCCTTGCCCTTCAAGCGGCGATCGCCATGGTGTAGCAACACACGCAAATCGGGGGCAAATTTTGCCAATTCCCGTTGCCAGTTCCCCAAAACGGAGGTGGGACAAACCAGCAGGACGGGCCCAACCAGGGCCGCACGATCGCGCAAATGCAACAGAAAGGCGATCGTACTGGGGGTTTTACCCAAGCCCATGTCGTCCGCCAAACAGGCCCCCAGACCCCAACGCTCCAAAAAGGACAACCAAGCTACGCCGCGCTCTTGGTAAGGGCGCAGTTGACCTTGGAATTTCGGGGGCGTGATCACAGGTTCGATGGCCGCGCGATCGCCCAAGGCGTTCATTAACTCCGCCACTGCGCCCGAGGATTCAAATTGCACCACGGGCAACTTATCGATCGTGGCGTTCTCGCCGGTCGTGATCCGCAGGGCCTCATCTAGCGTGAGGTTTAGGTTTCCCTGGCGCTTGGCCAAAAAGTCCCGGGCAGCGCGTACTTCATGCGGCCGCAATTCCACCCACTCGCCCCCAATTTCCACCAGGGGCATGGTGTCGAGGTCTGTCTTCGCCAGCAGGGTTTCAAAGTCCTGGGCACTGAGGGCCCGATCGCCTAAGGACAGTTCCCAGCGAAAGTTCAGCAAATTGCGCAGACCCAAGTTGGGGCGATCGGTGGCGAGGGGATCGCCGGCCAACAACCGCACCCCCAGACGGTAACTGGTTTGATTCCGTAGGCTGGCGGGCAACAGGGCCCCCAAGCCGTTGTCTTGGAATCGTTGGGCATAGAGCCGCACGAATTGATAGGCTTCCACGGCCGATAGCTCGCAGCCGCTGGGCATGGGTAAATCCAAGGTGGCTTCCAGGGCAGGAAAAAGGCGCGCCGCCAACCCTAAACCCCGCAACAGGGTTTCCTGGGGCCGATTCACCACCCGATCGCCCGATCGCAGCCGCTCCACTGGGAATCGCCACACTTGCTGGGCTGGAATCCAAACCCCGGCTTGGTCGATCGATTGGAGGCCATATTCCAAATACCAGCGATCGGCCGAGGGTTGGGGCGGGTGCAACCGAAAAGCCGCACAGAACCCGGCAATGGTGGCCGGATCGATCGCCAGGGGAGTTAACCAGGTTTGCAAACTCCGCGCCAAGGGCACCAACTCTGTCAGGGCGCTTTGGCAAGTGCCATTGGCTTGGCCCAATGCGCTCAACCAATCGCGGGCCACGGGCGGCAACCCGATCGCGGTGGTCAGGCCGCCTCGGGCCGCTCCCCGTCCCCCCACGCGCCGCTCCCCGGGCAAGGGCAGCGTGGCCGCCGTGGCCCGCAGTCGAGCATCGACCATTTCGCCCAAAAAGTCCGACAGCAGCGCCGCTGGCACGGCCGGTAGTTGCATCGAAATGGGCTGAAACGTGCTGATCCGCACGGGGCCGCTAGAGCCTCGGAGCGATCGGGCATTACTGGCCGTGGCCCGCTGCTCCACCGGTCGCTCCAGGGTTTGGAAAAATCGGCAGCTACTGGGCATCTGTTGCGTGAAGTGCTCCAGGCGCGATCGATCCACCGCCCCTTCCAACAGCGGTTGCCAGCGCGATCGGGCAACTCCCTCCGCCGTCGGTGCAAGGGTGGGCACTGCCTTGGCCCGAGCCACCAAATCCAGTCCCCAGCGGGCCGCATGGCTCCAAAAGCGCAAATCGCCCGCGATCGGCGTTTCATCGGCCGCCAAGGGCAACCCCTGCAACAAATCAGGCACCAGCGCCGCCGGAACCCAAAGCCCTTCCACCCACCAAAGATTAATTTCCAGGCGATCGAACTGTTCTGGCTCCACCGTTGCTCCCGCCAGCAGGGGAGTCCCATTGCCGCGCAATGTGGGCAGCCCGATCGCCCGCCACTTGGCAGACCAATCCTTCAACCGCTCGATCGCCCCCGGCTTCAAGCAACCGCTTTCCACCAGCGTGGGCAACCAAGCTTTCAATTCCTTTGCCGAGAGCGATCGAGGGTGATCCGGCACCTGCCACTGGGTCGGCGGCTTCCCAACCGTCGGTTTCCAGGCCTCTGCCCACAGAAACAAAGCCTGCTCTCCCAGTTGCCAGCTACCATGTAAAACCGCCATGAGCGCCTCATCACCCCCGACTTAACAGAACAAAATCGCCATCAGCCCATTGCCTAACCCTCCCCGCTGAGCTGTAACAGGGAGTTCAAAACGTTAACGGAAAAGGCAGTGCTTAATTGTCGGATAAATTGGGGCCGATGCCGCATTTCGGGCGATCGGGAGTCTCATCGGGCGATCGGGTCAATCCAACCTCACGACCCAACCCCTAGCAACGCGCGATCGCCCGGTTCACCAGAGCCGTTGCAACCAGCGCCCTGGGAAACCAGAAAAATTCTTCTTGCGATTTGTAGCCATTTGGGCCAATGCTGCTATACTCTTTAAGCGCCTTTTGGGGCAAGCCGGTGTAGCTCAGTGGTAGAGCACTCGATTCGTAATCGAGCGGTCAGGGGTTCAAATCCCCTCACCGGCTTTCGAATGTCAGTCAGCGTTAAGTTTAAAGGGTCTTTCAAGCAGTAGCTGAAATTTGCTGCTGTCCAAATTTTGGAGCTGTCAAGTTAGAGGAACCCTGCCCCGATCGCGCAACTAGAAACACGGGAGAGATGGGCAGATTCAGCACAACGCCCATCTCCCCCGCCGCCATCACGATCGCGCAACCTGCGAACTAGACTGCCGCTGGCACTGGCGCTGGCTCATAGAGATACTCAAACCAGTTGCCGTCCAAATCACGACCGTAAAATGAAGCCGTGCCGTCCCGGTGTTCATGCACCTGCGTCACATAGACTCCCTTCGCTTGCAATTCCTCGTAGGCCGTTTCCATCTCAGCACGTTGGTCAAAAATGAAACCAAAGTGCGGCCCCGCTTGGTCATATTCCGGACTCAGCAGCGCCAACCCATCTTCACCCGCCTTCAGATAGGCCCAATCTCGATCTTGCCAGGCCACCTCCATTCCCAAGTCCTTGTAGAATTCCACGGCCTTGGCAATGTCCTGAACACAGATCGCCACATGTCCTAAGCGTTTCAGTTGCATCGTTCTGTTACCCACAATTTTTCAGGGGAAATTTTTTCAGTGAAATCACGCAAATCATCACGCAAATTAGGCCGCCACTGCCCCATAGCAGCCCATGACATCAGCACCAGGTTAATTTGACGTGGTGTTAATTTAGGGACGTTATTGAGCGAATTTGGCAACTTTGGGGCTGAATTAATTGAAAAATCCAAACCGCCACAATCACGGTTTGAATGACAGCCGTTTAGCATTTTGCTCTAGGATGGGGTGAGTCGTACCAACGCACCGATCGCTCATGAGATCATTCTCCAAAATACTCAGTGACCGCGAGGAATTTTCCTGGGCTGTGCTTTTTCCCCTGAAGCCAACCAGCTACCAGACAATTGACCTCAAGGGCTGGAAGTTTTGAGAGACAATCTCCAAGGTTGATAGGGAACGGGTAACGGATTCGGCGCAAGACATCAGGGAGTGCAAAGATTGATTAGTCATTGGTTACCCACAAGCCAGTTGCCCAATGGAGCATTGTTGTTGGGTTGATAAAAACCATGAGTAACGCAATCGTTCAGCCTAAATGAGCCAGCATGATCCAGAACTGGCTGAAATGATCTGGCTGAGGTTGAGGACTGAAACTTGGGATTGGAACAGTGTTGTTGATGGCTTTCATGACTAACTTAGTCTTCTGCTTTGCCATCTACAGACTATTGTAGCGGCGATCACTGGAGATGTTGTCAACCATGATCGACAACTCATTATGAGTATGACCAAAATCAAGATCTGAGTCATAACGAAATTAATGGATGAGTTGTGTAAGATTGCCCAGCGCCGTGAGCCAGATTGTGCCAATTGAAAGAAGAGGATCAGCCAAGATGGGGCTAATTCGCGGAGCTAATTCAAGGCTGTTCAGACTTACCCCTAGAGCAGGCTAGAAAATTCTCGAATGTTGTGAAATGATCATGATTTGATCATTTTCGTTTGATAACTTCAGTGTTTTTATAAGAGTACTCACTAAAAAGCTTGCTGGCGGGGTTTCCGTATTCACCAAGTTGGAGATTGATCCCTCAGGGCCATGCCAGAAAATTTCCTCAAGGCCATGCCAGAAAACTTCCATGACTCGCAATTGCGTTCATTTCTACTGCTGGCCTATCGACAACAGGCAACGGGTTACCTGAACGTGGAGCTGGATCACCATCGTTGGCAAATTTGGCTCTATCGTGGGCGGCTGACCTGGTGTACGGGCAATCGCCATCGGTTGCGACGGTTGCAGCGGGCAATCAAGCTGCGCACGGAGTCGCAGGCGCGTGAGGGATGGAATAGGCTGGTGGCAGCCACGAAGCAGAATTTGAGTGATCCCCTTTGGGAGGTGCGCTGCCTGGAGCAGGCGCTGGTGGAGGAGTTGTTGGCGATCGAGCGGGCCCAAGCGATCGTGATGCAAGCGGCGATCGAGGTGTTTTTTGTGGTTGACCAACCCTCCGCGCGTTTTCAGTGGATTGCCCAGCCGATCGATCCCATTCACCCTAACCTGCCCCTCTCCTCTGCTTTGATGGGCGAAGCCCTCACCCGCGCCTACAATCTGCAGCGCCATTGGCAACGATTGCCCTTCAATCCGCTGTGGGCCGATCGGGGCTGGATCTATCTCCCGGGCAATGAAACCGCCGCCGACACCTCCACCACCATGACCCTGGCTCCCCTGTTGGATGGTAAGCGCACCTTCTGGGACATTGTGGCCAAGCTGGATCCTAACTATGCCAACTTGGGGGGTGTGCTCAAGGTGTTTCAGCTCCTTTGGCAACGCAAACAGTTAGCCGTAATTGAGTTACCGGACTTGGAAATGAGCCACCAAGCGCCGCAGGCTAGTTTTTCCCTAAAGGTGGCTTGTGTGGATGATGATCCCAAAATCTGCGAAAAGATCGAAAAAATAGTGATTGGCAATGGTCACCAGTTTTTAGGCTGTTTTGAACCCTTGGCGGCGCTGCCCAAGGTGATTGAAGCCAAGCCTGATGTGGTGTTTTTGGATGTGGTGATGCCGGTGATTAATGGGCATGAGCTTTGTGCTCAGTTGCGGCGCGTGCAACAGCTTAGCCACACGTCGATCGTGATGCTGACGAGTGCGGATGGGTTGTTCGATCGGGCAAGGGCCAAACTTTCGGGCGCAAGCAGCTTTGTCAGCAAGCCGGTCACTCCTGACAAGGTGCTCGCCGCCCTCAAGCGCCATCAACACAACCAAGTGGTGGCCCACTAGCGCTCGACATGGTCGTTGGTTAACCCTTGGCTTCTGCCCAGAGTCAGGTTTCAGAATTGGGAAGCATTGGGAAACGACAAAAAAACGATCGCTCGGTCTTAATTTGCGATCGTTTCCTGTCTCCGACGGAGAGGGGGGGATTCGAACCCCCGTTGACGTTGCCGCCAAACTTGATTTCGAGTCAAGCGCATTCAACCGCTCTGCCACCTCTCCAGGTAAGCGAAGTTAATATTAGCAGCAATGCCGCAATTTGCAAATTGTTTTGCGCTGGTCTGCCGAAAGCTCTGATTGCGCTGGGGTTGGGTCTTTGGAAGATGCCGTTGATTAGCCCACGAACTCCCAGACCCCAGCGGAGGACGGATCGTTGATTCTTGGGTATCCTGTTGTCCAGACCATCGATTGACAGCGATCGGGGTGGGCCCCAGGGCCGGCCCCTGTCGAGCCGTCATTGGGGCCACGCCACGGGGCTAATCCACCACAAATGCCATGCCGGTTTCAAAGCGGGTTTCACAACCAGACGATTACCTTGCACAGTTGCTTCAGCGGCTTTGGGCGATCGCCACAGGAGACACCAGCACCTACATTCTCAAGCGCACGTTGCAAGCCCTCTTAACCTTGCTGTTGGCTTCGGCCCTGTGCTTTGTGATTGTGGATCTGGCTCCCGGCAGCTATTTGGACACGATCGCCCAAAATCCACAAATCAGCCGCGACACCCTCGCCCTCTACACCAAGCAATTTGGTTTGGATCGCCCCGCCCTTGAGCAATATTTGCGCTGGTTGGGTCAGGTGGTGTCCCAAGGGAACTTCGGCACGAGTTTTGTCTATCAACGATCGGTCACATCCCTGCTGGCGGAACGAATTCCCGCCACTCTCTACATGGCGGTGCTGTCGCTGCTGGCCACCTGGGCGATCGCCCTGCCGCTTGGGATTGTGGCCGCCATTCACCACAACCGCTGGGTCGATCGCGCCTTGCAGGTGATTAGCTATCTGGGGCAAGGCTTCCCCAGCTTCATCACGGCCCTGCTGTTGCTGTTTGTGGCCCAAAATCTCTCGCCCCTGTTGCCCGTGGGGGGCATGACCAGCCTGAATTTCAGTGAACTGTCCCCGATCGAGCAACTCTTAGACATTGGTTGGCATTCCATCTTGCCTACCATTGCCCTCAGCATCACTGGTTTTGCCGGTTTGCAGCGGTTGATGCGCGGTCAGCTCCTGGATGTGTTGCGCCAAGACTATATCCGCACTGCCCGGGCCAAGGGATTGCCCGAAGACCGCGTGATCTATGTCCATGCGCTGCGCAATGCGGTGAACCCGTTGATTACGCTCTTGGGCTTTGAATTTTCCAGCCTGCTGGGCGGTGCGTTCATCACGGAATATTTCTTCAACTGGCCGGGCTTGGGTCGGCTGATTTTGCAGGCGGTTCAAGTCCAAGACTTGTACTTAACGATGGCGAGTTTGATGATGGGTGCAGTGATGTTGATTTTGGGAAATTTGTTGGCGGATTTGTTGCTGAAATTTGTGGATCCGCGGATTAATTTGCAATCCATGCAATAGGTTGGCAAACCATTTCCCAAAGCACGAATTCATCGCAGCTAGCTAAAAGCAAAATCAATGGCGGTGGTCTCCGGCCCGCCAGACCAAGGCCGATCGCCCAATCGGGATTTCGACTCAATCTGTTTGGGCTTGGCGGTTATTAAGGATTGGGGGGTTGGGCTTTCGAGGGGGCGAAAAAACTGCTGCTGAGAAAATTGCTGCTGAAAGAATTGAGAAATGGCCGTTGCCACCGCCGGCCCCTCCACATCCAAGGGCAACACATGGCCCGATCGATCAAACCATTGCAATTCCACCGGGCCCGCCACCCGATCGCGCACCCACTCCGCCGCCTGGTAGGCAATGGTGCGATCGGCGTGGGAATGGGCCACAAACACCGGACAGGTGATCCGCTCCAGTCCCGCCTTGGCCCGTCGCGACAAGCGCCAGAGCACCCGCCCCGCCCGCGCATTTTCAAACT
The DNA here is from genome assembly GCF_014696485.1 of Limnothrix sp. FACHB-1083. NCBI lineage: Bacteria > Bacillati > Cyanobacteriota > Cyanophyceae > Pseudanabaenales > Pseudanabaenaceae > Limnothrix > Limnothrix sp. FACHB-1083. Next base: position 119,951 of record NZ_JACJQD010000003.1, on the reverse strand, counting down.
CATAGCAGGGGGCATAGAACCGGCGATTCAGACGCTTGGGAATTGAAAAATTGAGCCAGCCCAAATATCGCGCCAAGACGGCTCCTCGGAAGGGCAGTTGCAGCGCCGGAGCCGTTACCGCACAGGCATCGAGCAAACCTTCCGCCGCCAGAATCAGGGCGATCGCGCCGCCCATGGAATCACCGTACATGGCCACAAAGTCATATTGCTCCCGGGCCCGGCGCACTTCGTCTCGGGCCGCCGCCAACAGTCGATCGGGCGTGATTTTTGCAATTTCCCGTTCCTGAACGGGGCGATCGCGCCAGCCATGGCCCGGCAGCAAAGGCGCAACCACATCCAACCCCTGCTGCGCGATCGCCCGGGCCACAGGCCCCACCCCGTAGGGCATGGCAGTGAACCCATGGAGACAAATCACCACCCCGCGCGATCGGCCCTTGGTCGTTTCCTTGGCCGTGGTTAAAGCAGCCGCTAGCTGAAAAGGAACCGCGTCCGGGTGCAATTGAGCGCGTTCTTGGGCCGACAGGGCCTCGAAACCGGAGAGGTAAGGACGGGCAGACAGAGGGGTGGCCATGGCAGTCACGGGCGATCAACAGCGGTTGAAAAACAGAGGTCAGCCATTGCACCAGCGGCGGGCAAGCCACCTTCCGCAAATTCACTGACTCTGGGTTCAACCTATCCTGTCCCTGCTCCCCGGCTCAAACCCCCACCAACCGCTTTCTGAAGCGCCCCGATCGCCCTCAACCAATCTCCCCCGCGCGATCGGGCAAATCACCCAGAATTCCTTTATTCACGGGCCATCGGACGGCGAGCGGCTAGCCCCCGCAGGCAAATACTCAAGGACAGTTTGGGAAATGGCACAGCTTCCTAGGATTGGGGTCAGCCCAATTTTTCCAGGCCAATTGTTGCCGCCTGCCACAAAAACCCGTTGCCAACCCGGTTGTTTGGCTGCCTTGGAGTCCACTGCCCATGGCTTTGGTTGCAACCCGTGAATATTAGTGGTGTTTCGTGAAAATCATCAAATATCGTTGCGAGATTGGGCAATTAGTGACTTTCTATACAGTTTCTAGGGGTTGGTCGCGCAATATGGTTTGAACCTTAAATAACTTCCCATCCAAAAAACGGATTCGAGGCCATTTTTTCTCGAATCCGCAGATCCGTTTATGGGTTTGTTGTGCATAAGGCAACGGCAACGAACAATAACGAACAATTCTGAATACCTTGCTATACCTATGGCTGACTTGTACTCACCTCGATCGGACGCAGACAAATCCCCCCATTCCCACGCCTGGTTAGCCAAGATTGGACGGCTTTCGCCCCCGCCGCGCCCCCATGTGCAACGGGCAAGGCTGAAGTTGTTGGTGGCCTTTGGAATTCCTGTGTTGATGTCGATCGGGGCTGGCCTGTTGGTGGGCTGGTTTGCCGACCCGGCCGCGGCCCAAGGAGCCGCCGAAGCACCCAAAATCGACACGGGCGACACGGCTTGGATGCTGGTTTCCACGGCCTTGGTGCTGTTGATGACTCCGGGGCTAGCGTTTTTCTATGGGGGCTTGGTGCGATCGCGCAATGTGCTCAACACCATGATGATGAGCCTGATTGCGATGGCCGTGGTGGGCGTGACCTGGGTGTTGTGGGGATATAGCCTGAGTTTCGCACCCACGGTGATCAACCCCGGCGGGACACCTGCCTTTGAAGCCAATGCCTTGATTGGCAGCTTGAAATGGTTTGGCTTCCAAGGCGTGGGTCTCGATCCGGATCCGGTGGGCTACGGGGCAACGATTCCTCACCAGGTGTTTGCCCTCTATCAAATGATGTTCGCCATCATTACGGTGGCGCTGGTCTCTGGTTCGATCGCGGAGCGCTTGAGCTTCAAGGCCTATTTCTGGTTTGTGGTGTTGTGGTCAACGTTAATCTATTGCCCTTTGGCGCACTGGGTTTGGGGCAAAGGTTGGCTGGGCAACATGGGGGCCCTGGACTTCGCTGGGGGAACGGTGGTTCACATCAGCTCCGGTGTTTCGGCCCTGGTGGCGGCTTGGATGCTGGGCCCGCGTAAGGATTGGCAAATCAAGGCGATCGTGCCCCATAATGTGCCTTTTGTGCTGTTGGGAACAGGGTTGCTGTGGTTTGGTTGGTTTGGGTTTAATGCCGGCAGCGCCATTGCTGCTAACGGTCTCGCGGCGACGGCATTCACGGCCACCATGGTTTCCACGGCGGCGGCGGGGTTGACCTGGACGGTGGTGGAGTGGTTGTTGGGTCGCAAGCCAACGGCGATCGGGATTGCCAGTGGCTTTGTGGCAGGTTTGGTGGGTATTACGCCAGCGGCGGGTTTCGTTGATCCCCTGTCTGCCATGGCGATCGGGGTGATTACGGCCCTGTGCTGTTTAGGAGCCGTCACCCTGAAGGTACGGCTGGGATTTGATGATGCCTTGGACACCTTCCCGGTGCATGGTGTGGGTGGCACGGTTGGAGCAATTCTGACGGGGGTGTTTGCCTCAAAGTCCGTGAACTCAGCCATCGACAGCGGGCTGCTGTATGGCGGAACGAAAACCTTCACGGCTGGCGTGGTGGGCGTGCTTGCAGCCTATGCCACGGCTGCGATCGGGACATTTTTGATTCTGAAGGGCCTGTCTTTGGTGATGGATTTGCGGGTGTCTCCAGAGGTGGAAGATCAGGGCTTGGATGTCCCTGAGCATGGCGAAGATGCCTACGGAGAGCCATAGGACGAGTGTTGAGCCAGTTCGACTGACATCCATTACCAATGGGCGATCGATCAGCGCAGACCAAGGGCCCAACTGACATCCATTACCAATGGGCGATCGATCAGCATCGATCAGCGCAGACAAGGGGCTGAAGCCCCTTGCCCCTGCGACGAGCTAGTAATGGGTGGAGGCTTCAAACCCCTTGGCAGATCCCCTCTCAAGTCTTGAGGTTCATTCAGTTATGGCAGCAGACGGCTGACGAAATTGCCCCAGACCGCTGCCGCTTGGCCGCTGTTGCCATCGGTGGGTTTGCGGGTGTCGTTGCCTAACCAAACCCCAGCCGTTAGGTTGCGGCCAGGCACATAGCCAATAAACCAAAGGTCGGCGCTGTCGTCCGTTGTGCCGGTTTTGCCCACGGCTCCGGGCACATTGGCGGCCGATCGCCCCGTTCCTTGCACCACAACCCCCCGCAGCAGATCCGTCATGGTCTGGGCCACTTGGGGCGAGAGCACCGGTTGGTTAGCACCGGGCTGATCTGCCTGGGCATCGTACATGACGCGGCAGGTTTGCAGGTTTTGCGGGTCGGTGCAATCGCTGGTGTCCAGAACGCGAGTGATCGCCTTAGCGTGGTTAAAGCGGCCATTGTTGGCCACGGCCGCAAAGGCTCCGGTCATTTGCAGCAAGGTGGCTTCGCTTTCCCCCAGCACGAGGCCGGGAGTTTTGCGCAGGGGGCTGGTGACTCCCAAGCGCTGGGCCAAGCCAATCACCTCATCCAGCCCCACCGCTTCGGCCACCCGCAGGGCGATCGGGTTTTCGGACAGGGCCACGCCGCTGACCATGTTCAGGGAACCACTGCCTGATCGACAGCCTCGAAACCGTTGCCCCATCCAATTCACGGGAGCGCAACTGTAGGCGGTGTTGGGGCTGATGCCTTTTTCCAGGGCGGCCGCATAGGCAAATAGCTTGAAGGTGGAGCCGGGCTGGCGCAGGCCGTTGGCGGCGCGGTTAAATTGGCTGTCTTCAAAGCTGCGGCCGCCACTCATGGCCAGAATGGCCCCATCGGTGGGGTCGATCGCCACGATCGCCCCTTGACTGACTCCGGCCCGGCCGCCCTGGGCATCAATGAACTGTTGCAGGGCCCGATCGGCTTCGGTCTGGGCTGCTAAGTTCAAGCGGGTTTCAATTAAGAAATTGCCTTCGCGGGCCACGCCGGAACCAAAAAGCTGCTCCAATTCCTCAAAAACATAGTTAAAAAAGTAGGGCGCACGGGTCGATCGCAAAATTTCCCGCGCTCGGGGACTCACCTCCACGCGCGATCGCCGGGCCCGCTTGAACTCCTCCAGGGTGACAGCGCCCTGATCCAACATCCGCTGCAAGACCAAATCTCGCCGTTGCACCGCTGTTTTGTAATTGCGGGCTGGGTTCCAGCGATTGGGGGCCGGCAAAATGCCCACCAACATCGCCGCTTCGCCCAGGTCTAGATCCCGCGCAGATTTTTCAAAATAAAATCGAGCGGCATCCTCAAAGCCGGCCAAGTTGCCGCCCAGGAACACTTGGTTCATGTAGGCCAGCAGCAGCCGATCTTTGCCATAGAAACTTTCCAGCTTCAGGGCCACGATCGCCTCTTTGATTTTGCGACCGGCGGAATTGTCTGACCCCACATAATCCCGGTAAAGGGTGCGGGCCAGTTGTTGGGAAAGGGTGCTGGCTCCCTGTTGCAATTCCCCTTCCCGCGCGTTCACCACCAAGGCCCGCAAAATCCCGATCGGGTCAACGCCAAAGTGCCAGTAGTAGCGTGCATCCTCCGAAGCCAACAATGCTTTTTTGAGGTAGGGCGAAAATTCCCCCAGGTTCTTGGCTTCCTGGTGGGCCCGCCGCTCGATCGCCTGGAGCGGTTGCCCATCCCCCGCCACCACAATCACCGGGCCGCGCTGGGCCTGGGGCAGGGGCAAAATCTGAATGCCCTGCCATTGCCAAATCACCGCCAAACTCACCAGCCCGATCGCCCCGGCTAACCCCGACAGGCCATAGCGCAGGACTTGCACCAGCGGCGTTGGCGGATCCACATATTGCAGCCGCACCGAGTCCGCCAGCTCCGGTGGCCCCAACACGACCATTTCCCGGTGGCGCAAAATTTGCCCATTGATCCGTTTTTTGCCGCTGAATGTGCCGTTGGTGGAATCGCGGTCTTCAATGGCAAAGGTGCTGCCCAAAAAACTGGGAACCCGCCGCAAGCCCGCGTGGGTGGTGCTGACCACGGGGCTGTTGAGGGGGATGTCGTTGGCCTTGCTCGATCGCCCCAAAAGGTAATAGTCCCCCAACAGGGGATAGTCTCGGGGGGCGCTGCCCGCCTCATAGATCACAATGCGGGGCGGGTTGGCATTAGCCGCCAATTTCAGCCGGGCCAATTGCACCCGCGAAAGCTGGGTCACCGTTTGGCGCAGGCGGCCCAGGATGGTTTTGGCGGGTTGAGGCGGAGGCGGCGTAGGATTTGGGCCCATAGGGCGATCGGGATCAAAACGACAGAATGGCCATCATTATTTCAACACGATCCTAGGAAAGCGCGTAGCGATCGCCGGCCACTGTTCACCCATCCTCGGGTCGATCGAGATCATTCCCAGCACCAACGTCCCAACACCCGATCCCAAACGCCAGATCCCAAACGCCAGATCCCAAACATTTCGGAAACTCTCAAAAACTTCCAAAGTTTTCAGAACATTCGGAATTTTCAGCTTTTCGAGAAATTCAAGGGTTTCTAGAGTTGCCGAAATCTTGTCAAGAGAACTTGAGAAACGCAAGGATTTGAAACGAATTCGAGAAAAATTGTTGAGAAACATCGACAACTATGGACGCTCCGATTTAGCCCCCCTTAGGCTGGGGAGATAGTGTTCAATCTGGCAATCCGCAGGCCATCGAATCGAACCATGAACCCACAACGCTATCAGTTTCGCTGCACCCTGACCTTTGGGGACATCTACGGCCAGATCATGGCTTGGTTGATCGTGATTTTCCTGAGCCTGGCCAGCGCGCTCGCCCTGTTGGGAGCCAGCAAGCCCCTGTATGCCCTGTCCATGGTTGGGTTGATTTTGGTGCTATCCTTGCCTTTCCTGTTGTTCGCCTTTGTCACCACCCTGCTGAACCACATTGAATTTGTAGCGGTGGACGCGGCGGCGGACTTGGCCACTGGTGGCGGCTACGAACCCACCCAACCGGCCCAGGCTCTTTAGGACAATTTGGGGGCCTGCCCATGAATGAGCCGCTAAACGAGTTAATTCACGATGTTCTGATCGTGGGGGGCGGGCTGGCCGGCTGTCGGGCAGCCCTGGAAATTGCCCGCCAAAATCCCAAACTCAGCATCGGATTGGTGGCCAAAACCCACCCGATTCGATCGCACTCGGTGGCCGCCCAAGGGGGAATGGCCGCCGTGTTGAACAACGTGGATCCCGAAGACACCTGGCAAGCCCACGCCTTCGATACGGTAAAGGGATCCGACTACCTCGCGGATCAAGACGCGGTGGCCATCCTCACCCAAGAAGCCCCGGAAGTGGTGGTGGACTTGGAACGTTTGGGGGTGTTGTTCTCGCGCCTGGAAGATGGGCGCGTTGCCCAGCGGGCCTTCGGGGGCCATTCCCACCGGCGCACTTGCTACGCGGCCGACAAAACGGGCCATGCCATCTTGCATGAGCTGGTGATGAATCTGAAGCGAATGGGGGTCACGCTCTACGAAGAGTGGTATGTGATGCGCCTGATCGTGGAAGAGGGCGAGGCCAAGGGCCTGGTGATGTTTAATCTGCGGGATTCCCAGCCAGTGCTGGCCCGGGCCCGGGCTGTGATGTTGGCCACGGGGGGCTATGGCCGCGCCTTCAACACCACCTCTAACGATTACGCCTCCACGGGAGACGGGCTGGCCATGGCTGCTCGGGCGGGCATTCCCCTGGAGGATATGGAGTTTGTGCAGTTTCACCCCACGGGGCTTTATCCAGTGGGGGTGTTGGTGTCGGAGGCGGTGCGGGGTGAGGGGGCTTACCTGCGCAATGCGGCGGGCGATCGATTCATGGCGGACTATGCCCCCAGTCGCATGGAGTTGGCTCCTCGGGATATCACTTCCCGGGCGATCGTTAAGGAACTGCTAGCGGGGCGAGGCATTCATCTCGATGGCAGCGCGGGCGGCCCCTTTGTGCATCTGGACTTGCGGCATTTGGGCGAAGCAACGATCATGAGCCGCGTTCCCTTTTGTTGGGAAGAGGCCCATCGCCTGCTGGGGGTGAATGCGGTGGAGGAACCAATTCCGGTGCGCCCAACGATTCATTACTCCATGGGCGGCATTCCCACCGATGTGAATGGGCGGGTTCGCAGCAGTAGCACCGGGTTTGTGGAAGCTTGTTTTGCGGCGGGCGAGGCGGCCTGTGTGTCGGTGCATGGGGCCAATCGCCTGGGCAGTAATTCCCTATTGGAATGCATTGTGTTTGGCCGGCGCACGGGCCGGGCGATCGCCCAATATTTAGACAGCGGGCGCAAGTTGCCATCCTTGGACGGATCGCGCTACCTGGCGGAGGCCCGGGCCCAACTCCAGGCTCTGTTGGGCCATTCAGGGCCAGAGCGGATCGCCCAAGTGCGCCAAGATTTCCAAGACACCATGACCCAATATTGCGGGGTGTTTCGGACAGCGGACTTGATGCAAACGGGGCTGGAAAAGCTGCGGGAAATTGCCCAGCGCATCGAAAATACGAGGCTGGACGATCGGGGAACCTGTTGGAATACGGAACTGATTGAGGCGTTGGAGCTGCGATCGCTCTTTACGGTGGGGCAAACTATTTTGACCGCTGCTGAACGTCGCCAAGAAAGTCGTGGGGCCCACTGCCGTGAGGACTACCCCGATCGCAATGATCAGGCCTATCTCAAACATACGCTGGCCTATTGGTCGCCCTCGGGCATTGATTTGCAATATATGCCGGTGACCTTAGGCCTGTTTGAACCCCAGGCTCGCCAGTATTAATCTCCCAATTCATCTCCCAACTCAACCCCTGCTGGATTCAGCGGCCTTGAAATCATCTGGTTTTGGGTTGGAATTCGCCCCTAGGATTTACATTTGGCTCCTAGGTTGAGGGGAATTTGAATCAAAAACTCAGTTCCTTCACCCACCTGCGAAAAGCATTCCAGTCTGCCCTGGTGTTTTTCCACAACAATTTGGTAACTGATGGACATGCCCATCCCGGTTCCTTTCCCGATCGGCTTGGTGGTGAAAAAGGGGTCAAAAATGCGCCGTTGGATGTCTAGGGGAATGCCGGGGCCATTATCAGCAATGCCTACCACTAGCCATTTAGATCGAGTGCTGGACTTGCTATCACTTAGCGAAGATCCGGTGGGATTGGTGGAGGGCAGTTCTATTTCTTGAATTCGAGTCCGAATCCGAATCCACTGACGCTGGACTTGCAAGTCTTGATAATCGCGGTTAGCGGTGGCTTCCTCAAGGGCATCAATGGCATTGCTCAGAATGTTCATGATCACTTGATTGAATTGACCGGGATAGCACTCGATTGGGGGCAGGTTGCCATATTCGCGAAGGATATCGATCGCGGGGCGATTAGCCTTGGCTTTTAAACGGTGCTTAAGGATTGTGATTGTGCTGTCAATGCCTTCGTGCAAATCTACGGCCTTTAATTCCGCTTCATCCAACCGTGAAAAATTGCGCAGTGATAACACAATCTCGCGAATGCGATCGCTCCCCACCTTCATGGAAGCCAAGATTTTCGTCAAATCTTCCTCTAAAAAATCTAGCTCGATCGCCTCTTGTTCCTCCTGAATTTCTGCGACTGGCTCGGGATAGTACTTCGCGTATAACTGCAATAGTCTCAACAAATCCTGAGCGTAGGTACGTACATGTTCCAGATTGCCGTAGATAAAATTCACCGGGTTATTAATTTCATGGGCAACCCCCGCCACTAATTGACCCAAACTGGACATTTTTTCGGACTGCACCAGTTGCAATTGGGTTCTTTGTAATTCACTCAGAGTGCGTTCCAGTCGATCGCGGGCTTCTGTCATGGCGGCCATTTGGGACAGGCTCGTCCAACAGGCGATCGCCACCCCCAAAAATGCCACCGTAATTAACACAATGCTGAACACGGCTCCGTGGCTGCCGAAGGAAAATCGATCCAACCCAGCCCGCGCGAACCAACCAATGCTGACCGCGCCACAAAGCAGCAGAATCAGCACCGTGACCTGAAACACCACCCAATCGCGTTGGATGTTGATGGGCCTTGGGCGGTAGCGGTGACTCCACCAGGCCGGCTGACAGAGGGCGATCGGGCAATTTCCCACCCCCTGGGCCGCCACGCCGACCGCCATGGGCAACAGCAAGCCAATCAGCCAATCTTGCCAGCCCCAAGCCAAGCCACCCACCACAAACACGATCGCCTCCATGACCAAAAACAGCAGCGACCATCGGGGCCAGCGCACTTCCGGGCGTTTCCGTTGCAACCACAGCCCCAAGTGGATGCCCATCATGGCGCTGAGGTAACCCGTCCCGGTAACCATCACCACCCGCGACACATTGCCCCAAGCCAAACAGAGCAAACTCACCCCCAAGGTGAACAACAGGCCCGGCTCCAAAACTCCGCGCGGCGAAACCACCGAAAACAGGGCTGGGAGATGGCGGTCTTGGGCTAACTGGTAAAGCACCCGGGGGCAGTTGGAAACGGCCGTGGCGGAACTCAGCAGGCAACCGGAAGCAATCAAAAACGTCACCAGCCCGGGCGTGAGGCTGCCCCAAAACGGCCCCGCCGCCGCCATTAGGTGCAAATAGGCGCTGTCACCTAGCCGGGGAGAAATGGCCAACCGCGCCAACAACCACGACCCCAGGACATAAACAATGGGTAGCGCGATCGCAGCGGCCACCAAGCAATCCAGAGTGCGGCGGGGTTTGCGACTGTCAGCCACAAAAGAGGAAGCCGTTTCACAGCCATAGACCGCATAAATGGCCACAAAAAACCACTTGGCCCAATCTGTGAAATCCAGGTTGAAAGGAATCGGTGCAAACAGCCCTGGACTTTGAGGCGAAAAGCTCAACCAACTAAAGCCTTGAAGGCAAAAAACTAATAAGCAGCTAATAGCAGGAATGACAAAAAAGGCATGTAAAATTCCGACGGTTCGGGAGTTGCTGAAGGTGACAATATAAGGCAGCAGGGTGAATAAAATCCGGAAAGCGGTGACTGGACAATCCACCCCCAACGGTTCCAAGCTGACCTGAATTAGGTCGGTCAAAATGATGGCATTCATGGGCGGAACCGAGACCCAACCCAGCCAATAGCCGATCGCGCTGTAGCGGGCTAAAAATGGGAACTTATGGAGTAACTGAGTGGCATAGTTTGGCGTTCCGCCCGATCGATCTTGGTCATGAACTCCGAGTTGCCTGACTTGCAAATTCAGCAAAGTACCAATCACGGCTCCCGGAATCCAAACCCACAGGGAGCCAATCCCCAAGGCCGCATTCATTGCCGGTGCGGTTCCCAGCCAAAGCAACAAACCGCTGAAACCAAAACCCCAAGTTTCAATGGAACCCAAAGTGCGGGGCAATTTAAATGCAAACCGAGAGGACTGAGACATGGATCACAAAAATTCCGTAGACACTGAAAGTTTTCGCCATTGCAAAAACTGACAAAAGTGAATAAAAGGCGATTTTTAATGCCCTAAATGAAGAATAGTTTATGAACTAATGTGAGCCTTGTGATGTCCCTTTAATGGTGATTAAAAATTAAAAGTGGCTAAAAAATTGTGACTATGGTAACCAAAAAGGTTTATCCAACAGTTCATAAAATAATTTAACTACTCCTTAGTTTAACGCTAATAGATGATTTACTGACAATCAAAGTTTAAACAAAGCTCCAAAATCAGGCCTTAAGTTGATTGAAATCCTCAGCCTTCAAGAGCTTGCTTTGAATCTCCGTATTTTTTGAGACCTGTTTGGTGGTAAAACGCACCCGAATCAGAGAACTGAATTTGAAATGAAGCATTGGTTGAAAGACTGATTAATGATTCAGTGGTAGTGATGGATAAATGCAAGGGCGCTAGATGTCAACATGAAAAATGAGGATGAATATCAAAATCACCAATTCTCTACGTTGATGTTTTGGAGCTAATCGCAATCTGTAAAATCTCAATTATTTTAGATATAAATATGATTAGAAGTTGTTTTCTGAAAAATGATTAGTGAGCTGAACATGATCTTAAGATTAGTCAAAATTCATTTTGATTGATGCTTAAGCTGATTGATGTCTTGAGACTCGCTATCAAAACAAAGATTGATTAAAGAAAGAGCTAAATGGGGGGCAACTTGACCTGCCAAGGGAGTTAATCAGCTTAAGACCTTGTAATCGATCGAAAATTGATCACTAATTCGTGATTTGGATTGAATATTCCTAAAAATCTCTGAATTTGTTGAGTTTTTGATAAATTTTGAAAATTTCTATGGATCAATCATCTTGAAAACTCAGTGGCTTTGACTGGGTAACGTCAAAATGATTGTCTGATCGAGTCCATTAGAAAATAAATAGAAAATAAATATTGAGTATCAACCTGCTGGAGCGAGTTGTGTGGCTGAGATGTTGAAACTTTGATATGAGAAATGGAGCTGTGAAATTAGTTAATGGTGAAATAGGGTATTGAAAATCTGATCGATCTGACCTTGTTTTGGGTATTTTTAAGTCAAGTTAACGTAGCGAGTGAATGGTGTTTGAGCCGTGACCAATTGCGTTGGCTAGGCTGTGAGAAAAATAGGCATGGAAAACCAAAAGGTTGCCGTGAAATTACTGGGTTATGGGGAGATGGTGAATGCTGAATGAGCAAACCCCAAATACTGAGGTTCGGGCCGAGGGGCGCACAGAAGCAGGCGCGGAGGCACAACCGGTGACAGCAGGGCCGATCGACAATGGGACGGTCACGATCGTGTACAGCGATGAGTTTTTGCTGCACGACACGGGCTGGGGCCACCCGGAACGGCCCGATCGCCTGAGGGCAATTGTGGCGGCCTTGCAAACGGCTCCCTTTGCCGATCGGCTCCGTTGGCATAGCCCCCAGTTGGTGCCCGCCAGCGATGCTCCGATCGACCCGCTCACCCAAGCCCTGCGCCGGGCCCACGAACCGGACTATATCAATCACGTGCGATTGCTGGCCAATCGGGGGGGTGGGCAACTGGAGGTTGACACGCCCATTTCTGCCCGGAGCTACGAGGTGGCTCGCTTGGCTGTGCAGGCTTGGTTGGACGGCATGGACGAGGCGATCGCAACGGGACAACCCGTGTTTGTGGCGGCGCGACCACCGGGCCACCATGCTCTGCGCCATCGGGGGATGGGGTTTTGCTTGTTTGCGAATGCGGCGATCGCGGCCTTGACGGCCCTGGAGGCGGGCCAGACACAGCGAGTGGCGATCGTGGATTGGGATGTGCATCACGGCAACGGCACTGAGGCGATCGTGCGGGATCATCCCCAAATTGCCTACTGTTCCATTCACCAATCACCGGCCTATCCGGGCACGGGTCGCCCCGGAGTTGCCGATCAAGATCATCAACTGTTGAATTTGCCCGTGCCTCCGGGAGCCGACGGCAGCACCTATCAGGCCTTGGTTGAGGCGCAATTGTTGCCGTTCTTGCGGAACTTTGATCCCGATTTGTTGATCATTAGCGCGGGGTACGATGCCAATCGAGACGATCCGTTGGCGCAAATTCATCTCCAACCGGAGGATTATGGATGGCTGACGCGATCGCTCCTGGGCATTAGCCGCCGAACGGTGCTGGGGTTGGAGGGTGGCTACGATCTCAACAGTCTGGCGCGATCGGTCTATGAAACGATCCTGGCCTGTCTCTCGTCCTAACGAACAGCCAAGCGCTAGGATATGGCGTAGGGATGCTTGGCCACCCGGAGCGCTGAAAGCTAACCCCGTAGCCTAGAATGGGGGAAGCAGTCGAGCAATCTTGACCCGCTTGCTCGATCGTCAGCCGACAACTCAAGCAAATTGCCATCATGGCCAGCATGGAAGTTGGATTGGGGATCGACTGGGCCAAATTCCCCCGATCCTGTGGTTGTCATTAGCGCTGAATGGTTGCTTGGCAGCGCCAGTGAAGCCACTGCCCCCCAATCAAACTTTGAAACTGCAACTCCACTCAATTGCAGGGGCCAGTTCACCACCTTAGAAGAGGCAAGCTATGCTACACCGCAAGATTTATCAGCTCTGCTGTGACGGACAGGAAGTGTGCATATTCCTGCGCGATCAGCAGCGCTGGATCGAGCGCGCACAAATCCTTGACATTGAAGGCGACCTCGTGACCCTGCGCTACGAAACCGAAGAGGACGACGAAACCTGTGCTTGGGAAGAAATGGTGCGCCTCGAAAGTATCGGTTCGGTGACGCGCAAGCTTGCTTCGGTGTCTCGGCGCAGTGTCTTAGATCTGCCCGTAGCGGAAGAATGCCCGGAAGCGGAGCAAATTCGCAATCACTCGGATAAGAAGGACGCGGACAAGTAGCAGGGCGAGGAGGGAATTTTCTGGGAATTTTCCCGGTTTTTCTGTCCACAGCTAGCCCTAACAATGGGGTTCGATTCCGGTAATTGAATCCAGCCCAATCAAGCTGAGTATCAAGCTGAATAACGAAATGGGAACGGCTGCTAACCAGTCGTTCCCATTGTTTGGGCCTCATTTTTTGGGCCTCTCAATTGGTCAGCAAATGGGGGCCTAGTGGGTCGGGCGGGTTTCAGCCGGTGTCTTTGAATGCTGGTTTCTGAGTGCTGGTTTCTGGTCTGCTCAGTTTCCGGGTCGTGCGCTCAAAAAGACTCCAAGTAAAGGCCATCGGCCTAGGTGTTAGTTGGGAGCAGCGCTGGTTGCAGCATTGGGAAACAGTCGATCGCGCCCTTGGTCGATCAGGGTTTGGATGATGGTGCTTTGGCGGGTTTGCTCGAAGACGCGCCGCAGAATGGTGCTCAGGCGATCGGGACTGAGCCAGTTTTCGCCCTCCGGTTGGCCGGCCCATTCCGCTTCCACATGGGCTTGGAACAGTTCCACCAGGCTCAGGCCCGCCACTCGGGTTAGGTAGGCCGCACTGAGACCCTGAATTGCGCCGCCGGCCAGGTAGGTGAGGGCGCTGGTTTTGAGGGCGGTGGCGATCGCCTGGCTGCCCAGTTCCACCAACCCGAGCTTGAGCATGACTTCTCCGAGGGTTTGGGCGATCGCCTGGGCCCGATCGAGGGAAAACCGTTGCTGATAGATCTGGCCCAAGTCCATCACCAATTGGCCATTAATTGCCGCCGTGGCCAGCAAGTCCAGGCCGGGCAGCGGATTGGCAAAGGCCGTGGCAGCGGCAATCCATTGACTTTGCTCGATCGCTCCGATGGCGCGATCGCGTCGATCGGCTTTGAGGGTGGTTTGCCACTGCTGCGTCATTTGCCGAGTTCGCCGCAGGGTGGTGCGCCACCGCCAGCGATCGCCCTCTGCCATGAGCGTGTTTTGCAAGCCGGTGACCAAGGCTCCCAAGTCCGGCTCCGGCTGCTCCAAGAATTCTCGCACCGTGCCATCGGCCGCATGTTTCCGGACTTTGATCGCGGCTGGCGCGGCGGCGGTGGGGATGATGGCGGTGGGGGCTAGTTGCCCATGGAGCCGATGTTGAATCGTGGTTAACACGGTGTCGCGATCGGCGGGCAGGTAGCGATCGGCCTTGTTGAAGACCACGATCGGGGCCTGCTCGTGGGCCAACAGCCATTCCAAAATTTCGTATTCCGTTTCGGTAATGTCGCCCGCTGTCACAAACAGGGCCCGATCGGCCTGGAGGGCCAAGTCCAGCGTGATCGGATCTTGGGTTTCGCCCCCCACAAACAGGCTGGGCAGTTCTCGGTAGTCGATCGCCAGGGCCGCCGCGCCCAAGCTGTTGGCCAACGCCGATTTGCCAACGGCGGGGCCCCCCAGAATCGCCAGGGCCAGGCGCGATCGATCTAAATCTTGGGTCAGGCGATCGAGTTGGGCTTGCCAATCTTGAGCTGCAAAAGTGGGTAGTTCTGCCGCCACCAAATTCAATAGACCCTGGGCCCGCGCGATCGCCCGTTCCGCAGCAGCTCGATCAAGGGTGCTCGGCTCCGTCACCGGGGCCACCGGGAGCGGTCGTCGTCGCGTTAACCACAGGCCCGCGCCCACGGCCACGGCTCCGGCCGGCAGCCAACTGCCCAGCCCATGGAGCGCTTGGTTCAGCACCTCCAGCGCCAACCACACCCCGGCAACCCCCGCACCCAGCAGCCAAAGGGGTTTATCAGTCAGGGATTTGGAGAGGGGCAGCGCCATGAATCTGGCTCCTTTGAAGAAGTAGGCAAGGGGGGAAGGACGGCGGCCATGGCGATCGCGCGGCGGCCGTGCAACCGAATTTTAGCGGACGAGTTTTCCGGTCGTTGCGATCAATTAAGAATCTCTACGTTTCGGGCGCGTTGGGGCCGATCGGGTCGGTGGGTGGGTTCCGGGAGCGGGACGCTGGGCCGATCGGGCCACCACCACCACCGCCGCCACCGTCCAGCCGCCCGCCCGCAGGCTGTTGCTGGCCGCTTGAACCGTGGCCCCGGAGGTGTAGATATCATCCAGCAAAATCACCGATCGGGGGCGTTGTTGCCCCAAACCCGGCCCCAAGGCAAAGGCCCCCTGCACATTGGCTGCCCGATCGCCCTGGCCTAAGCCAAATTGCGCTTGGGTATCCCGAATCCGTTGCAGGCCATTGGGGATCAGACGATGGCCGGTTACATCACAAAAGTGCTTGGCCAACAATTCCGCCTGATTAAAGCCGCGTTTTTGCAGTCGAGCTTCATGGAGCGGAATCGGGATCACCCAAGGGGCCGCTCGATCGAGCTGTTGCCAAGGGGTTGCCATTGCCCGATCGGTTCCTGGTTCCAACCACAGACGACCCAAACCCTGGCCCAAGGTTGCGGCCAGCTTGGGATGACCTTCGTATTTCAGGGCCGCGATCGCCCGTTTTAGGGAGCCGTCATAAAGCCCCCAAGCCAGGAACAGGGGAGCCGACGAAACAAGGGCAGAGGGCAAGCGGCCCCACCGTTGCTCAAGGGGCAGTTGACTGGTGAGCAGGCGACGATCGCAGGCGAGACAGAGGCCTTGATGCTTGGCCGGGCGATCGCATAGCTCACAGGATTGCTGCCAAACCAAATCCGACAGGGCTTCAATCGATCGGCTCACCCAAGATTTCGCCACAGACCACCCCAAACGTTACCCTTGAAATCGGTTTTGAAATCAGTTAATGAATTCATCATCTCGCATAAACATGAAAAGCGTTAATTTCATGACGATCCCAGCCCTTGAATCGATAGCCATCCCGTAGCGATTTCGATCGTTTTCCAGAGCGCCGGACGGCCGTGATATGGTTTGGGCAACTTTTTCGATGGGTTCGATCGCTTGGCTTGGGTTCTGCCCTCGAGCAAAATGCTCTCAAGATGTGCTCAACATCCGGGGCAACGGAATTCGGGGCGGCAAAATTGAAGACAATTCAAGATGATCGAGCAGGGCCACAACAACCAGCCCAACCCAAGCACAGTAGACAAACGCATTGCACGAAGGGGTTTTGATGGTGACGAGTTCCAGTGCAACCCAGGGCAAAACCCACTGGGCGATCGCGATCGGGATTGGTCAATATCCTCTGTTGCCGCCGCTGCCCGAAGCGGAGACCCGTGTGGTCACCGTGGCCCAGGCTTGGCAGAGCCAAACGAGCGGCTCGGCGGGAACCCAATATCGAACCGTGATCTTGAGCGATCGCTCCTTGCCCCTGCTCGATCGCCCCACCTATCCCAATCGCGAAAATCTGGAATATTGGCTGGATTTTGCCGCCACGGAATTGGTGAACCCCGGTGATACCCTTTGGTGTTTTTTCAGTGGCTATGGGGTGAGCCATCGCGATCGGGATTATTTGCTACCCATCGAAGCCAGCCTTGATCGGACGGCAACGGCGGGGATTCCTCTGCGGCGAGTTTGTGAATATTTGAAATTGGCCAGCGATCGGGTTGGCCCTGGTGGGCAAGTGCTGCTGGTTTTGGACTTGAGCCGGCCACCCACCGAAAACCTGGCTCCGGTGGGCGGTGAAATTCCCCTCTTGGCCCAAGAAATGGGGTTGTCGATTTTGTTGGCAGAACCGGGGGCGGGTCGCCAAAGCAGCGGCCTGTTGGCTCCGGCCCTGGCGGCGGCCCTGGGCCAATCCCAGGGGATGAATCTCTATGCCCTTTCGCGGTTTTTGCGGGAAACGACCCGCGCCTTAGCCCAGGAGCAGGGCCAGGTTGCGCCCCAGGTGCAGGTGTTTGCCCACCCCCACGAGCGGCTTTACGAAACGGTGGTGGGGCGGATGGTGCCAGAGCCGCCACTTCCGATCGAGTCCTTTGTGGTGTTTCCGGCCAGTGCGCCGGCCTTGGCTGTGGAACCTCCGATCGCCCCCTTGGGAAATGGGTTGCCCAGCGATCCACCGCTTGATCCCCAGCCCGATTACCCAGTCAATCAACCCAACTCACAGCCCAATTTGCAACCTAATTCACAACCCGACCAACCGCCAGAACTGGGCGTGTTTGGGTCAGATCAGGTGCAAAGTCCGGCTTTGGATGATGAGGCGCTCGATCGATTCGCGTCCGCCGCCAATTTGCCCGATGCTTGGGCCACGGAACCCAGTGCCTTTGAGGCGCTGTTTGCCAATGATTGGGTTCCAACGGAAGAGGCACAACCGGGACTGGCCACGCCGAATTCCTTCACATCGGCTGTGGGCGATCGCCCGGCGGAGTCGGCCAACTTGCGGCCCCCAAGTGCGATCGCGCCCGTGCTCCCGATCGAGACGACGCATTCCAACAGTTCCTCCAGTTCCCCCTCGCCCAACGCCCTGCCGCCGGAACCGATTCCCGAGTCCCAGCGAGATTTGGCCCTGGTTGGCCCGCTCACGGCTGGTCTCAGCGCCAGCGACTTGGCCTTTGCGCGCCAGTTGGTGACTTGGTTGGGAATTTTGGGAATTGTGCTGTTGGCGACCGTGGTGGCCCGCAACTATGCAGCCCTGTTTGGAGCCAGCATCACGGCCCCAACGCCCAGCCCGGCCGCCCCTTTTGGCGCGAATACATTGCCCCCCGCTACCCCGCTGCCTGCGCCGGCCAATGGGGCATCGCCCCCCACCGGCTCCCGGACGTTGCCGCCGCCGGAACCTAGCCCTTTGGCGAGTCCTCAGCCTGCTCCCGTTGCTCAGTCGGGGTTGCCTAGCCCCAAACCCAGCCCCCCAGTCAGTCCTAACCCCAGCCCCGCGCCGCCGGCCGCCAGCCCTGCCGGGGTGAACCAATTGAACTTGGCACGGATCCCGATCGGGACGAATCAGGCTTCGGAATTTGGCAAAGCAATTTTGCGGGCCCGAGAAATCAAACCGGGAGATCCGGGCTACCGTCAAGCCCAGCAGGCGATCGACCGCTGGAGCCGGGTCATTTTGGATTTGGCCAAGGGGCGGGCCCTCAATGGCGACTTTGGCGGGGCGATCGCGGCGGCCAAAATTGTTGCGCCCGATCGGGGTGAGGTGTACCAAGAGGCGCGCAGCTCGATCGCCCAATGGCAAACCCTCCAGCAGCAACAGGCCAACAACCGCGCCATTTTGCAAAAAGCCGCCGGCCAAATTCAGCTTAATCAAGCCTCCAGCTATAACCGGGCGATCGACCTGGCCCGCAGCGTGCCCGTGAACCAACCGGGATATCCCGCCGCCCGCGACCAAATCAATCTTTGGAGCCAAGAAATTCTCAAAATTGCCCAAGGTCGCGCCAATGCCAACCAACTGACCGCCGCCATCCAAACGGCCAGCCTAGTGCCGCCCAACACGGCGGCCTATGCCAGCGCCCAACAGGCGATCGCCCAATGGAAAAAACGCGCTCCCGCCCGCTAACGGATGTTTGGAAGATGCCCTAAAAATATGCAATCGGGACGGCAGCGATCGCGATACCCCCCTAAACAAATCGCGTGAGCTGCACCCGATAGCGATCTTTCTTGGTGGTGGCAATTTCCCCGATCGAGAGGCGGCCCTTGCCCGCCAACACCACCAAATCCCCCGATTTCAGCAAATGGCTGGGGCTGGTGATGTCTTTCCAGTTCACCCGCACATCGCCCCCGGAAATTGCCTCCGCCATTTTGCTGCGGGAGATGCCAAACCCGGCGGAGGCGATCGCGTCTAGGCGCAAAGAAGCCTCCACCGTCGTCATTTCCTTTTTCTTGGGTTCACGAACCTTCAGTTCACTGAGGGGAATGGCGCGGGTTTTCACCGGCACTGATCGCACCTGGGTGAGGTTCAGTTCCAAAAACTCCACCACCTCCGGCGCAACCAGGGCTTGGGCCCCGCGTTCCCCCTGCACCAACAAATCGCCCACCTTGTCGCGCACCAGCCCCGTCCCCAACAGGGCCCCCAAAAAGTCCCGATGGGTGGCCGGGTCAAACAAAAAATTCCCGGCAATTTCCAAGGCCGCCACCTCGATCGCGTCTGTGATCAGCGGCAGTTCCGATCGGGCAAAGGCCACCCGCTGCCGTTCCGCTTGGGGATAGCCCCCCCAAGGCATGAACACCACTTCCGCCAAGCCACTGAAGACGGTTTGGATATCGGCAATTTCCGGCGGTGACAGAAAATCGCTCACGGCCGGTTCCCAGGTTTTTAGGCTCTGGTCTGCCAGGTCGATCGCCCGGGCGATCGTTTCTCGGTGGGTTGCACGTTTCAGCAGGGTTTCGCGAGGTAGCACGGTCTTTTTGAAGTCAGCGTTGGAGTCAGCGGATGCGGCCAAAACAGCAAAAACAGCGAATCAAAACCAGCGCAGCCAAGACCGCCTGTTGATTAGCCCTAGCTGTTCAAGCCAATCTTGGGTTAAAAAATACGGTAGCGTTGTCCATACGATTATTAACCCCATCCCATTGCCGTGATGCAAGCCGACGGATTGAACGGTCAAGCAGCCCCAGCGGAAATTGCCCGCTTGCGTGATGAACTGCAAATGCGCGATCGCTTGGTACAGCAGCTTTCGCAGGAACTGTTCCGCTTGGTGAAGGGCAATGCGGGCCTGGTGCCCACCTCCGACCAGCCAGAGCGCCATCAGGCGGAATTGCAGGCCCTGCGCGATCGGGTGCGGGAAGTGGAAGAACAGGTGGGTTTTTATCAAGATCAATTGGCCGATCGAGATGCGGAAATCTACCAATTACGCCAGTCAGTGCAAGAACTGGGCGATCGCAGCCGGATGTTGGAGCAAACGATTCAGGAATTGCCCAACGTCTATCGCTCCAAGTTTGAAGACCGCCTGAGCGCCATCAAAGAGCGCGTGAGCCAACTGCAACAGGAAAACCGCAACCTACAGGCAGAATTGCAAAGCGTCAGCTATCGACTCGCGGTCAGCAGTCGTCGCCCCGGCAGTCTTGACCTCCCCGAATTTGCTGGCGAAACTCCATGACCTGTCTAAGAGTTTGGATCGGTCGGGCGGATTTGCTGGCCGCTGGGGATTGGCTGTCGGTGGCGCTCGATCGATTGAAGTCCGTGGCGGTTGACCTACGGCTTGACCCGCAGATCGTTGTGGTGGGTGATGAAACTCCTTTGCCCGGCGGCCCGGGGGCGATCGACTGTCCCCTAACGTTACGAATCCTGGAGGATGATCGCTTTCCGGCGGACTGGGTTCACCGTTCCACCTGGGTGACCTGCGCGGCGGCCGAGAGCTTGCGATCGCGGGTGACGGCGGAATTAGATTGGCCCAACGGCGAGGGTCAGTTGTGGCTACCCCTGATCGTGACCGCCAAGGGGCCTCTGTATGGTGAAGCGATCGCCCTCGATGCGGAATCTGGCTCAACGGGTCAGTTCCTTCAGCCCCATCACCTGTCCGATCGCGATCGACAGGCGGCCTATCGGCTGGGCTTTGAGCTAATGAATTGGCTCCGGCTTCCCCCCGGTTTGTATTTGATGCAATTCGGGTTCGATCGCCCGGACAAAGATCCAAATCCCGTCTATTTCGATCGGCTGTTACCTTTCCCGGCGGCCCCCGCGATCGCCAGCATTGGAGTCCAAACGCCCGACCTGTTTGAGTGCCATCTCCGTTGTTTGCTGCATCAGCCGCTCCGGGAAGTCGCTATTCTATAGCCATTGTCTTTAGCTGATTGACGCTTGGGCTGATTGACGATTGGTGCAATTCAGTTCAATTCAATGCAGCTCAATTCAACTCAATTCAACACACTGCCTCCTAGCCCCGCGAACTGGGTGATCGAGTCCTTCCCAATTCTGGGCAATCGATCGCCAGGTTGAACCTGATCCCATGGCAATTCAACTTTGAACCGTTTTGAGCATCTGTAGCTGGGCTAAGTAGAAACAAATCATGAACGCAGAGGGATTCGTACAACTGAGTTGGGCGATCGGCTCGATCGTCCTGGCCGAAATCGTGCGCGATTTTTATCATGTGGCCGGCCACTATTGGGAACCGCTCCAACGGGCCCACAACATGCACCACAAGGTCTATCGCCGTGACCTAACCATCAGCAGCCTTGATGCCTATTACAAAGCTCAATTGGCCAACGATGCGCCCGAAGCGGCCACCATGGCTTCGGTGGTGGGACTGACGGCGGCGGTGTCGGGTCAGTGGGGAATGTGGCTGGGTTGCATCTATTCCCTGGGCTTTTTAGCCACGGCGATCGCCCGATCGCGCGGCTACCTGATGGAAACCGACCTAACCCACAAGGCAGGCGATCTGGATAGCAACCCCTCCGTCTGGACGGTGAATCGTACTTACCATTGGCGACACCATTTTGATTCGGGCAATGCCTATTACTGTGGGTCTTTGACGTTTGTGGATAAGCTGCTGGGTACAGCCCTGTCCCTGAAGGGCAAAACAATCGCGATTACCGGGGCATCGGGCAGCATGGGCCGGGCCCTGATTGCCGTGTTGCAAAGCCGAGGGGCGAGGTTGGTGGCCCTGACAACGCGCGAGGGAACCACCTTTGAGGGCAATGTGCGGGTGGTCACTTGGCGATCGGGCGAAGAGGCGGCCCTGCGCGAAACCCTGGCCAATGTGGATATTTTGATCATCAACCATGGGGTAAATCAGGGCGATCGCTCGGCGGCGGCCGTGGCCCAAGCGCTGGAGGTAAACACCCTGTCCGCTTGGCGGTTGATGGAACTATTTTTTGAGACGGTCACCAAGTCGGAACACCGGGCCCTGAAGGAAGTTTGGGTCAACACCTCCGAAGCGGAAGTGAACCCGGCGTTTAGCCCCCTGTATGAGCTATCGAAACGGGCGATCGGGGATTTGATCACCCTGCGGCGCTTGGATGCGCCCTGTGTGGTGCGGAAGCTGATTCTTGGCCCGTTCAAGAGCGATCTCAACCCGATCGGGATTATGTCGGCGGGGTGGGTTGCACGGGCGATTGTGGCCTTGGCGGAACGGGATGTGCGCAACATCATCGTGACGATCAATCCCTTGACCTATCTGCTCTTTCCGATCAAAGAGTTGGCAAAATCGCTCTACTTCCGTGCCTTCGCCAAGCCCGATCGCGCCTAGGTTGCTGCTTAAAAACCCCCATCCAGCCTGATGGCCAACTGATGGCCAAATGCTGGCCGGGTCGATCGACCCCGTTCACCCAATCGGCATGATTGGGGCTAAAGGGTAAATCAAGAAGCCGCTTCGGTGCATTGGTAGTGGCGTAAACGATAGCCTGTGGGTCGGCGGCGTTCCTTCGCTCGCTTGCACCCATAGGCTTCCAAGTCCAAGGCGGGCGACAGGTCAACTGTCCACAGGTCAAAGGGGCGGGCCTGCTGCTGAATCACTTGGGCTAAGGGAGCCTGGGCATCGGCCCGATCGCTCGCCTCTTGCAGCATTAAAAATTGCGGGGCGAATTGGGGCGAATTTGGGGACTGGGCCGGGCGCTGATGGGTTGGTGGCGCTTGTCGCCGTTGCCACTCGTAGGCGATCGCCACCGTGCCGCGAATTTCGGCATAGGTTTCAATGTGACTGACGAGCAAGGGGGTATGGGTCGATCGCCCTTCGATTTGATCCCACAGCCGATCGACCTGCCGCGACTTCAAAAATCCCCAATTGTTGGCCACCGCCAAGCTCCCCAACAGACTGACGACCAGGATCGCGACCATGGCCGATCGCCCCGACCCCTGCCACCGCCCGATCGAAAGGGGAGCGCGATCGGCCGATCGCTGACCCAGGGCCAACCCCACCCCCAAAACCACCAGTGGGAAATGCACAAACTGGTATCGGGGAGCAACGCTGAGGTCACCCCGATCGCTGTAAATCGACAGCAGCATGAGCACCAACGGCCCCACGATCCCAATGCTGATTGCCCACCACAGCGGCGCAGGACGGGCCAAACCCGATCGCCAAACGGGCCCAATCATCCGCAGCAGCAATCCCAAAACGGCCAACAGGGCGATCGCGCTGCCCAGGATTACCGGCAGGGGCTGCTGTTCCACTGGCAGTAACACCACCATGATTGCCAACCAAGCCAGCAACCGCAGGGGCGGCAAGAACCATTCCGCCGGACTCAGATCCTCCCGAATCCAAGCGGTGAGTTCACTTTCGGAGGCTCCCGCCATGGCCGGCAACCAAGCGGCCGCCAGGGCGATTTGGGCCAGCGCAATCACCCCCATCACCCGCCAGGGCCGTCCCCGAAGGATTGACCACCCCTGTGATCGCCCTTGGCTCCAAGCTAACCAACTGATCGCCAGCCCCTGGGCCGCAATCCCCAACAGACAAAAATAGTGAGTGGCCAGGCTGAGGCCATTCCCCAGCACCCAAGCCATTCCCAAGCCCCAACCGGGCGATCGCCCCTGCTGCAACCGATGAACGGCTCCGAAGGTGGCGGCCCAAGTGCCGATCGCCCACAGAATGGCTAGGGTGTAGTGTCGGGCTTCTTGGGCCATGGCCACCCCATAGGGCGACAGGGCTAACAGGGCCGCCACTCCGTGGGCCATCCAAAGGGCCGCCACAGGCCGATCGGTGGGCTGTGGGGTTGCTGCGCCGTCTTGGGGGGGAGCCAGGTGACCCGCCAGCCATTGGGCAAGCCAGAATCCGGCGGGAATTGCCAAACAACCCAACAGGGCACTGAGCGATCGCGCCGTGGCCAAGTCCACCAACCCACCTGCTGGGGTGAGCGCCCTCAGCCAGCCATGCATCAACCCAAAAAAGAGGGGCGGATGGGTGCTTTGGGCCGCTAAACGGGCGATCGTTTCATCCAGCCCCACGGTGGGTTGTACTCGTAATGGTTCCAAGAGTTCCGCCAAGCTGACCAGCCGATCGAGTGGCAAATGATCAAACCCGTTGCCCAGCCCGAACCCGATCGAGGCCACTTCAATGCTGGATGGCGGTTTGCCCCCCAAATTCCAAAACCGCACCAGGGCCCCCAGCAATGTCCATCCCAGGACGGCCCAACCCGATCGCCAAAAAGCAACCTGTCCGATCGCCCCGAGCCTGGTTGAGAAGCCTTGCGGGCCGCGCCATTTGCCAATCATGGCTGCTGAGGATCCTGGGGATCCCGTCGATCGCTCAAGTTTTGATTGCTCAGGGTTCGATCGCCCAGGGTTCGATCGCCCAAATCGAGCAGCAAGGAAAATTTCCCCGACCAGGATCCCAAATGCACCAACAACGCCCACAAAAACAGGGTGGTTCCCAGCATTTCCGCCACCTCTTCCACCACCGTCAGCAGGGCATAGGTCAGGTTTTGTTGCCCCTGATCGGCGGAATAGGCTCCGCCCACCATCTCCATCAGCAACGCCCCCGAAACATACAAACAGCCCGCCAACAGCGATCGACCGCGTAACTTGGGGGGGAGCTGTCGCCAAAAGGGCCAAAATCGCCAAGCCCCCCAACCCACGGCAATCGCCGCTGGAATCACCCAAATTTGCTTCAAAAAGCCCGGCAACCCTGCCCATTTCGCCAAATCGGGCAAGATCAAAATTTCATGGATGCTGAACCACTCATCCAGGGCCAAAAAGGTGAAAATGCCACCCAACAGCCGCCAGGAGGGGGCCCAGCGATCGCCCAAGGCGGCCGCTCGCTGGCCGATCGCCCGGAGCAACAGAGCACAGCCCCCTAACAAACCCGTGGAAAACAACGAGGGCAGGTTGTATTCCCGATCGAGGTTAAACAGCCTTGTCCAGCCTTCGCGATAGCCAAAGGCATATTTCGCCACCTGCACCGCCGTTCCCGCTAGGGTCAACAGCACCACCGCGACCAACAACCAACCCAGCACCCGCCGCGCCGACAGGGCAACTTTCAACTCCATTACTGCGCATCGCCCGATCGCGACCAGAGAGGGCCCCCAATTATAGGCAAGTGCGCTATGGTTGCGGCTCCAGGGTCATTTCTAAGTTACCGGTCATCAGGGCCGTGCCCACGCCGGGTAACCCTTCCATTTCCGATCGCACCTTCAGGGACAGATTCGATTGGGTGGGAACCACACGGTTGAAGTTCATCTGAATTTGACCCGAACCATTGGCCTGATACGACCGTAGGGAAGGGGCTTGCTCCGGGGCCAGACCGGGAATGGTGAGTTTTTGGGGTGGAGCCGTCTGCTCGGCGGTCACGTTCAACACCACCCGATCGGGCGTGATTTCCACCACCTGATAAACCGCCCGCTGCTGAATTCGCAGCCCCCCGGATTCAATTTCCGTGACACTTTGCCAGCGCCCTCCCACCCCAATCGGCTCGGCGGGAAATTCGATGTTGCTGTTGCGAATCGATTCGGTCATTTGGCCAAGGCTGGCCTGCAAAGGGGCCGAAAGCTCACCGTCCGCCAGCACATTCACCTTCGACAGTTTTCCCCGATCGTCCCCCTCCACCTGAATTTGAATTCGCTCCAGTTCTCGGGCGGTGCTGTCCATGGCCTGCTGCACGAAGGACATTTCCGGCGGCGCAATCATTTCGATCTTGGGATAGCGCAGGGTGTAGCTCACTTGGCCATCGCTGGCCACCTGATTGATGGTGATTTCCGTCAGCAGGCGCATTTCCGGCACGGGCATCGGCATCGGCTGTTGGCCCGCCAGGGTCAGTTGCATTTGGCTTTTCATCACCAATAACGATCGCTGCTGATCGCCCTGCTGAAGGCGCAATCGCAAGGACTGCCGATCGCCCTGACCCGTTTCTAGCAGGGTGATTTGCGGTGGGGCAATTTGTGTTTGCAGCGTCATTTCCGGGCGAGCGGAGCCGGTGCTCCCTGGGGCGGTGGGGGTGTTTGCCCAGGCGGCGGGGGCGGTGATCGGCGCGATCGCCATCAACAATCCCAGCGCACGTCCTTGCCAGCGCGATCGAGCCATGGTGTTTTTCCTGGTGTGAAATTTTGATTGGAATGATTTGAAGTCAGGGCGCGAGATTTCGATCTCAACGGCGGGGATGGGCACGACTCTGAAACCCGTTTCCACCATAGCAACCGACTTCAAGGAACGGTCGGCGGTTCCGGTGGCTTGCTATTCCCTACTCATTCGTGTTGTTGATTCTCTTTTTGATTCTTGTTGGAGGATCGAGGCGATCAAGGGGACTCTTTGGACGAAACCTCGATCGGGATGGGAGCCAACTTGGGATGAATCGATCGCAATTTCTGGGCAATCACCGCCCGCTGATTCACCAGGTAAATGCTAACCAGCGTCAACAAAACACTCGCCGTTTGCACCGTGCTGAGCACTTCCCCCAAAAACCAATTGCCAAACAGGAGGGCAAACACCGGCGTGAGAAAGGTCAAAGCGCTGAGGCTGGTGAGGTTCCCCTTGGAGGCAAAAAAGAAAAAGACCCCATAGGAAACCGCGCTGCCAAAGAGTGTGGAATAGCCGATCGATCCCCAATCGGCCAGGGTCAAGCCTTGCCATTGGCTCACCTCAAATGCTGCCGACAGCCCAAACAGGGGCATTCCGCCAAAGACCATGTGCCAACCCGTGGCCACCACCGGATCCACATACTGGCTCACTCGCCGCACCATCACCGTCCCGATCGCCATGGACAGGGCCGCCAACAGCATCCACCAAAAGCCACTGCCCCAGAGGTTATTCAGCAAGGCCGCTAGCCCCTGCCCGATCGCCCCGGAATCCCAGCCGATCGCCCCGTTTTGCCAGAGCGCTTGCCAGGCCGTGCCGTTCAACAACTGCAAAATCCATTCATCGGGCAGCCCCACACCGGCAATGCCCACCACCCCCAACAGCAGCCCCAACCAACCGAGGGGCCCGATCTGCTCCCGATAGAGCCAGCGGGCCATTAGGGCCACCGCCAGGGGCTGTGAGTCAATGGTCACGGAGCCTAACCCGGCTCCCGTGCGGGCCAAGCCT
Organism: Limnothrix sp. FACHB-1083; assembly: GCF_014696485.1. Taxonomy (NCBI): domain Bacteria; kingdom Bacillati; phylum Cyanobacteriota; class Cyanophyceae; order Pseudanabaenales; family Pseudanabaenaceae; genus Limnothrix; species Limnothrix sp. FACHB-1083. Next base: position 92,953 of record NZ_JACJQD010000003.1, on the reverse strand, counting down.
TGGGCCAAAAAGCCTTGGAACAGGGCCCCATCCACCAGGGCAAAGGCCGCCACCCAGGCCCACCCGACCCAACTGATCGGTTTGAGGCGATCGGTCAGGGCCGCCACCCCCAAAATCAACAACCCCGCTGGCACCAGCCGCAACCCCGCCAAGAAGAAGGGTGTGGTGTGGTCAAGGGTGCCTTTCATGGCCACCATGGCTGTGCCCCAAAAGAAAAAGGGCGAAATCAGCAGCAGCCACCCCCACCAGGATTGCAGCGATGATTGGGGATTGACGGGTTGGGCGGTCATGGCTGGGATCAATCACTTGATCAATAACTTTAAGAAATATTAACTAAACCCTAGAATTGTATCCACTCCTTTGGTGTCGAGACGGCAATTCCCATGTGGCCTTTCAAGCCCAATACTCGTAAACAACTCGCGCGCATTGAAATCTCCGGGGCGATCGCCGGGGGCACTCGTCAACGGGTGCTGAAGGCCCTGAAGGTGGTGAAAGAGCGCAAATATCCCGGTTTGTTGCTGCGGATCGATAGCCCTGGCGGTACGGTGGGAGATTCTCAGGAAATCTACAGCGCTCTGAAAGAATTGGGCGAAACCACCAAGATCGTGGCCAGTTTTGGCAATATTTCCGCGTCCGGTGGGGTCTACATTGGCATGGGGGCGCACCAGATTGTGGCGAACCCCGGCACTATTACCGGCAGCATCGGCGTAATTATCCGAGGCAACAACATTGAATCCTTGCTGGATAAGGTGGGGGTTTCCTTCAAGGTGATTAAGTCCGGGCCCTATAAGGACATCCTGGCGTTCGATCGCCCCATGAGCGACGAAGAACGCCAAATCCTGCAATCCCTGATTGACAGCAGCTATCACCAGTTTGTGCAGACCGTGGCCCAATCGCGCAATTTGCCGCCGGAAACGGTGCGCAGCTTTGCCGATGGGCGAATTTTTACCGGAGAGCAGGCGAAGGAATTGGGCTTAATTGATCGCCTGGGCACGGAAGAGGATGCCCGCCGCTGGTTGGCAGACTTGACCAAGCTGGATCCGGAGAAGGTGGTGGTGCAAACGATCGAGGAGCGCAAACCCCCCTTAGCCCGGTTGCTGAATTCCGATGGCCGGGCCCAGGGGCTGATCGGCCCTTGGATGGGGTCTCAGGTCGATCGGGCCCTCAGCACCCTGGACTTTGAGTTGGCCACGAACGGTGTTCCCCTCTGGCTCTATCGCCCCTAGACGCACGGCATCCTGGGCGCACAATCGTGCATCCTCCATGCCAAATCGCAATCCGGGTATGGGCGCACCCGCACCGCCTTGCGCCCTCCGGTTACGTCCCAATTACGCCCCAAGTCATTACCGAAAGTCATTACCGAAAAAAGCGGGTTAGGCGATCGCCGCCGTTTGCAAATCCAACACCGTTTGGCGGGCCCAGCGATCGGCCTCCAGGATGTCTTCCAAGGTCGGCTGGGTTCGATTGTCCGCCCGGTGGCGATCGCAAGCCTTTTCAATCAGCTTCGGAATATCCAGGAAATGCACCTTTTCCTCCAGGAACAGGGCCACCGCCTGCTCATTGGCCGCATTCAACACCGCTGGCATGGATCCCCCGGCTCGACCCGCCGCATAGGCCAAATCCATGCAGGGATATTTTGCGCGATCGGGCGCACGGAACGTTAAATCGCCCGCCTTCACCAAATCCAACGTTTCCCAATTCGTATAAATCCGCTCCGGGTAGGACAAGGCATAGAGCAACGGCAGCCGCATATCTGGCCAACCCAACTGAGCCAACACCGATGTATCTTGCAGCTCAATCAGCGAGTGAATAATGCTTTGGGGATGAATCACGATATCAATGCCGTCATAGTCCATCCCAAACAGGAAATGGGCCTCAATCACCTCCAACCCCTTGTTCATCAGGGTGGCTGAATCCACCGTGATCTTGCGGCCCATCGACCAGTTGGGATGCTTCAGCGCATCGGCCACCGTCACTTGCGCCAGCCGCTCCACCGGCCAATCCCGGAAGGCCCCACCCGAAGCCGTCAGCAAAATGCGACGGAGGCCCCCCTGAGGCACACCTTGCAGGCATTGGAAAATGGCGGAATGCTCAGAATCGGCCGGCAACAACTTCACCCCGTGCTTTTGCACCAGGGGCAACACCACCGGGCCACCCGCAATCAGGGTTTCCTTATTCGCCAAGGCGATATCTTTCCCCGCTTCGATCGCCGCGATCGTGGGCAACAACCCGGCACAGCCCACAATCCCCGTGACCACCACCTCCGAATCCCCGTAGCCTGCCACCTCCACGATGCCCGCTTCTCCGGTCACCAGTTGGGGTTGGGGATCTAAATCTGCGATCGCCTCTTGCAGTTCCGCCAGCTTGCTCCCATCCCGCAACGCCACAATTTCGGGCCGAAACTGTCGCACCTGTTCCGCCAATAGGGTCACATTGCTGCCCGCTGCCAGACCCACCACCCGGAATCGATCGGGATATTGGGACACAATATCCAGGGTTTGGGTTCCAATCGAGCCGGTGGAACCCAGAAGAGTAATTGCTTTCACGGTTTCTAAACCCATTTCTTTGAAACTCATTTCTTTGAAACTCATTGATTTTGGAATGGCCCGTTGCGGTGGATGGCTGTTATTTTGAATGGCTGCGGGTGGGTTACTGTGGGAGCTGCTGTGGCGTTGAGCAGATTCCTCCCAATATTAGGATGGTGTGCGCCAGGGGCGATCGTTCGTGTTCTCACGCCCGATATATGTCCCCGATCTATGTCAAAAAAGGGGGGAATCGATCGCAAAATTCATCCCTCTGCGATTCATCCTCAACGGCGCGAGAGGCTCGGCAATATGCCACGCTTTAGGGGCAAGCCCAACCCGTGACCTCGATGCTGGGCCTTGCTGTTTTTGTGCCATTGCCCGCCTTGCCGATCGTTTTGTCAAACTCCGCATCTTCACAACCCTGCCCTTGTTGCCATGTTGAGCCGTCCCGATTCCAACCCCACGCCCCCACCCCCACCATTTAAAAAGAAAAATGGGGGGCCGCGGCCATCCCTCCAGCGCATTGCCGCCACCCTGCAACTGGGCGGTTGGATTGGGTTTTGGGTGCAATTAGCCCTCGGGTTAGCCGCCATTTTGTTGTTGCTGATTGCCGTGCCGGGGCTGGCGGGCCAAGGGGCGGCCCAAGGGGTCAGCATCGGCATTTTTTGGGCCACCTGCGGCGTGATTGTGGCGGCATTCAACACGGTTTTATCCTTTCGATATACCCGAATTGCCAAGGGATTAATTCATAAAACCAACGAACCGCAACCACGCAAAACCGAAACCGTTCAATTGTTGAGAATGGGCGTTTATGCGGGCATGATTGGGGTGGTTTTAACCCTGATTGGCTCCGGTGTGGCGGTCTATGTTTTGGTTTCGAAAGCAGTATCCCAGCCGGCCGGGGTAGCCATTACCGACCCCACTAAAATTGTCCGGCCCTTGGATGTGTTTGTGGTGGTAGCTAATTTGGCGGGAATTTCTGCCAACTTTATGGGCATGGTGATTTCCCTGTGGCTCTATGACCGAATTGATCGCCCTTCCAGTTAAGAAACTGATGCATCGATTAGACGGACAAAAACACTGATCTCATTGAGAAGATTTTTATGGAAAGTGGCATGAATTTGGATTGGCTGTTGGGTGCTTTGGCCGGTGGAATTGTTTTGGGTGGGCTTTGGATGTTGGCCAGTGGAATGCAAGCGATGAATGATGAGCAAAATAAAAAATCCAAATAATCAAAAAGAGTGATCAAGAAGAGTGATTAAGAGGAACGGTTGAGAACAGCAATTCTGAGAAATTGCTGAAAAGTATCCATTTCAATCAATCATTCACTCTAGTCATCAATCTCAGTAAAATTAACACTGACAATCAACAACCCAAAACCATGAGCAACGCTGACAACTTTCGGATTGAGAAGGATTCGATGGGGGAATGGCAAATCCCCGATACGGTCTATTACGGGATTCAAACTTGCCGGGCGATCGAGAATTTCCCCATTAGCGGCCTTAAACCGTTACCCACCTATGTTGATGCCTGTTTGCTGATCAAAAAAGCCACCGCGATCGCCAATGCAGAGTTGGGCTGTATTTCGGAAGAATTAGGCCAAGCGATCGTGCAAGCGGCCGATGAAATTTTGCGAGGTCAATTGCGCGATCAATTTGTGGTGGATGTTTACCAAGCGGGGGCCGGCACTTCCCATCACATGAATGTGAATGAAGTTTTGGCCAATCGAGCCTTGGAACTGTTGGGCGATCGCAAGGGCAACTATGGCCGCGTCAGTCCTAATGATCACGTGAATTATGGGCAGTCAACCAATGATGTGATTCCGACGGCCATTCGGATTGGGGGGCTGTTGGCGCTCGATCGTACCCTGTTTCCAGCCCTCAAAAAGGCGATCGCTGCCATGGAAGCCAAGGCGATCGCTTTCCAAGAAATTGTTAAATCTGGTCGCACCCACTTGCAGGACGCAGTGCCCGTGCGATTGGGCGAAAGCTTCCGGGCTTGGGCTTATATTTTGCGCGATCATGAGCGACGAATTACCACAGCAGCGGAAGATTTGCGCGTCTTGGGATTGGGCGGCAGCGCTGCGGGAACCGGGATGAACACCCATCCGCAATATCGCTTCCGAGTCGCTGAATTACTCTCAGAATTGATTGGGCAACCCTTACGATCGGCTCCCCATTTGATGGCGGCCATGCAAAGTATGGCTCCTTTTGTGAATGTGTCCGGTTCGATTCGGAATTTGGCTCAGGATTTGGCCAAGATTTCCCATGATTTGCGCTTGATGGATTCGGGGCCCAAAACCGGATTTAAGGAAATTCAATTGCCGCCTGTGCAGCCAGGATCGTCAATCATGCCGGGTAAATATAATCCGGTGATGGCGGAGATGACTTCAATGGTTTGTTTCCAAGTGATGGGCTATGACCAGGCGATCGCTCTGGCAGCCCAGGCGGGGCAACTGGAATTGAATGTGATGATGCCGTTGATTGCCTACAATCTGATTCAAAGTATTGAGATTTTGGGCAACACGATCGCCGCTTTGAGCGATCGCTGTTTGGTGGGCATTGAAGCCAATCCCGATCGCTGTTTGCACTATGCTGAAGGAAGCTTGGCCCTGGTGACGGCGCTGAATACGCACATTGGCTATTTGAATGCCGCTGCGATCGCTAAAGAATCCCTAGAAACGGGTAAATCTCTGCGCCAATTGGTTTTGGAAAAAGGGCTAATGGATGAGGCCCAGTTGGCAGAAGTATTGGATTTGGAAACCATGAGCCAAATGCCGAATCCAACGGCCTAGGGTTTGAACGGCTCGATCGCCCGAATTGTGCTTTGGATGGTGCAGTTGGCAGCCCAGTTTTGAGCGAAGTTGCTAACGGTGCGATCGAGCCGTTTAGATGATTATCCTGGATGATTGCCAAGGCTAATTTACCTCGGCCTTGATTGACAAATTCTGGTGATTCTGGTGATCAACTTCAGTGATCAATGTAGGTCTTGAGTCATGCTTCTAGTTTCTAAAATTAGGTAGATTAACCGTGGATCCAAAGGCGATCGAGATTTATTTTCCCTGCCGACAATTTACAAAACCAACCGGCGGCGTACAGATGATCTATCGCCAGGTGGATTTGTTGAATCAGTCGGGATTTTCCGCAGCGGTTTTGCACAGAGAAGCGGAATTTCGTTGTCAGTGGTTTCCCAATAAAACACGCATCCTCGGGGGAATTTTGACCATTAACCCCGATCGCAGCATTGTGGTTGTGCCCGAGGTCTATGAACAGGCGGAATATGCCAAGCTGCCCAAAGATATTCCCTTTGTGATTTTTAATCAAAATGTCTATTACACATTTGAAAAATTTTCAGTGAATTTTAAAGACGAATATTTGCCCTATGCTGATCCAAATTTATTAGGCGTGATTGTTGTTTCTGAAGACAGCAAAAACTATATTCAAACGGCTTTCCCGCAAGTTAAGGTTCACCGGGTTCGGTGTAGCGTTGATCCGGAGTTATTTTATTTTCCTGAACGAAAGAGCAATCAAATTTGCTTCTTGGCGCGCAAAAACCTCAAAGATGTTCAGCAGGTTTGCCAAATCTTGCGCCATCGCGACCGGCTCCAGGGATTTCACTTGGTGCGAGTGTTGGATTTGCCGCAGGCGAAATTAGCAGAAATGATGCGAAATTCGGCAATTTTTATGAGTTTTGGTGATCCCGAAGGGTTCGGCTTACCGGCGGCGGAAGCGATGGCGGCGGGCTGTCTCACGGTGGGTTACCACGGCCGCGGCGGGCGGGAATTTTTCAAGCCGGAGTTTTCTTACCCGATCGAGCGGGGCGATATTTTAGGATTTGTCCAGGCGGTTGAACAGGCGATCGATGATTGGGTTAACCGTCCCGAGGCCACGATCGCCAAGGTCAAACAAGCATCGGCCTATATTCGCAACACCTATTCTTTGGCTAATCAAACGGATGATGTGGTGGCAGCTTGGTCAGCCATCCTAGGGCGTTTTCCGGGGCAATCTTTACCCAAGCCCCCTAATGTCAGTCAACCAACCCAGGATTCCAGTCAACCAACCTATGATTTAAATCAGGCGATTGCTCCGCCCTCGATTATTTTCTAACCCCATTTCGACCCTTAATTTCGATCATTTCGATCCCTCTTTTCAACCATTGCCCCCCAAAACACCAGGAGAAATGCCGATGGTTCCCGTTAGCTTGCTCAGTGCCACTAGCTATGATTTGGATCTGTTGCGCGAAAAAGTTGTGGCCCTGTTGGAACCCTTGGGCGGGATGGCGGCCTTTGTACAGCCGGGCGATCGGGTGCTGTTGAAACCCAACCTCCTGACCGGATCGCGACCCGCCAAAGAATGCACGACCCGCCCCGAGCTGGTGCAGGTGGTGGCGGAGTTGGTGTTGGCGGCCGGTGGGCAACCCTTTCTGGGCGACAGTCCCGCCTTTGGCAGCGCGGCTGGCGTGGCCAAGGCCAACGGCCTGGCTTCGATCGCCCAACGCTTGAACATCCCAATCGTGGAATTTCGGGGCCAGCGCTACGACAGCCTCAGCGGCGAATTTGGTCACTTGCGCTTGAGCAAGGAAGCCATGGATGCAGATGTGGTGATTAATTTGCCCAAGGTGAAATCCCACTGCCAATTGACGATTACGCTGGGGGTGAAGAATCTGTTTGGCTGCGTGCCGGGCAAGCTGAAGGCCTGGTGGCATTTGGATGCGGGAAAAGATGTGGCTCGGTTTGGGCGCATGTTGGTGGAAACGGCGCGGACGATCGACCCCGACTTGACGATCGTGGATGGAATCATTGGCCATGAGGGCGACGGCCCCAGCAACGGTGAACCGCGCCTGTTGGGGGTGTTGGGTGCGTCGGCTAATGTGTTTGCGCTCGATCGATCCTTGGCGGACATCTTGCAGGTGGATCCGGCAACCGTGCCCACCTTGGCGGCGGCGGGAGCCTTGGGCGTTTGTCCGGCCCCGGAACAGGTGACCTATCCTTTGCAGCGGCCGGCGGACTTGGCGATCGAAGATTGGCGCTTATCCAGCTTCCTGATGCCGATCGATTTTGGGTTGCCTCGGGTGATTCGTTCCACCTTCAAGCACCTTTACATCAAGCTGTTTAAGGAACGCTTTGCCCCGGCGGAAACTTCGGTGCGATCTTGAGCTATTCCTAGCTGCTCCTTAACTGCCGCTAGTTTTTGGTTATTTTCCGGTTGCTTTCCGGTTATTTTCTGGTTTTTCTCTGGCCTTTTCCAGTTGTTGCATGGCTCCTTTTGCTGACGAAACCCTGCTGTTTGAACCCGCTGAGCCGTTGCCCCAGGCCCTGCCCACGGTGTTTGCCTTTCCGAACACCTATTCCGTCGGCATCACCAGCTTGGGCTATCAGGTGGTCTGGGCGATGTTGGCGGCGCGGCCAGAGTTGGCCGTGGCACGGTTGTTTACGGATGCACGGGAGCCATTGCCCCGATCGCCCGCCCTGGTGGGGTTTTCCATGTCCTGGGAACTGGATTACGTCAATGTGATGGCGTTGCTGGAGGATTTGGACTTGCCGCTCCATGCGGTCGATCGCACCGATGAGCACCCGATCGTGTTTGGGGGCGGGCCGGTACTGACGGCGAATCCCGAACCCTTCGCGGCCTATTTTGACGTGGTGCTGTTGGGTGATGGGGAAATTTTGATCGATGCCCTGGTGAATAAGCTGCTAGAACAGCGCGATCGCCCCCGGGCCGATCGATTGGAAGCCCTGGCCCAAGTGCCGGGTCTGTATGTGCCGCAACTGTACGCCGTGGAGTATCACGACCCCACGGGCCCGATCGCCGCCATTCGGCCTCTGAGCGATCGGATTCCCGCCACCGTCAGCAAGCAAACCTATCGTGGCAACGCCCTTTCGGTGTCCACGGTGGTGACTCCGCGCGCCGCCTGGGAAAACATCTTCATGGTGGAAACGGTGCGCAGTTGCCCGGAACTGTGCCGGTTTTGCTTGGCCAGCTATCTCACCCTGCCCTTTCGGACGGCGGACTTGGAAGGCTCCTTGCTGCCGGCCATCGATCGGGGACTGCAAGCCACCAACCGAATCGGCCTGCTCGGCGCTTCGGTGACCCAACATCCTGAATTTGACAGTCTGCTCGATCGCCTGGCCGGAACCGCCTACGAACAGGTGCGGCTCAGTGTGGCTTCGGTGCGCACCAACACGGTCACGGAAAAGCTGGCCCGCGTTTTGGCCAGCCGCGATTGCAAATCGATCACCGTGGCCGTGGAAAGCGGTTCGGAAACGGTGCGGCAAATCATCAACAAAAAGTTGGCCACCGAAGCGATCGAACAGGCCGCCGTGAACGCCAAAGCGGGCGGCCTCAGCGCCCTCAAGCTTTATGGCATGGCCGGCATTCCCGGAGAAACCCCCGACGACATCGAAGCCACCGCGGCCATGATGCTACGGCTCAAAAAAGCCGCCCCGGGCCTGAAATTAACCCTTGGTTGCAGTACCTTCGTGCCCAAAGCCCATACCCCTTTTCAGTGGTTTGGGGTGAATCGGGATGCGGAAAAGCGATTGAAATTGCTGCAAAAGCGCCTGCGTTCCAATGGCATTGACTTCCGCCCCGAGAGCTATAACTGGTCAATTATTCAGACGCTGATTTCCCGGGGCGATCGCCGGTTAACCCCCCTGTTGGAACTGGTGCGAGCCTATGGGGCGGGCGACACGGACAACCCCGATCGGGTATCCCTGGGCAGTTACCGGCGAGCCTTCAAGGAACTGCGCGATCGAGTGCCCCCGCTGGATCATTATGTGTTTCGCAACTGGGATTTAGGGGAAGTGCTGCCCTGGGAACATCTCCATGGGCCTTTGCCCGCCGCCACCCTGAAAAAACACCGAGCGGAAGCCGTGGCCCTAATGCCCGATGCTGCCGTGATTTCGCCGTGATTTCGCCGTGATTTCGCCGTGATTTCGCCGTGATCGCCCTTGCCTGGATTTTGTTTGGACTAGCGATCAATCAGCGATGGGATCACGACTCCCTTGCTGCTTCGTTGCCGAACATTGCGGGTTGTTGATTTTCCGTTACCGGGAGCGATCGCCCATGAAACAATAAAAACCGCACGTCAATGCTCAACGCCCGCCTGTTGCCATGACCCTCGCCTCATCACCCTCCGAATCCGGTCAAGCACCCCTCGGCCACAAAAAAGCTCGCGCCCTCAAGCCCGGTAGCCGTCGCCCCGCCAAGGATTTGTGCAGTGAATGCGGTCTGTGCGACACCTACTATGTGCATTACGTCAAAGAGGCCTGCGCCTTCATTAATCAACAGATTGCCGAGCTGGAAACCCAGGCCCACGGCCGCAGCCGCAATCTGGAAGTCGAAGATGACATCTACTTCGGCGTGCATCAGGAAATGATGGCCGCGCGCAAAACCGAGCCGATCGAGGGGGCCCAATGGACCGGCATTGTTAGCTCGATCGCGATCGCCATGCTCACCAGCGGCAAAGTGGAAGGGGTCGTCTGTGTGCAAAACACCCCGGAAGACCGCTTCCAACCCCAACCGGTGATTGCCACCACCCCCGAAGAAATCTTGGCTGCCCGGGTGAACAAACCCACCCTTTCGCCCAACCTGTCTGTTTTGGAACAGATTGAACAATCGGGCATGAAGCGGTTGTTGGTGATTGGGGTGGGCTGCCAAATTCAAGCCCTGCGAGCTGTCCAAGACAAGCTAGGCCTCGAAAAGCTCTATGTGCTCGGCACGCCCTGCGTGGACAACGTGACCCGGGCCGGCCTGCAAAAATTTCTCGACACCACCAGTCGATCGCCCGACACCGTGGTCTATTACGAGTTCATGCAGGATTTCCGAGTGCATTTCAAGCACGAAGACGGTTCCACGGAAACAGTGCCCTTTTTTGGCCTGAAAACCGATCAATTAAAGGACGTGTTTGCCCCCTCCTGCATGACCTGTTTTGATTACGTCAACTCCCTCGCGGATTTGGTGGTGGGCTATATGGGTGCGCCCTTTGGTTGGCAGTGGCTGGTGGTGCGCAATGAAACGGGCCGCGAACTGTTGGAAATGGTGCGCGACCAAATCGAAACCCAACCGGTGATGTCCCAAGGGGAGCGTCGGGCCGCCGTCCAAAACAGCATTCCCGCCTATGACAAGGGGGTCACGATTCCCATGTGGGCGGCTAAGTTGATGGGTTTGGTGATTGAGCGGGTGGGGCCCAAGGGTCTGGAATATGCTCGTTTCTCGATCGACTCCCACTTCACGCGCAACTATCTCTACGTCAAGCGCCACTATCCCGAAAAGCTCGCGGAGCATGTGCCCGCCTATGCCCAAAAAATTGTGGAGCAATACCAATTACCGGACTAGAACCGATCGTCGGATAGTTTGAAATCTTGATTCCACCCTGACGCGATCGCGGGAATGAGGGACTTAAGAGCCGGTGCGCAAATTTCCATCCAACTTGGGGGATGGAGACGGCGAACCCGTGGGTTTCTGGGTTGTGGGTAGTTCTGCTTCGATGCGGTGGATCGATCGCCTGAACCAGCGCCACTTGGGAGCCACCAACACCCGATAGCGATTGCCCACCTTCAGCCGATCGAACGGGGTTTCGAGCGGCAGCCAATCCCCGCGCTTGGGCCCCTCAACCCACAGCTTTTCGCCCGTCTCGATCGTCACCCGATATCGATATCGGTATTCAGTCACCCGGCGCGATCGCTTCACGGTTTTGCCGTTTTCTTCAACGGTTTCCTGCTTCGAGGTGCGATACCGCTTCAGCAATCGTTCTTTGGCCACCACGGCGATCGGGATGGTTTCCCCAGCCAGCGTGAAATAGCTGAACTGTAACCCCCCCAGCAGCACACTGAGCAGGACAAGCGCGATCATGCCGCGCCCATATTTGCGAATGAAGGGATGGTCAGTCAGCCAGGCGATCATGGTTAATCCCAGAGTGAGGGGAACTGGCTCAGGGGTTGGTGGGTGCTTGGTTCGGAATCAACAGCCGCAGGGTTGAAAAGCCCAAAACCAGTAGGAATAACACTAGCCCGATCGCGCAGGCATAGCTCATTTCTAGGTTTTCAAAGGCCTGTTCATAGAGGTAATAGACCACGGTTTTGGAGCTGCTGCGGGGGCCGCCTTGGGTCATGATGAACACTTCTTCAAAGACCTTGGTGGCGGAAATGGCGGAAATGGTGGCCACCAACAGCCAGTAAGGGCGCATCAACGGAACCGTAATATCCCAATGTTTGCGCCAACCATCGGAGCCATCGAGGGCGGCAGCTTCGTAAAGGTCGGCGGGAATGGCTTGCAGTCCGGCTAAATAAACCACCATGTAATAGCCGAGGCCTTTCCAGACCGTGACGGCCATGACGCTCCAAAGGGCCCATTGGGGACTGGTCAGCCAGGGAATGGGACGAGAAACAAGGCCAAGGCCGGTGAGCAGTTGGTTCAGCAGGCCATTTTCCGCATACATCCAATTCCAGGCAATGCCGGCCACCACACTCGACACAATCACGGGCACATAATAGGCGGCGCGAAACCAACGGATCCCCGCTAATTTTTGGTTCACCAAAATGGCCAAACCCAAGGGGGCGATCGTCAGGATGGGGACGACGGTTAATAGGTAGACGATCGTTTGGCCCAGGGTTTTCCAAAACAGCCGATCGCTCCACAGGCGCAGGAAGTTGGCCCCGCCCACCCAGCGCGGCGCTTCGGTCAGGTCGTAGTCATAGCGCGTGAAGCTGAGGTAAAAGGCTTGCAAGGCCGGGTAGAAGGTGGTGATGGTCAGGACGACCAAGGCCGGCAGCAGGAATAGATAGGGCGTGAGCAGGGCCCATTGGCGATCGCTCAGGGATTTGCGGGGTAACTGGAACATGGGCAAGGTTCCCAGTATGTGGACTGTTGAATTGCACTGAATTGAACTTCTAACTTTTCGTTTTTACCGGCTGCTTTCCTTTTGCTTTTTACCTTTTACCCTTTGCTTTTTACTTTTTGCCTTGTGCTCTTCGCTTGTTAATTAACGCACCAGAGGCGATCGCTTCCGTTTCAAAATTTCCCCATAGAGGGCTTCGAGTTGGTTGAGGTTGCGATCGAGGGTGTAGCGTTCCAAAACACGCTCCCGGGCCCGCTGGCCCAGCAAGGCGGTGATTTCCTCATGTTCTGCCAGCATGGGCAGCAAGGTTCGCAATTGTCCATAGACTTTTTGCGGATTGAGGCGAATTCCGGCTCCCTGTTCGATCGCCTCGCCATCGGCCCCCACCTCCGTTGCCATGCAAGCAACCCCGCAGGCCATCGCCTCCAGCAACGAGAGGGACAACCCTTCAACTAATGAGGGCAGCACAAACACATCGGCGGCCCGCAAGATGTCGATCCGGCGACTTTCGTTAGCCACATAGCCCATCCATTCCACCCCATGCTCGGGGCCATAGAACGTTTGGAGGGAGGTTTTCAGGGGGCCGCTGCCAACGATCGCCAGTTTGCAATGGCTGGGCATTTTCGCTTTTTTCCAAGCCTTCAGCAGGGGTTCAACGTTTTTCTCTTGCGCCAGACGGCCCACATAAACAAACAGGCGATCGCACCCCAATTCCCGTTTCACAGGCGAGGGGCCGGGGGCATATTTGAGCACATCAACCCCATTGGGAATCACCGCCACTCGATCGCCCTCAACCCCCAACTTAATCAGCATGTCGCGCTGAATTTGGGAGAAGACGATCGTGCAGTCATAACTGGCTAAAAAGGGTGCATAGAGTTGATAGGTTAATTGTTGAGTGCCGGAGGTGAAATTACGCAGTTTTTGATCGAAAGCAGGGTGAAAGGTGGAAATTAGCGGCAATTGTAATTCGTCGCAAATTTCTGGCAACACAAAATCCAACGGCGAAAGGGTCAAGGATGCATGGAGCAAATGGGGACGCAACCGGCTGAGAGATTGCGTCAAAACTTTGCTGGCCCCAAAGGTGGGCAACGTATAAATTTGGGATTTATAGAGATAGGGAAGCGGGACTTCTTTCACATCCCGCTGCGCTTCGTCTTCGGTTTCTTCTTCTTGGGCAAAGTGTAAAAAGCTCACCTCATGGCCCCGATCGCGTAATGCGTTCGTGATCTCTCGGCTGTAGGTGACGTTGCCGCAAAATGGAGATCGTTTACCCAACCAAGCGACGTGCATGGAATCCGAAAACCTGAATTAGCGAGAATGATTGGGCTAATGAATTGGTGAATTCACCCAATCAAGAGGAACTCAACAGCGGAAATTTAACAGCAGAGATTTAAAAACAAGAATTCAACAACAAGAATTCAGTAACACAAGTTCAACAACACAAACTCGGCAGCAGAAATTCAGCAACGGAAATTTAACAACACAAACTCAGCAACACAAACTCAGCAACACAAATTCAAAAACAAGATGCATACCGGGAGAATGCTTAGGTTGATCGCGGCAAACTCGTAACGGAAATATACCAGGTTGCTACGCCGCCTGCGATTGCCAAAACGGCCAACAACAGCAGCACCGCAGGCAACCCCCAATAGGCTTCGGCCACGCTGGAGAGGGCCAGGGGCAAACTGAGGGCCACGTTCACAGCGTTGTTTTGTAAGCCAAAGACTTTGCCGCGCATTTCTTCGGGGGTTTCGTGCTGGATGGTGGTTTGCATGGGGATGCCCACGAAGGCGGCGGCGGCTCCCAAACAGACGATCGCGGTCACTGCGCCCCAGAGGTGGGTGGTGGTGCTGGCGAGGGCCACGAGGGCCGCTCCCATGCCAAAGGAACCAAAGAGGGCCGATCGGGTGTAGGGCCAGCGGCTGCCAAATTGACCCAGCAGCAAGGCTCCCACCCCCAAGCCCGCACTCCCGGCCGCCAACAGCAACCCAAATTGGGAGGCTTTGATGTTGGGGATCACTTCCGCCATCCGCACGGCCAAAACCGCCAGGGCCGCGAAGATCGAAAACAGGATCGTGAGTTGAATCAGGGCGTTGCGGATCACGGGGCGATCGAGCAGATAGCGAAACCCGTCGCGCAAATCTTCCAGGACGTGGGGGCGTTCGATCGTTTTGTCTTCGGGAGCTTCGCCGGTTTTCATCCACAGCAACAGAGCGCCCGCGATCGCGTAGCTGCCGCCAATTAGCAGTTCTTGGCCCAGGTTTTCCCCCAGCCCCCAACGGGCAACCAGATGATTAGCCAGGGCCAGCAGCGGTTCCCCCACGGCAAACCCCACGATCGTGGAGGCCATCATGGTGGTGGTGTAGAGGGAGTTGGCCGACAGCAGGTGTTGCGGCGGCACGATCAGGGGAATGGTGGCTTGCTCGGCGGGGGCAAAGTATTGGGTGAGGGTGGAAACGCAAAAGGTCATGGCCAACAGGGCCCCAAAGCCGATCGGGATGCCCATCACCTCCGGGCCGTCGGCCGTCAGGGCCAACACCACCGGCAAGGCCAACACCAACAGCCCGCGCACCACATTGGTGACCACCAGCACGGTTTGTTTTTGCCATCGATCGACATAAATTCCCGCCAGGGAACCGAACAACACCGCCGGAATGGTGAAGGCGATCGTGATGGCGGAAACCCAGCCGCTGATGGTTTGGCCGGGTTCTTGGAACCGGGCAGCCACGATCGCGATCGCCATGATCAGATAAACCTTATCCGCCAGTTGCGAAAACACCTGCCCACTCCACAGGGCCAGGAAGTTGCGATTTTTCAGCACCGGCAAGAATCCCGTTTCTTCGGGATCGGCGGGGGCGGGTTCGAGTCCTTTTTCCTTGGCCAGGCGAGCTGCCTCGATTGCTGCCTGGTCATGGCCCGCCCCATGCAGCACCAGTTCAGCCAACTCGTCCACCTCTTCCGTGAGCCGTTTTTTCAGGGGCAACGGTTGGGGGGCCGGCTGGCTCTTGTGCAGTTCCGCTGGGGGCGTGTCGGGTTGGGACGAAGTGGGGGACATGGGCGATCGGGGAAAAGATGGCAAGCGATGGAATCGAGTCGGCAACGGGCCCTAAACCGGTGGTTTGTGGAGAGTTACACCAAAGCAGGCGGGGCCAGGGCCGTGTTCAGGTAGGTTTCCAGGGATTTGGCCGATCGAATCCCCTGTCCAAAATGATATTGGGCATAGTGCCGTAACAGACGCTCCAGCCGCTGCCAATGGCGCAGGGGATCGGCCAAGGTTGCCCGATCGCCCGGTGGTGACGCTGCAAATAAATCATTTAGGCTTTGCCACTCGGTGGCCGTTAAGCGCAAGGGCGAAAACTTGACCGAGACTCCCGAACTGGGCAGCACTCGTGTGGGTTGCCGCGCCGTCAACCAGGCCATCGCCTCCGGATTGTCCAGGGCTGCCAGGTCGATCGCCCCGCCCGCAGCGGCACTGAATCCCACCCGCCAATGGGGATCTGTCCAATCGGGGGCGATCGGGCGTTCCGTTAGATTGCATTGGCCCAACTGCGGAGCCACCCCCGCCACCGCCAACAGGCGACCAATCCCGGCGCAGAGGATTGGCAACAACTGACCCAAGGCCGCCACCCGATCGCTCGGTAAAGGCAGCACCTCCAATGCATGGAGATCCTCATTCAGGGTGGTGAACAGATCCGGTTGAGGATGACCATCCAACGCCTGAGCCAAGGCCAACTCGGCCCAATATTGAGCCGTCATCAGCTTCCCCAAATCCCTTGTTAGGCCCGCATAGGCCGTGATCGATTGGGCTTGGGCAATGCGATCGAGACTGCGCCCTCGGCCCACCAACAGCTCATTCACCACAAACAAATTGCTGCGGCCCCCAATTTTCGATTTTGGCTTGCGTGCGCCGGGGGCCACCGCCCGAATTAACCCAAATTCCAAGGTCAAAATTGTGAGCAACAGATCCGACTCCCCCAAAGGCACGCCCTTGAGGTTAATGCCCGTCGCCTGGTAGGTGCGGGAATGGTTCATGCGGTGGGCGGCTCCTCCGTTTCAGCAGCCCAACCGGCCGAGTGATCGCGTCGCAAGAAGTCCACCCCGCGTGATGTGCCCAAACGGGTGGCCCCGGCTTCAATTAGGGCGATCGCCTGATCCGTGGTGTGGATGCCGCCGGCCGCCTTAATCCCAATCTGGCCCCGGGTCCAATCCTTCAGCAACCGCACATCCTCGATCGACACGCCCCCATTCCAGCCCGTGTGGGTTTTCAGGAATGCCGCCCCCGCATCCATGGCAATTTCCACCGCCAATTGTCGCTCTGCCGACTCCAGCAGCGACCACTCCAAAATTACCTTCACCAACGCGCTGGCGCTGGCCATCTCCACAATTTCCGCAATTTCCCGATGCACCGCGTCAGCCGCACCGGCCTTCAGCCAACCCAAATTCAGCATCACCTCCAACTCCCGCGCCCCTTGCTCCAGGGCTTCTTCCGCCTCTGTGCATTTGGTTCGGGTGGTGGTGGCTCCGGATGGAAACCCGATCGGGCAAATCACCACCGGTCGCCGATTGTGCAACAACGACACCGCCTGGCGCACGTGGGTGGGCATCACACAAACGCCCGCAAAACCGAAGCGATCGGCCTCTGCGCACCACTGCTCCACATGCTGCGGCCCCGCCGCCGGGTGCAACAGCGCATGGTCAATGTATTGGGCCAGGTCAATGGTTTCAGCCAGACGCTGATTCGTCTGTTCGTCAAAAGCAAGGGTCATCAAGGTTAATCCACGTTAATCCACTGGATCCACCGATCCAAAGGCAGGGCCACAACGGTCAGGATTTCCCTATTTTGTCGCAGATTTGGTGCGATCGGGCCGCCCCAGCCCCATCACCCGCTGGCCTCATCCCGATCGGGCGATCATTCAACCTACATTTCGGATTCAGTTGGTTTGCTCCTCAGCAAGGGGTTAAATCCCAATCGATAAGGTCACAATTCCTAGTGATCTCGATCAATATCCCAGGTGGTCGCAATTCCCTATACTTCTCAGACCTCATTAAAACTCGAAGTTGATGCGTTAATCGGCACTCAAAAATATCAACACTGACAATGACTTGACCGTTCACTAATCAGCCTTGTCAACTGCTCGATCGCGCTTATCCTCTTGGCCAGATCAGTCCAAGACTGACTGATCAATCATTCATAGATCAGCAATTCACGGATCAATCGCCACGGATCATCCTGAATTCTCATGCTAGCTGATGAACAACCAAGAAACCCAAGGTAGCTTTCGATCACAGCCCTGGCTGGCTGCTGAATGATCACTCAAGTTAGCGTTGCCAAAAAATAATTTGAACCCAGAATTCAAATCATTAACAACAGCAATTCTAAGAGAATGTCTGAAAAGCCAAAATTGCTACTCCGTACGCTCCAGTGATCGATGGAAACAAGGGGCTTAAGCCCCTTGCCCCCACAACTATTGGTGTTTGGTACGGGTCAAAAGATACTTTTCAAATATCCTCTAATGATTGCCAAAATATTAGCCTAGGTTTAATTCGAGATAAATATTTTAAAAATTTTCTTGTAGATTTTTCTTGCTTCGCTTTTTGTGCAAGAAGGTCGATTTTTATACATTGTCCGTGTATTCTTGTATGTTGAGTATGTTTCCATGTACAGTTTGTGATCTGCATCGCTTCTCGTTTTGAATATTGACTGACAAATCTTTGCTGCCTGTTGAAGTGAATTGGCTACGGACGTTGATTGTTTAAGCCCCTACCGACAGAATCAAGCCCCTAACCATGATTCATCTGTCAACGCTTTTTCGAGTTTCCCAGGCGATCGCTCGCACCATTGAAATCAACGAGCTGCTGCAAGTGTTATCCAGCCATGTTCTGGAATATTCAGGAGCAGAAAAATGCGCCCTCCTTCTATTGCAAGACGGCGAGTGGGAACTGCGAGCCTTGGCAGATTTTCGAGGGGTGCAGCTAACAACGCTGCCTCTTACATATAGCCAAGATGTGCCCAGTAAGCTCATTCAATACGCAGAAACGCACCTAAAACCAATTGCCATTGAAAACCTTTGCACTGATTTGCCTGTAATTGGCAATTATTTAAAAATTCATCGCCCTCAAAGTTTGCTTTGCTTGCCATTGCTGAACCAAGAGACTCTGTTGGGCATTTTATATCTGGAACATCGATCGGCTCAGGGACTCTTTACGGACGATCGGCTCATGGTTTTGGATTGCTTGGCGAACCAAGCCGCGATCGCCCTAGATCATGCAAGGCTTTACCAAACCGTGCAACGCAATGAAGCTCGTTTGCGTGCCGTATATGAGTCTAATAATGATGCAATTATGCTCTTGAGCGAAAAGTGCTTTGTGGATTGTAATTCGGCAACATTGGCTATCTTTAAGTGCCCAGCAAAATCAGAATTTTGTGGTAAGCATCCTTCGCAAATTTCTCCGGAATATCAACCCAACGGGCGCTTATCGAGCGAGGCTGCGACTGATCATATTGTGACGGCACTCACCCGGGGCTATGACCGTTTTGAGTGGCAACATTGCCGCTGGGATGGCTCGGAATTTATTGCCGAAGTGCAGCTCTGCCGAATGGAAATAGATGATCAGGCAATTTTGCAAGCGATCGTCCGGGATATTAGCGATCGAAAGGCCGTGGAGGCGGCCATTCGCCAAAAATCTGCAGAACTGGAACAGGCACTCTTGCAACTGCAAAAGACACAATTGCAACTGGTGCAAATTGAAAAAATGTCGGTTTTGGGAAACTTGGTGGCAGGGGTAGCCCACGAAATTAATAACCCGATCGGGTGCATTGTGGGCAATGTTAGCGTTATGCAGAATTACGTCATCGACTTGATGGAAACCTTGGATCTCTATCAAGCGAATTTCCCTGAGCCGGGCATCACTATTGAACAGCAATTAGATGCGATCGACCTGGACTATTTGCGGCAAGATGTGCCGGATGTGATGCAAGCCATTAAGGATTCAGGCGATCGAATTGCCGCCATTAGCCAGAGTCTGAGAACATTTTCGCGAACAGATGGGGCTGAAAAGCAACTCTTTAATGTGTGTGATGGGCTTGATAGTACGGTTTTGATCTTGCGACATCGGCTCAAGGCCAATGAGCAACGACCGAAAATTGAAGTGGTGACCCACTATGACCAACTGCCGGAAATTAACTGTTTTCCGGGGCAACTCAACCAGGTTTTCATGAATATTTTGGCCAACGCGATCGACGCGATCGATGAATTGAGCGAAGGCAAAAGTTTTCAAGAACTAGCCCAATCGCCGCACCAAATTACGATTAGCACAAGGGCGATCGAGTCGGGGATTCAAATTACGATTGCGGATGATGGGCCGGGGATGCCCCCTGAGGTACAGCGGCGAATTTTTGACTATATGTTCACCACCAAAGAAGTGGGCAAAGGAACCGGCTTAGGGTTGGCCATTGCCCATCAAATTGTGGTGGAAACCCATGGTGGGACGATCGATTTGCAATCCCAAGTGGGTGAAGGCAGCACATTCACGCTCACTTTGCCCTGTTGAAGGCCGGGCGAAAGGCTCGATCGAGAACCGGAGAGGATGTCTGAGTGGGTCTGAGCTTTGGGGCGATCGGCAGAGGCTACGCCGCAGGGGTGGGCGTGAGTTGCCCTTGCTGAAGCTGCCAACAGCGATCGGCCACATCCAAAAGATCACTGGGATCATGGGTGACCACCAATAATGTCCAGTGAGCCTTCAATCGCGACAGCAGACCGGCCAACTGTTGCCGCATGGACCAATCTAACCCGGCGGTGGGTTCGTCCAACAGCAAAATGCTGGGTTGGCGAATCAGTTGCACCGCCAGAGCCAAGCGCCGTTGCTGGCCACCGCTGAGGGTGTAGGGCGAAATATTCAGGGCTAACTGTTCCAACCCCACAGCGGCCAGAGCCTCGTGAATTTGCTCTGAACTAATTTCCGGGTGGCCCAGCCGCAACTCTTCGAGCACGGTGGAGCCGCAAAAATGCCGCTCAGGAAATTGAAACACCAACCCCGCTAACTGTTGCAGGGACTCGGGAAATAGGGGGCGATCGCGCCACAGCACTTGTCCGCTGGTTTGGCTGGCCAAGCCGGCCAAGATTTCCAACAGGGTGCTTTTACCGGAACCGCTGGGGCCAATCACCAAGGTCAGTTGTTGGGGAACCAATTCCAGATTCACTTGGTGCAAAATGGCCTTGGCGGCGGCGGCGGGGTGATAGCTAACGGAGTCCAAACGCAGCATGGAAGAAAGGGGGCGCGGAGGTGGATCGGGCCCTATTGTAGGGGGCTACTCAACGGCTCGAATGAATGATTCAACGCATGTTCGATTGTTCGATCCGATATTTCGATACGTTCAGGAGTGATGGTTATGGATCTCGGCCGCTTTGTTGCTCAAGGGCGATCTCCTGTGGTGGCCGATCGCGCTCGAAAGCGATCGACTCGGCCCCGCCTGTCCCGATCAAGATCAATGACTTGGCTGGCTGGAGCGATCGGGCTGTTCTGGGGCTGGGGGGCTTGGCCGGCCGGGGCGGATCCGTTCCGATCCCAGAATCCTCGCCCCGTGGGCGATCGGGCTGAGGCGGCCTTCGTCATGCTGTTCAAAAATGGCAATTACCCCGCCGCTCGCCGTTTAGCCCAAGAGGCGATCGCCCAAGAACCCCAAGAGCCTTTGGGCTATGCATTGGCCGGTGCATTGGCCTATCTTGATGGCCAGTGGGATCAGGTGCAAACCGCCGCCAATCAGACCCTTGCCGCCGCCAACACCCTCAAAACCACTGATGCCCTGCGCGGTAATCTCTACATCGGCGTGGGACATTTCTTGGAAGGGGCGTTTATTGTGTCCGAAGGTGGTCGCGGCCCCCTTCAGGGCGCACCAGAAGCCTTGGCCAAACTGTCCCAGGTTAACGAAGCCTTGGATGCAGCGGCGGCCATCAGCCCCAACGATCCGGAACTGAACTTGATTCGGGGATCGCTGGATGTGTTGTTGGCGGATAATTTGCCCTTTGGCAATGTGGATGGGGCTGTGAACTCCCTCCAGCGGGGCAGCCCCGACTATGTGGTCGATCGCCTGTTGGCGGCCATTTACCGCCGTCGCAAAAACTTTTCCCAGGCGATCGCCTCAGTCGATCGCGCCTTGGCCAAGAGTCCCCAAAATCCCGACCTTTGGCATTTAAAAGGGCAAATTCTCTACGAACAAGGACGCAGCAGCCAAAATCTTGATTTGCTGAAGCAATCGGAAGCCCTGTTTTTGCAGGTGTTGGCCCAGCGGGAGCAAATGCCCCGCGCTGTGATTCGGCACTTGGAAAAAAACGAGTTGCGGCGAGTGCAGCGGGAAATTCGCAACCTGCGCGGCTAATTTAGACCCCTGATTGGAATCAGTAAACCTCTTTCACGAAAACCCCTTTCTTCCAGATCGGCTGATCAACGATCATCTTGTAGGTTGAGTTGAGGCACGAAACCCAACAGCAACAAGGCTTGCAGTGATCGAGTTGGGTTTCGCAAAGCTCAACCCAACCTACTGGAGAACTTCGGTGGTTCGGTTAGGGCTGGAATCCCCATGCCTTTAGGGAGGATGTCAAAAAAAGAAGGGGCCGAAGCCCCCTGCTGAATGGGTACTGAAGCCTGAATCTTGCTGAAATCTTGCTGAATTGATGATTTGCACCAGATCGATCGACCTGTTTGGGCGATCGAATCAGCCTTAGCGGCGACCCATATCCCTGGCCATATCTTTGAAGCCATTCAGGCTGGGGCCCGGACGACGACGCGGCGTGTTGCTGGGCACAAACTTCGATGCAAAAGCCGTTTCCGGCGGCAGGGTCACCGGGGCCGGAGCGGGCTTGGGTGGCTCGGGCGGCTTGGCCGGGGCTGCGGGGGCTGCGGCCTTGGCTGCTTTAATGCTGGTTTTGGTGCTCTTGGGAGCTGGGGCCGGAGCTTCCGGAGCGGCGGCCACGGGGGCTGCCGGTTCCGCAACCACAGCGGGGGCTTGGGGAGCCGGGGCGGCCGGGGTGCTGTCCCCCGTACCTTGTGCATCACCAATTTCCAAGAAGAAAGCGTCTTTTTGGGAACCGAAGAGGTTCTTCAGGGGGCCGATCGGCATGGTTTCGTCGTCAGGTGAGTGGTGGGGTTTTAGCCGTTGCGAGAACCGTTGCGGGATTGATGAGGCGATCTCAAGTGAGACCTCGCCCTGACGCTCCACACAGGAAGTGGCTCTGGGGCAAGGTTTGGGGTCGATCGCCAAGACAGCAATTGGGCCGGCTGCTCATTCACCTGTAAAGGCGGTCTTTACAGACTAGGTACAATTGCTTACAAAATGCAATGTTTCGCAACACTTGTTCTCAGCATTGTATCTGTCCTCGGTTCGATCGACGAGGGGCCGTGGATGATTGTCTGGAATTGATGTTTTGATCGCTGGTGTTTTTACGTTTCGGATCTTTTGGATTTTTGGGATCTCGACGTTCACGGAGCGTCGCTAGCGAGTGAGGCGACGTTCGATCGCGTCGGCCACCGCCGTGGCCACCGCAACCCGCGCAAAGTACTTATCCTCTGCGGCAATCAAAGTCCAAGGGGCCAAGGGCGTGTGGGTTCGTTGCACCATTTGGTTCACTGCCACCGAATACAGGGGCCACCGCTCCCGATTGCGCCAATCCTCGTCAGTGAGTTTGTATTGCTTGAAGGGATTGTCTTTGCGTTCCTGGAACCGGCGCAGTTGTTCTTCTGGGCTGATGTGCAACCAAACTTTCACCAGCACCATGCCACTGGACATTAGTTGGCTTTCAAATTCATTAATTTCCTGATAGGCCCGTCGCCACTCCGTTTCGGTGGCAAATCCTTCAATTCGTTCCACCAAAACCCGCCCGTACCACGATCGATCAAAAATCCCGATCGTGCCCGCCGCCGGTAACCAGCGCCAAAATCGCCATAGGTAGTGGTGCGCGCGTTCCTCCGCCGTGGGGGCCGCAAAGGCATGAACCCCATAGCTGCGGGGATCCAACATGCCCGTTAACCGCGAGATGGCTCCCCCCTTGCCCGCCGCGTCCCAACCTTCAAACAACACCAACACGGGTAACCGTTGGCGATGGATTTGCATTTGCAGCGATCGCAGCCGGGCCTGCTGTTCCGCCAGTTTCCGTTCATATTTACTGCGAGACAGGGCTTGACTGAGGTTCACCCGTGCCAGCAAGTCCGGTTCACCGGGATGCAACTCCGCTTGGGCCGGCAGGGCGGGCGGGGGAGAAGCCTGGCTGCGTTGGCGATCGAGTGCTCCGGCAATGGTGGCAATGGTTTCGCTCAACACTTTGATCACCGCCCAGCGGCGGCTGTTGCCTTCCACCAAAGTCCAAGGAGCTGCTCCCGTGCTGGTTTCCGCCAGCATCGCTTCCGCCAAGTCCCGATATTGGCGATAGTGCTTGGCCTGTTGCCAATCTTCCGGTCGCACCCGCCAAGCCTGAAAAGGATCCGCTTGGTATTTTTTCAGGCGCTTTTTCAGCTCATCACGGCCGAGATGAATAAAAAATTTGGCGATCGCCGCGCCTTCATCCGCCAACTGTCGCTCAAAGGCATTCACTTCCCGGGTGGCTTCGGGAAACTGTGGATCCGGCAGCCGGCCAAACAGGCGATCTTCCAGCAGGTGACTATACCAACTGTGATAGAACAGCCCGATCGTGCCCGCTTCCGGCAACCGCAACCAAAAACGCCGCAACCAGGGAAATCCCAGCTCATGGGGTTCTGGCGGAAAAATTGGATGTACTTGAAAGCCGCGTGGATCTAAGGAGTCGCGCAATTCCTTGACGATCGCCCCCTTGCCCGCCGCCGCCCAGCCTTCCAGGGCAATGATCACCGGTAATTGGGCTTCCCGACAGTCCGCTTGGAGCGATCGCAACTGAAGAGCCAAGCGATCGCGCTCTGCGACATAGGTGGCCTTATCCAGCTTCAGGCTGAGATCCAACATGTCCAGCATGGCTTGTCCTCCAGGCGAGCAGTGGCACGAAGCAACGGCAGCAATCACGGTGCATGGCGGGCAGTGACAGAGCCTGATGCGCAATCACCGTCATCGCCAACCCCAGCAGCGCGGCCTTGCGCTTGCGGCCATCAATTGCCACAACCTTAGCGATTGCTGTTCCGGTCTGCTGCAAAACGTAAAGAAGACTTTAGTCGAGCAACTCCTCAGCCTGATCGTCATCCATCCAAATTGCCGCGAAAACGGCCGCAATTTGCCGAAAACAGCCTGATCGAACTCTTGTCGATCGGGCCACTTGGCAGGGTGTGATTGACGAAACTTGGAGGTCTTGCCCGCAAGTTCCATTAAGTTTCAATCAAGTTTTAAAGGAGTTTCGTTGAGTTGCGATTCAAAAATTATTAAATCTTGATCAATGTTTTTGATTGTTAGGAATTTGATCATTTTCGATTTCGGTTTTGATCAATGTCCTATGAATGCTTGATGTTGATTAGGGTTCAATAGTTTTGCCTGTAATCTATGCTCTATCTACGCCTTGAAACCTTGATTGGAATTTCTTAGCCGGACAACTCAGACCATCCAACTCATTCCTGGCTAATTGAATCAAAGCCGCTGCCTTTGGTTATTCATTGCTTGGACTTGAGGTCAAGGATTTCCAAATCGAAATTCAGGGCTAGGGGGGTGCTCATTGCGATTATTACTCCCTGAGTTGGTAATGGGTATGACTGATTCTTGGCGCGATCAGATGCAATCGGTGGTTTTGGAGCTAGGGCAGATCTCGCTAAGGACGGCAGAAGCGGTTCAATGCCTCTCCAGTCAGCTCGATCGGCTGAGTCAATGCTTGGAGCAGCAGGGTGAGTTCTTGCAAAAAACTTTGCAGCAACAGGGACAACAAATTGAAGAAAAGATCGAGCGCCAAATCGAACAACAACTTGAATTGCAAAATTGGCAAATTCAGCAACAATCGAAAGAGATTCATCAACAGGTGAATCAGCAAGTTAATCAGCAAATTGGAAAGCAAATCGAACAGCAGATTAGCCAGCAAATTGAGCGACAAACTCAGCAGCAAATTGTGCTGCAAAATCAGCAAATTCAGCAAATTCAACAACAGGGGCAACAATTGCAACAGGTTCTAGAGCAATTCTGCCAACGCAATCTTGAACAACAGGCGCAACATTGGGAACAGCAGGGGCAGTTATTGGCCCAACAGAATCAACATTTGCAACAGCAAGGACAGCAAATTAAGCAGCAGGAATATCAGGTGTTTGCCCTTTGCGATGTGTTGCAAGCTCTGGTGAGTCAGCAAACGGCTACGCATCAAGCGATGGCTCAACTGATAGACCGGTGGGCGATCGATCTGCAATCGCCCGCACCGGCTGAGGCATTGCGTACCCTGTCGCCCTGGGTAACGGCCGGAACAACGGGGGATGATGGATTGGCCAAGGTCGATCGCGCCGATCGACTGGACAACGCCCAAGGAGCCGCGAATTCCGGTCACCCTGCGGAATCTGATCGCTCCGTGGCCCTTGCTGCTCCGCCAGGTCTCTGGCCCATTTCAGAGTCGATCGCCCCTCAGACCTTTGGGGAGAGTCCGCCTTTAGGGCCAACCCTCCCCTATGAAGATGTATCCTTTGCTACTGGCTACTCGGTTGGATAGTTCGCTGCGATATGATGGGCACAAAAGCGCTCAAGGTGTTCTTAATTCGCCGTTTGAACCGAATATTTCCCGGATTGTTCACTGCCTTGAGGAATAGTGGATTTTACGGTGGGCCTTTTTTGATGGAGGCCGATCGCGCCTGAAGACCCTCGCGCCTGAAGACCCTCGCGCCTGAAGATCACAGCCATGGACTGAGAAGTGGAATTCAGACGCTGCGATTCAGACATTGCGATTCAGACATTGCGATCCAGACGTTACGATTCAAACGTTCGGAAGTACGGTATCCCTAACCCCCTGGCAGAGCGATCGCGCCATGTGTTCTGAAGTTGCTGCCGTAGTTGCCGCCGTACAATGGCCATGGGGTTTTTCGGCCCCATGGGGTTCATCCAAGGCGATCGACATCCTGCGCCATTCGGTGGCAGGCCGTTGATCCATGTCAATGGTTGTCGTGAAATATCGATGTTTTGTATTGCCTGAGGTTAGCACCGCCGGTGTCTGCCCAAGAGTCGTTACCATCCCCGATCGATCCCCTCGTTCAGCCCGACCCTGAGCGAGTCTTTGCGCTGATCGATCGCATCTTGCCGTTTGAAGTTTGCCTCTATCACCAAGTCTTGCCCCTAGACCGGCAAGACAATCAAATCATTTTGGGCGTGGTGAATCGCGACGCGGACTTGAGCTATGTCCAGCGGATGCTCGCTCACCTGAATGATCAGTTGGTCTACCGCCCGATCGCCCTGGAAACCCAACAGGAGCTGCTTTCCGCATTTTTGAGCTACGACTGTCAGCGAAAGTCTGAGGGTTATGTAGAACCCAGCCATTCTGAATCCTGGCAACCCTCCTTGGGCAACTCCCAACCGAACGCCGCTCCAGATTCGCCAGCGGCCTCGTTGGGCCATGGCACCTTGGGCGCGGGAACGGATTCCGGGCCGTTGGATCCGGAGCTGCGTCCCCTGGTGGAAGTCAGCGATTGTCTGTCGGATTTGCAACCGGCCTTGCCACCGATCGAGCATGGTTTTGTTGTGGATGATTTGATGGACGATTGGGACGATGAGGAGCTGGATGAGTTGGGAGAAACCATCAGCGCTCCCGCAGACTTTGCGCACTGGAATCAGCTTGGTGCTCTGTCGCCCCCAGGCGAGCTAGATCCAGGCGAAGACATGGAAACCCAACCGGTTGGTCGGTTTCAAAATCATGACAACTCCGAACCATTTGACCCTTGGGCCAGTCCCCAGAATTGGTTAAGCGCTGGCAGTTCCGAGGAACATCAGTTGCATCACCTGGCGGCACATCCCTCGCTGCTGGATCCTGGGTCATTGGATCCCGGATCAATGGATTTGGGAGCGGTGGATGTGACCGAAACCCTGGTGACGGCGGCCCAAAGTACCCCAGATCCTGATTGGCAACAATTGCACCGGAAGGGGGAGTTAGCGGAAGCCTGCGGCTCCCCTTCGCTGACACCGGATGATATTCCGGATCTACCTATGGATACCCTTACAAACCATGCAGTGGTGACTGCCAGTGACCGAGGCACAGGACAGGGCGCGGCCCCTTCCCTGTTGCCCGTTGATTTATCAACTGAGCGACCGACCAATGGCCCCGTAGATTTACCGGCGGAGTTGGCGGAGTTGGAGCAAGCTTTGGTGCAGGCGTTGGAGCGATCGACTCCGCCGGCCCAAACCGCTGTTCCGAGTGCTTCGGAGGTGGAGGCCGCTTGGATTCATCCCACGGTGTCCGTCCCGATCGAGTGGGCCGACTTAAATCCCAGTCCTCTGGTGTTGCACACTCGCTATGCCGATCGCCCGCTGTCGGAGTTGGGAGATTTGCCGCCTCGGGCCCTGATGCAGGAGTTGTTGCAACGGGCGATTGAAGGAGGGATTGGCCGGCTATATTTTGATCGCCCTGAGATCGATCGCACCCGAATTCTCTGTAGCCGCGATGGGATTATGCAAGCGGCCCTGGATCCGTTGCTCCCTTCCACCTTTCAGGGGGTGATCGATGAGCTAAAGTTGCTGGCTAATTTGCCCCTGTTGCCTCCCGTGGGGAAACCTCGCCAGGTCGAGATCGAGCGCATCTATCGCAGTGAGTTATTGCTCCTGCGGTTGCGAATTGCGCCGGGCCGGTTGGGCGAGGAGGCCACGTTGCAGGTTTTGCGAGGAGCGGCCTTGAAGTTTCATCAGCGCCAACAGCTCTCGAAACTGAGCCAAGACGCGATCGACCTGACCCGCCAACTGCAAAAGAAGCTGGCGGAGATGCAGGTGCGGGCTTCCCTGTCTCAAGACTTCAACCCCCGATCGCAGGAGTTGACGCAACTGATGGGAGTGGTGCAGCGGTTAATTGAGCGGTTGGGCAACTGGCGATCGATCTAGCGGTTTGTTAGGCGCTGGCCGCCTTGCTGGTTTTTCAGACTGGTTTTGTTTGGCATCGGCTCAAGAAGCCTGGCGATCGGGTTGGGGTTGCGCCATGGCGCGATCGAACCGGCCCTTGGGAATGGCCGCGATCAGTTGGCGCGTGTAATCTTCCCGAGGGTGGTCATAGACCTGGTCAGCGGGGCCCAATTCCTCAAACCGGCCTTGGTTCATCACGGCGATGCGATCGCTCATGAACTTCACCACGCCCAAATCATGGGAGATGAAAATGTAAGTCAAACTAAATTCGCTCTGCAATTCCTTCAGCAAATTCAGCACCTGCGCTTGCACTGACACATCCAACGCCGACACGGACTCATCACAGATGAGAAACTTGGGATTCAAGGCCAGCGCCCGGGCAATGCAAATCCGTTGGCGCTGACCGCCAGAGAACTCGTGGGGATAGCGGTTCATCCAGTCGGGCTTGAGACCCACCCGCTCCAGGAGGTAGGCCGCCTGCTCGCGATACATTTTGCGGGCGGGTAGGGGGTGGTTGGTTTTGCCTTGGGCATGGATCAGCATCGGTTCCATGACCGCGGCCCCGATGGTCATTCGCGGATTCAGGGAACTGAAGGGATCTTGGAAAATAATTTGCATTTCGCGCCGCAGGGCCCGTAGCGCTTTGCCCTTGAGCTGCAAAATATTTTGGTCATCAAAGCGAATTTGGCCACCCATGGGTTCAATCAACCGCAGGAGCGATCGCGCCAGGGTGCTTTTGCCGCAACCACTTTCACCCACCAGGCCCAAGGTCTCCCCAGGAAACACCTCAAAGGACACACCATTCACAGCCAAGGCGTGCCGTTGGGCCATGCCCAGCCAGCCCTTGACCGCGTAGGCCACGCGCAAATCCCGCACGGACAGCAGGGGCGGCAATGCTTGGAGTTTGGTGAGTCGATCGCTCGTTTCGTCCGGTGGAATGGCCAGGGTGATCGGGGCCTGGGGCGCAAGGGATGTGGCAGATGAGCCGGCAGATGAACCCGGTTCGATCGGGGCTGAATCTCGCGCTGCTGCACTCAAAAAGTCCGCCACCGTGGGCAAATAGCGCAGCCGCAATTCTGGCCGCGGCCGGCAGGCCAGCAGCCCTTGGGTATAGGGATGTTGGGGGGCGGTAAAAATTTGCTCCACGGATCCCTGCTCCACCAACTGCCCCTGGTACATGACCGCCACATCGTCCGCCAGTTCGGCAATTAGCCCCAAATCGTGGGTGATGAACAGGATGGACATGGCGCGGTGGCGTTGCAACTCCCGCAGCAGTTCCAAGATCCGCGCCTGCACGGTCACATCCAAGGCGGTGGTGGGTTCGTCGGCAATCAAAATCGCCGGGTCGCCGGCCAGGGCGATCGCGATCGTTACCCGCTGGAGCTGACCACCGGACATTTGGTGGGGGTAGCGATCGAGCATGGCCTGTTGCCGTTGGGTCACGGCCTGTTGCAATTCCCGATCGCTGGGGTTGCCGTTGCGCCACTGATCGCGAATTTGGGCCCGCAGTTCCAGCTCCGGCGGCAATAACTTCACCTCCTGCAACAGGGCGATCGCCTGTTGTCGAGCCGCCGCCTCCGAAAGGCCCCGGTGCAATCGAATCGCCTCAATGATCTGAAACCCACAGGTATAGACCGGATTCAGGGCGCTCATGGGTTCCTGAAAAATCATGCCAATCCGTCGCCCTCGGTAACGCCGCAGAGCTTCCGGTGAAAGCTTCAGCAAATTCACCGCCTCCTCGGCATTGGGTTCTCGATACCAAATGCCATCCCCCCTGACGCGACCCAATTCGGGCAGCAACCCCGCGATCGCCAAGGCCGTGACGGATTTTCCCGAGCCAGATTCCCCCACCAGTCCCAGGGTTTGACCGGGCTGTAACTGCAAGGACAACCCATCCACCGCTCGCATGGCCGACTCACCGGCACCAAATTCCACTTGCAAATTGCGAATGTCAAGGACGGGGGAGAGGGTCATAGGTTGCCAAAGGGTGCGTTGCCAAAGGGTGCGATCGAGCGGGCGACAGTGAAACTATCCACCCAGGAAATTTGCCCTGATTCTACCAACTGAATTTCTGAATCTCTTTCCGAACGATTGATCGGCTGATCGGCCTAGCGCCAGCCAAACCAACGCCACCCGTAGCGCAAGCCCTGTTGGAAGTGGGTCAAGGTGGTGAGCACGGCCAACAGGAGATAAAAACCCCGCACGCCCCAAGTGCAACCTTCCAACAGTTGCTCAATGGATTTGGTTTGCCAGCGCAGCAAATTGGCCAAGGTGGCTTTCACCTGTCGATCGATGGTGGGAATTTCCCGCATGGCATCCGGAGCCAAGGGCAATTCTGGATAGCGAGCTGAGTAGGTATAAAACCCCCAAAGGCCGCTTTGTCCCACCTGCTTGCTCAAAAAGCGCTCAACTTGAATTTTGGCTTGCTCGGGCGTGATCCGTTGATGGTCGGCGGCGCGGTTAATCCAGGCCTGTTGCCGCACGGCCGGAGCAATGGCAAACAGACCGGGCACGGCCACGGCCAACACGAGTGCGGTGAGTTGTTGGCCCCGAGGAGGCGGCAACACACCGGCCGCGATGCCTGCGCCCATGCCCAACACGGCAAACACCAATAGATTCAGCAGTTCCAAAATTTCCAAACTGCGGAGGAAATGGCCCACGTAGGCCACTTCGTAAATGTTGGTTTCTCCGAGCCAAGCGATGGCCCAGCGGGCCGCCGCCGTGGCCCCGATCGCCAAGGCCAGAATGCTCACCCAGCCGATGACCCGTGGTGTGGACAGGGTGGCATCCGTGGCGGCCACGGTATGAACAACCGATCGCTCCGAGGGTTGCCCAGAACGTGCCCCTCCGGCCCGGCGCGATCGACTCGAAGGCTGGGTCACCAATGGGCGAGGCGCGATCGTCCCGGCCTCTTGCAGATCAATGCCCATCTGCCAACTGGGAGCCGCCGCTCCGGGCGCATAGCCCTGCACCACCACCCGCCGCACCACGGGCGCAGCCAGCCCCAGCATTCCCCGCCGCACAAAATCCACCAAAAAGTCCTGATCCGGCGGCCCCAACTCGCCCACCGCCATCACCGTCAGGCAATCCTGGATCAGATCCGTGCGGACTTGTACCCCGGCAGGCTCAAGGGATTGATTCATCAACCGGGCGATCGCCATGGGATCTCCCTGGCGAGCAAGATCAAGAACCGAAGATTGCGCCGTCATAGGCCCTGGTGCAGCAGTACCAAAAAAGAGCAACAGCAATCGTCCTGGTTTGGCATTTTCCCCCTCCCAGCGACGATGCGAACCAAAGTTCTAAACCGAAAGCGAACTCACGGGAAAGCGATCGAAACCGGACTCTGAATCCATGCTTCAGAATCCGGCCCATTGATTTTCGTTTCCGTCACTTTCAACCAGAACCGTCTCTATTTTGCTTCAGCGGTGCAGGTTTGCCGTAGGCTGCTGCTCCCTCAGCCGAGGATCCTTGGGAATGACCAACAATTGGGGCAGTGAATAGGACAGTGATAAGAACAGCGAAAATGCCCACATGGCCTCGCCATAGCCCCGCTATCGTCCCGATCGGGTCATCTCGCCTACACAGCCGCAGCCAGGGGCAGAGACTCGGTAATCAGGGTTGCTTTGGGGCTGACATCTCGCAAGGATTTACCCATCACTTCCGCTGGCAAGCAAATCAAACCATCGCCGTGGGTGCTAATCAGACCGCGCTTCCGCAGTTTCCCCATCAGGCGGGTCACGGTCACTCGCGTTGAGCCGATCGCACTGCCAATTTGGGCATGGGTCAGTGTCCAGGGCAAGTAATAGCCATCGTCACAGGTTTGACCAAACTCCTCAATCAGGAGGGTCAGATAACCCAACAGGCGATCGATCGTGCGGCGTTGGCCCAAGGTGCTCAACCAAAGCAGCTTCCGTTGGTGCTGTTGACGGAACGCATCCAGCACTTCGCGGCGGAAGTGGGGCCAGTTTTCCAAGTCGTTCCAATACATCCACAGCACACTGGTGCGATCCACATGGGCGTAGCTTTGGAGCGCGAAGGGCGACTGGGCAATGATTTCAAAGGGCTGCCCAGGCCCCACAAACCCCAGAAAAGCCTCATCCATTGCGGGATCGAGTCCGTCCTCGTCTTCATCTTGATCTTGAATGGCAGCCGTGGCGGTCATGACCGACGAGCCAACCAGTCGCACCGCACCGCGCTCTACGAGATACAAGAGGCCCGGGCGAGTGGGAATCTTTTCATCTTTGCCGAAAGTGCGGCAGCGGTAGTGATCCTGGGCCCAATCCAGCACACGCTGCCAAGTCAGGAAGGGGCGATCAAATTCGGACTGCGTCAGAGGCGAATACATGACAGGAAACCCAGTGCAAAAGGGACAGCGATCGAACGTAGATAGCCCAAGGGATCACCCGTATCATAACCGTGAAAATACGGAGGCCCCATTCCTGAAACAGCTCGTTTACATTGCACCCAAAATCTCATGGGTTCTAGTTTCGGGCTGCTGGTTTTGATTTGGGATGGAGGATGTATCAAAGTTCCATTGCTGCCCAGTATATTCAAAACTCGGGAAAAACTCGGGTAGATATCTGCCCAATTTTTTCACAGTTTTCCTGGGCTTAGTCAAACAAGCCACAATCCCTGATCTGGGTGGCATGAACTGCTCGATCGGCCGGTTGGGTTTGCTGATTTGACATTGACTTGGCCCATTTGATCTCGATTTATTTCATCGGTTTATATCGATGAGTAGATGTTTTGGGTGATATTTTGAGAAAACCGCCTTAGTTCAGTTGGTTCCTTTGGTTCCTTGGATCGATACAACGCGATCGGGGGGCGATCCACAGGATTTGCGCCGACTCAGCCCCAAAATCATGACGCGCGAAAAAATTTCTCAAATGCCCCAACCCTTGATGGGGATGGGTTTCCATGACAAGGACGTGAATTTCTGATGGATTTTGGGTGGCGATGGGGTGACAGATTCAAATTCCTCGGCTATCATTCTGGTGGTGTGTGAGGAGCGAACCAGTAAGAGTGCCGAGACGAAACACGGACAGTCGTCGGCACTCTTTCTGATCAAGGGGTATGTTCAACCCACCGAAGCCGGCCACCAGATCCGATCGAGATGCAGTCGATCGAGACAAAATTAATCGAGAAAAATCAATAATGCTGATTTTGTCGTCCCAGCCTTCAGCACTTCAAGAGAAAGGCGGCTTGCGACAGAACACCTTTGCGACTGATCCATCTTGATTCAGTCTCTGAAGATTGATTTCCCGCAAACAATTTTCCTGAGCGTACTTTTCCTGCGAATAATGTCCTGAAAACGCTGAATGCCTGGAGGCTTCGGCGGTTTTCTGTGGCGATCTTTCAACGGGGCGATCGGCTTAATCAGGCAATTGGTTTAGATCACTACAACCCTTGCTGTTGTTGAGTTTCGTGCCTCAATCCAACCTACAAGATGATCGTTGATCAGTCGATCTGGAGGAAAGGGGGTTTCGTGAACGAGGTCTGGTGAATTTAATTAGGCAATTGGTCTAGCGATTAGCTGATCTTGACTATTCGATTAGTTGATCAAATTAAGCAATGGGTTGAGGACGTGGAGTTGAGCCACAGAATGAGAAACCGGCCTGTGCAAAATGACCGCGGCCCCTGGCAACAGGTTAACGATCCCCCGGGGACTTGGTGGGGGTGAGGTTCCGGATCGGAAACCCACACCCGAAGCACGGGAAATGGGGCGATCGGCCCGCACTGTGGGTCATAGAGTCTCGATCGGGGTCTGTCTCAGACGGGGTTAATTCGTAACGAGGGGTGGACAATTGTAAACTTCGCGTTAGAATTGCGCCAAAATACTTGCTTCAAACCACCACGATCTTCATTTTTCTTCAATAAACCTATGGCTAGTGCGTCTTCTGTGGTAAGTAAACCGGCGGCGGCAGAGGCAGTGCAGTTGCCCTTCGATGTCAAGCAACAAATTGAGTTCCTGCACCTGCAAGCGGATATCGAGTCCCTGTTGCAACAGTTGCAAGCCCTTTCGCGGCAGCGTCTCGACTCCTAAGGTTCTTTGCTCCGTTAGGTTGGTTATCCGCCTAGTTCAGTCCATCCTGCGATCGCGGCTTTGGTTCGTTCAATACCCAACTGTGGGTCTGCCATGCCTGCTCAACGCTTGAGTGATCGCCCTGGAATACTGTGCTAGGCGGTTTATTTTTTCACCTACGCAAATTGGAGTCCACCTCCAAACAGCAAATCCGAAAGATCCGGCGGAGCAGCTCGGAATCCTTCGGATTTTGGGAATGATTTTGGATCTGTTTAGATCTCTATTTGGATCTATTTGGATCTATTTAGATTTGCCTGGCTCTACTGAGAATTTCTGAGCCAGAAGCCCTAGCGCTGGTCGATCGGCTCTGGCGCTGGTTGGTCTTGGGCTTCGGAGTTGGGGTTGGGGGCGATCGACTCTGCGGTAACCGTTTCCGTTTGCACGGACTCCTTGCGCACCGAGAATCCCCAAATGAAGGTGATGGCGATGAAACTGATCGTCATCCAATCGGGCGGAACCCAAAGATCGACCCCCAAGGCTCCCTCGATCGCCTTCAAAAACAGACGTGCACCGACAAACCCAACGGTGACATAGCCAGCGGCCGCCAGGTTTTCATACTCATCCAACCAACGGATAAACAGCCCTGCCATGAAGCGCAGGGTGATGATTCCTAGGGTTCCCCCCGTCAGCACCAGCCAGGTGTGGTCAGAAATGGCGATCGCGGTGGTGACGCTATCCAGGGAAAAGGCCAGGTCGGTGAAGGCAATGGTGGGAACGGCTTGCCAAAGATTTTGGAACCGAAATGCCTTGTGGCCCTCGCCGTCGTCGTCATTTTCCCCCGTGAAAAACTTGAAGCTGAGCCACAGGAGATAGAGGGCCCCCACCATTTCAATTTGCCAATAGCGGATCACCCAAGTGGCAAGCAAAATCAGGGCAATGCGCAGAATGAAAGCTGCCACTAGCCCAAAATTTAGGGCCCGGGTGCGTTGTTGGGGATCCTGCAATCCTTGGGCGATCGCAGCGAGGGCGATTGCGTTGTCTGCCGAGAGCACGGCCTCCAACGCCACCAACACCAATAACAACAGCGCGGTGTCAACGCCAAAGCTGGGGTAAAAGTCGAGGAACTGATCGAGCATTTCGGGCCAATGGTCTGATGGCAAATTTTGCAACTCCTACTAGCCTAACGCTGTTATTACGCCTTGTAACGAACCTATTCCTGAATTGAGCCGGGTGGTTGAAAGTAGTGAAGTCAGTCCCTTTAACATCTGGAGTCTTTAGAGCGATGCTTTCGGATACGCAAGTTTACGTCGCCCTAGTTATTGCCATCATCCCCGGCATTCTGGCTTTCCGCCTTTCGACCGAACTGTACAAGTAAGTTCGAGTCCGTTCGAGTCCGTTGATCGGCAGCTAATCGACAGCTCTCGATCATTGAGTTCTTGGTCTTGGGGGGCGCGATCGCGAGCCTGTTCAAGATCGGTTGAGCAAACCCCCAGTGGCGATCGCGACCGGGGGTTTATCATGTTTGGCGGTTGATCCCTGGCGGGCGATTGGGTGGCTGATGGGTTCTGAGCAAAACGTTCTTGAAGAAAGCACTCATCAAGAAAGCGTCCATGAACAAACCGCTGATGAACAAACCGCTAGTGGGGCGGAAATACTGAGGGCGATCGAGCCAGCGCGTTACCCTAGAGGCGAAAACCATCAAGAATTGTGAAGCCTGAGGAGTTTGCTGGATGTCTTCGCCACCTCCGAACTCGATCGCCCCGTCCTCGTCCGCAGCGGATCCCCAACCCCCGATCGCCCCAGAACTCCCCCTCCCCAAAACCTACCGAATTTCAATTTTGATTCGGCTCACCCTGGTTTTGCTTTATGGGGCCCTAACCCTTCCGCTGCCTTTTCTGACCCAGGTGAATGGGGCAGCCAACGATCCGAGCATTTCCCCAAGCATTTCGCCCTCGACACTGTGGGTTGGCCTGGCGATCGGGCTGGTGTTGTTGTGGGGAGCCTTGTCTGAACAGGTGGAGCTAACCACAGAAGGGATCCGCGTCACCTATCCCGTTTGGTTTCGCTGGCTGATTCGCAAGGGTTGGTTTTTGCCCTGGAGCGATATCCAAGCGCTGAAACCCAAAACGACCGGTCAAGGTGGCTTGGTTTACTACTTCCTGAGTCGATCGGGCGAAGGTTATTTGCTGCCCATGCGGGTTGCGGGCTTTTCCCGTTTGGTGAAGCAAGTGCAAAGACAAACGGGCCTTGATATGCGTGATGTCAGGCCCTTGGCGCAACCTTGGATGTACATTGCCCTGCTGGGTTGCGCCCTATTGCTATTGCTATGCGATGTGTGGGTGATTGCCACCTTGCACCAAGCCTAGGGGCACGGCAGGTCAAAAGGGCCAAGTCAAATTTTCTTTAACTTTTGCCCTGCTGAGCTAATCGCTGAGGAGTTACTAAGTGTTGGTTTTGTCGAGCACCCCGTTGAGGAAAATATCAGCAATGCCTTCAGCCATTTCCTGAAGTTCTCGGGGGGAAATATTCGGCTCCATAATTGTCAACTCGCTGAAGCCAGCGATCGCGAACATGCCCAAAAAGACCCGCGCAATGATGCGGGGATTCATGGGGCGATAAATTCCCCGATCGATCGCAGTTTGGAAAAAGGCTTCGGTCACATCCATCATTTTGGCAATCACCTCCACCTGGATCCGATCGCGCAATTCTGGGTGAAATTGAGCTTCCATGAAACAAACCCGCATCATGTCGGCGTTTTGCTTCAAGTTGCTCATCCGCTTGCGCATCACTTGCGAGATGGCTCGATAGCTGGCCATTTCGCTGAGTTCCATCAACAGGTCTGTTAGGATTTCGACCCAACCTTGGGTGGCAATTTCCACCAAAATCGATTTTTTGTGATCAAAATGCCGAAACAGGGTTCCTTCGGCCACGCCAGCCGCCCGGGCCAGATCGCGGGTGGTGGTGGCATCGTAACCCTGGCGGGCAAATAGCTGCTGAGCCGCTTGCAGAATGCGGGTGCGGGTTTCAGTTTCAGAAGGGGATGGGCGGTGAGCGATACGCAGCATGGCTAGGACTCCTTGGACGCAAGCCAGTGGGATTAGGGGTGCAAAAAGGGGTGATCGACCATTAGGAAAAAAGATGGGTGAACAACAGAAGGTCAAGAGAAAATGGCAAGGGGCTAATTGATCGCTATTGTCAACGGGGCCAGGGGATACTGGGTCTGGGATTAAGGGAACGTTATAAAACTGATCCTTTGCCTACCGAAGTTCATGATTCCGTAAGTTTCGGCCGATGGCTTTGAATTACCCATGAAATCCGGCGGCTCGACTATGCTGGAAGCTGCTCGCCAGCTTGGGTCACCAGGCTGGTGTTTCAATCAAGGCAATATTTCTTTAAATTTGCCTGAGGCGGGTGCGGCTGTTCTCCACCTTTAAACGCTCTTTGAACGCGATCGGCACTGTAATTCTCACTTCAACATATACCCACGATTGGCAGGCATGTTGTCAGGCATAAATCACGGCAAATGGCAGCAGTTAGGGCGATCGGGCGATCGCTCGGCATTGGTGCATCATCTGGGACAAGTCCTGCGGGATCAGGGTTTGGGCCTTGTCCGGGCGATCGGGCTGGTGGCCGGTTTGGCGGGTCTCACGGGATCCCTGTGGTTGGGTTCCGGTGTGGTTTCGGCGGCCTGGGCCCTGGACACATCGCCATGGCTCTCTGCGCCATCCATGGCGACTGTTGCCCCCGATGCTGCTGCTAACGTCATTTCTACTTCCCCCACGTCTGAGCCGACGAGCGGCCCGGTGGTTAGCAACGTGATCAGCAAAGACGTAACGACGGCGGGGCTGAATGGCCACTCGGCCACAGCCAAGGCCGCATCGATTAAGCCCTACCTCGATCGGGTGCAACAGCAAATCACTGAATTCACCCTCAAGAACGGGATGAAATTCATTGTGCTGGAGCGTCACCAGGCTCCGGTGGTGTCCTTCATGACCTATGCCAATGTGGGCGGTGCGGAAGAGCCGGACGGCAAAACAGGCGTGGCCCACTTTCTGGAGCATTTGGCTTTCAAGGGATCCAGCCGGATTGGCACAACGGATTTTGAGTCAGAAAAGGCGATTCTCGATCGAATGGATGCCTTGATGGCCCAATACGAAACGGTGCGCGACCAGGGCAAAACCGCCGAAGCCCAACAACTGCGCCAACAGTTGCTGGCCTTGGAACAGCAGGCCCAACCCTTCGTGAAACAAAACGAGTTTGGGCGGTTGGTGGAACAGGCGGGCGGCGTGGGTCTCAATGCCACCACTTCTGCGGATGCCACGCGCTATTTCTATAGCTTTCCAGCCAATAAGCTGGAGTTGTGGATGTCGCTGGAGTCAGAACGCTTCCTGGATCCGGTGTTTCGGGAGTTTTATAAGGAACAGGATGTGATCCTGGAAGAGCGCCGGATGCGCACGGATAACTCCCCGATCGGGAAGGCCGTGGAAGTGTTTTTGGAATCAGCCTTTAAGGTTCATCCCTACCATCGGCCGGTGATTGGCTATGACGAAGACATCCGCAACCTGACCCGGTTGGATGTGCGCCGTTTCTATGAGGCCCATTACCCGCCCAATAATCTGACGGCGGTGGTGGTGGGGGATGTGGTGCCGACGGAGGTGAAGCGGCTGGCGGAAATTTATTTCGGTCGATTCCAACGGCGACCCCTGCCGAATTTGCCAATTCCGGTGGAGCCGCGCCAAACAGCCACTCGATCGGTCAATTTGCAGCTTGAATCTCAGCCTTGGTACTTGGAGGGCTATCACGCACCGGCCAAGACGGATCCCGATTATGTGGTCTATGAGGCGATCGCTAGTTTGCTGTCGGATGGGCGCACTTCTCGCCTTTATCAGTCAGTGGTGCAGGAGAAGCAATTGGCCCTCTCGATCGCGGGTTTATACGGGTTTCCGGGCGATCGCTACCCGACGCTGATGCTGTTTTATGCCCTGAGTGCGCCGGATCATTCTGTGGATGAAATTGCGGTGGAACTGCATCGCCAACTTGATCGCCTGAAAAATGAGCCGGTGAGCGAGGCGGAACTAGAGCGCGTGAAAACCCAAGCCAGGGCCAACCAACTGCGGGCGATCGACTCCAACAGCACCATGGCGGCCCTGCTGGCGGAATATCAAGCCAAAACGGGCAATTGGCGCAATTTGTTTGCGGAGCTAGATCGAATTGGTTCGATCTCGCCGGCCGATGTGCAACGGGTGGCTCGCAAGACCTTCACCCCTGAAAATCGCACGGTGCTGAAGCTATTGCCCAAATAGCCTTTGGGGCGATCGGTTGAGGAGGCTGAATGGCGCAAAAGTTGCCCATTCAGTCACGATTCAAGAGCGCCTAGCCAGCAGCGGCGATTCAACAAGTGGCGATCTACAAAGCGGCGATC
Organism: Limnothrix sp. FACHB-1083; assembly: GCF_014696485.1. NCBI lineage: Bacteria > Bacillati > Cyanobacteriota > Cyanophyceae > Pseudanabaenales > Pseudanabaenaceae > Limnothrix > Limnothrix sp. FACHB-1083. Next base: position 53,132 of record NZ_JACJQD010000003.1, on the reverse strand, counting down.
CAAACGCTGTCGCCCAATAGCCAGCATTCCAACATCCAGGATCCAGAATTCAAGATCCAGAATTCAAGATCCAGAATCGAGAACAAAACGCAAGGCGCAAGGTTCATTGAGGGTACAGAGTAGCCATGAAGGTTTTTCGTTCGATCGGAGCGCGCCGTTCCCCGCACCAGTTCGCAGCCCAGCCTCGGCGTGATCGGCGTTGGCGCTGGCTAGCCATTGCCCTTTTGGTGGGGGTGTTGGTGTTGGGAGTGCGACAGCCGGCCGTGGCTGATACCCCCAGGCACTACACGGAGTTGCAATTACCGCCGCCGCCGGAGGTGAAGCTGCCGGATTACGATCGCTTCCAATTGCCCAACGGCCTGACGGTCTATTTGGTGGAAGACCATGAACTGCCCTTGGTTGGGGGCCGAGCCATTGTGCGGACGGGATCCCGGTGGGAACCGGAAGACCTGGCCGGCTTGGCCGACGTGGTGGGGGATGTATTGCGATCGGGGGGCACTCAGCAGCATGATGCCGCCACGTTGGATCAACTCCTGGAAGACCGGGCCGCCTCGATCGAGTCCGGCATTGGCATTGCTTCCGGTAGTGTCAGCTTCAGCGCCCTCAGCGAGGATCTGGAGTCGGTCTTCGGCTGGTTCACGGAAGTGTTGCGATCGCCCGCCTTTGCCCCGGAAAAAATTGCCCTCGCCAAAACCCAACTGCGGGGGAACATTGCCCGGCGCAACGACGACCCCGACGGCATCGCCAGCCGTGAATTTGACAAATTGCTCTACGGAGCCAACAGCCCCTACGCCCGCACGGTGGAATATGCCACGCTCGATCGGATTGATCGCCCGGCTGTGGAGTCGTTCTATCGGCGCTATTTCGTTCCCCAGAACATCATCTTGGGCATTTCCGGGGACTTCGATCGCACAGCCATGCGCCGCCTGATCGAAGCCCGCCTGGGCGACTGGCAGCCGGGCCCCAACCGTGAAAATCCGCTACCCGCCGTCAGCCAAGTGCAGACCAGCGGCGTATTTGTGGTCGATCGGCCCCAGCTCACCCAAAGCTCCGTTGTTCTGGGTCACCTGGGCGGCCTCGTCAGCAACACCGACTACCCCGCCATGGCCGTCCTCAATGATGTGCTGAATGGCTTTGGGGGTCGCCTGTTTAACGAACTGCGATCGCGCCAGGGTCTTGCTTACTCGGTCTATGGCTACTGGAGTCCGAATTATGACTTTCCTGGCACTTTCCAAGCCGGTGGCCAAACTCGCTCCGAAGGAACTGTGCCCCTAATTCAAGGCTTAAAGGCAGAAATTGCCAAAGTTCGTAGCCAACCAATTAGTAATCAAGAGTTGAATTTTGCCAAGGAATCAGCCCTCAATTCCTTCATTTTCAACTTTGCTGACCCGTCTCAAACCCTCGGCCGATTGATGACCTACGATTACTACGGTTATCCTTCTGATTTTATTTTCCGCTACCAAAAAGCCGTTCAAGCTACCACTATTGAGGATGTGCAGCGGGCAGCACAGACTTATCTAAAACCTGATCAATTAGTGACCTTGGTGGTGGGAAATCAGAAGTCAATTCAGCCACCACTCAATCAATTAGGACAGCCGGTAACCGCTTTGGATGTCGCAATTCCCGGTGTACCAACTGGCCGCAATTCTTGACCTATTTGGTTCACTCAGCCTGAGTTGCAACCAAAACTGTAGTGTTACCAAGAACCACAGGGGCAAGGGGCTTAAGCCCCTTGTCTGGTTAGGTCGATTTGAGTTGGTAGCGTATCAAGTTTGATTGCTCAAGTTCGATCGCTCAGGTTTGGTTCTTCAGCGCTTCTTTGAGGATTAATGAGCTGAATCAGTTATGGTTAACCATTGGGAAAACGGTTGGGCAAATTGCTCAAGGCTGAGGCAATGAATCCGATCACTCTGGGTTGCCTGGGCGCGATCGCCCTCGGTGTTATAGCCCCAATTGGCTAGGAATAATTCCACTTGATCCAAGGCCGGCTCTTGGATCACTTTATTCAGGGTTGGCAGCATATCTTCCACAAACCAAATATTAGACTTTTGCCCAATCCACTGCTTTAAGGTGCTGGCTTTCGGTTGCCGGGTTGCCTTGCCAAAGATTGCCAAGGATTGATGATGAACCCCTGCCCGATCGAGCAGTTGCCGCACAAACCGCTCTTCCTTGGTGGTAATAATCACAACCTCTAAAGAAGAGTAGGCATTAGCTGGATTGAGCCAGGTTTTTAATTGCTCAATCACCCCTGGAAAAAAGCGATGCAACGCCAACCAGCCGTCCAAATCTTCTTGAATCCATCGATCGCGGTTGCTGTCTAATTGTTGTGAAAGTTGGGCCGCTGTTAATTGATCGCGTTGCACAATGGTCTCCGAAATCGATCGCCAATGGGATTGGATTTCCGCGATCGATTGCCCATCCACCAAGGCTTGAATTAAAACGGGCATTTCCCAACCTGTTTCGATTACGGGCCGGAGCCGATAAAACGATTCCGCTAGCTCTGGGGCGATCGGGTCAGCGAATTGCCACAGTTCCTGATGGGTTTTGCGAGCAATTTCAAAATATTCCAACAGTCCATCACAGAGCACCCCATCAAAGTCCAAAGCTAATAAATCGGGTGACAGGATGGGTTCAGAACTAGAGATCATAGGTTGATTGGCTTAATGCTAATTGGGGCAAGACTAGTTAAATTAATACCAAGAGTCGTGATTTACAAATCAGCAATGTCATCGGCAGAACTGGGCAAAGCCGCTCCACAACGACGGCAATAACTGGCATCTGGGTCATGAAAAATTAGGCCGCAGCGATCGCAAGCATTCCGAATTTTATCGTTGGTGTTCACAAAGCTCTTGATCAAGTCACTAATTTGCCAAGGAATAATGGCAATTCCTGACAAAATCATCAAAACAGTGACCAATTTTCCCACCTTGGAAACGGGTGTAATATCGCCATAGCCCACGGTGGTCATGGTCACCACCGCAAAATAAAAGGCATCTAGGAAATTTTCAATGACGGTAGGATTTTTGGGATGTTCAACCTGATAAATCAAGCCAGAATAAATAAAAACAATGGAAAAAAGAGTAAACAAAATACGAGTGATAATCAGGCGATCGTCCGCCGCCAGCCATTGGGGAAGGTAGCGGCGATCGAGAAAGCGCACCAGGCGTAACACTCGAAACCACCGCAACAATCGCAAAAACCGTACATCCCAAAACCCAATCAGCAGCGGCGCGATCGCGATCGCATCAATGATCGCGTAAGGACTAAAAACATAGCGCCACTTCTGTTCTGCGCACCACAGTCGCAGGGCATATTCCACCGCAAACACCCCGGCTAACATGCGGTTGCCTACGGTCAAAACCATCCGCAATTGATCATCAATCGTGAAGGTTTCAATTACGAAGGTCACGGCCGACAACAGAATTGAAACGGCAATGGCCCCATTGACCCAACGGCTCAGGGGCGTTTCCAAATCATCCAGAACTGCGATCACTCGCTGTTGAATGAGAGTGCGCGATCGCCCTGCTTCTACTGCCGTCATGGGGCTAGTTGGCGGCGGCGGAATCACTATTTCCGCCATTCCCACCGCCTTTGGTCAAGTCCTCAAGGGTGTTCAAAATCAACCGCTTGGCTTGCAAACGCCATCCCCACTTTTGCACCGTCCAGGCGGCCAAGGTTCCGGCAATCACAAACACAAAGGCGGCCGGCTGTTCCATGGACACACCAATCAGCAACCCAAGACCCGTCACCCCCCAAAAGGGCAGGGCGATCGACTGGCGCTGTTTCTCCACAAACTCCGCCAATTGTCCCCCTTCAGCCAACTCCGCTTTTAATTGCTCCTTGGCTTGGCGTTGTTCGGCAGCCGAGAGGGTCAGACCAATTTTGCGGCGCAATTTTTCGACCTTGCGGGCATCGGTGCTGAACTCAGTGAGTTCGTCTTCGGCCATCACAATCAAACGTTCAACGGAATTCATGATCTCGGGGTGGAATTTAAATCTGGGGTGGAATTTAAGGAGTTGGCAGCCTTGGGGAGCCATGGGAACTGAAAGCCAGCAACATAACCCAAGCCTAGGATCGACAATAGTGCAACTTGCGTGCAATTGGCGGGCAATTGACTTGTCCCCAGCGGGCAACCAAGCCACCTTTAGGCAAGCTTTGGGCGATCGGGCCCGGTTCCGGCCCGGAAGGCCCCAGCCAAGCCATAATAGAAGCCACTGCCCAAAGTGAGTGCTCGCAAGCGTTCCAGCGAACTGAATCCGCAACCGCGTTATGACTGACTGGCTGACCGATGCTCGTAACCGACTGACTGAGGCGATCGCCCGCTACCGCGATCGGGTGGACTTTTTGGCCATCCGCCTCGAAGAATCTCAGGGAACCGATATTCTGCTGCGCGGGGGTCGCCTGGAAACCCTCAGCGAAAGCGTGGCGATCGGGGGGCAAGTGCGGGCTTGCCACAAGGGCGGTTGGGGCTTTGCCAGCTTTAACCGACTGGATACCCTTCTGGAACGATTGGAAGAGGCGATCGCGGCGGCCCATCTGGTGGGGGATGATGAAACCCTCCTGGCTTCGGTCGCGCCGGTTCAGACCACCTGCACCTTGCCCTTGGCCGGCACTGATCCCCGGCAGGTGTCCCTCTCGGACAAAAAGGCCCTTTGCGACCACTATGCAGAAATTTTGCGCGCCGTTGACGGTCGCATCGCCACCACGATGGTGCGCTACGGCGACAGCACCCAACGCACCCTGCTAGCCACCTCCGAAGGCACAATGCTGGAGCAATCCTGGGTGGATATGGAGATGCGGTTTGCGGCCACGGCCCGCAATGGCGAAACGGTGCAAACGGGCCGGGAAACCACCGGCTCCCGCAACGGCTATGAAGACCTGACCCAATTAGATGACCAGGTGCGCGGGGCGGCCCGGCGGGCGGTGGATGCCCTGTCGCTCCCTTCGGTGAAGGCCGGAACCTATACGGTGGTGATTGACCCAATCTTGACGGGTTTGTTTGTGCATGAGGCGTTTGGGCATTTGTCCGAAGCCGATATGGCCTACGAAAATCCCGATTTGCTGGAAACCATGAGCCTGGGTCGCCGCTTTGGCCCCGAAAATCTGCAAATTTTTGATGGTGCTGCACCTGCCGGCCATCGGGGCAGCTATGCCTACGATGACGAGGGCACACCGGCCAGCACCACCCAATTGATCACCAACGGCGTGTTGACCGGGCGGCTCCATTCCCGGGAAACGGCAGGCCGACTGGAGGAACAACCCACGGGGAATGCCCGCTGCTTGAACTATCACTACGCCCCGATCGTCCGGATGACCAACACTTGGATCGAGCGTGGCGAAACGCCCGCAGCGGAGTTGATCGCCGGGATCGAAGAGGGGGTTTATGCACGCAACTGGTTGGGCGGCATGACCAACGGCGAAATGTTCACCTTCACGGCCGGCGAGGCTTGGATGGTGCGCAACGGCGAACTGGCCGAGCCGGTGCGGGATGTCACCCTGTCGGGCAATGCCTTCAAGACCCTGGCAGATATTGAGGCGATCGGGGACGACTTCTATTGGGATGAGTCCGGCGGTTGCGGCAAGGGCGGCCAAAGTGGATTACCGGTTGGTTGCGGTGGCCCCAGCCTGCGGATTCGCAATGTGGTTGTGGGTGGTGAAGCGGCCTAGGGGCTGTCGTTATCGCCTAGGGGCAGGCTGAAGCGGCTGATTTTTCATGCCTCGATCACATCGTAGACAAGGGGCTTAAGCCCCTTGCTGCTCACGGTCTCTCAACGGCAACATCAGGATTTTGGGAATTTGGCAACGGTTCCAAGGCCTTTGGGTTGCCAAAACGGCTCTCCAAACCTGATTGAACGTTTTAGATTTGTCGTGCCACCACTGTCTATCAGTTTTGGCTTGAGTTAGGAATCGCTTAAGGATGCAATCGCCGATGGTCGCCACAGCAAGGGTTAGCAGCGGATCGCCCACGGGTTACATGGCTCCCGGTTGGGCAGAGGAATATCGATCGCACCGAGCCCGGTTGCTGGAAAAAATCGGCTCCGGCGTGGCCATTTTCCGCAGTGCGCCCCATGCGGTGATGCACAACGATGTGGAATATAACTACCGCCAGGACAGCGATTTTTATTACGTGACCGGGTTTGATGAACCAGCGGCCGTAGCGGTGCTAGCTCCTAACCACGAGGAACATCAATTCATCTTATTTGTGCGTCCTAAGGATCGGCTGGCGGAAACTTGGTCGGGCCGGCGGCTGGGGGTGGAAGCGGCCAAAGAGGCGATCGGGGCAGACGTGGTTTACCCGATCGAAGAGTTAACCGCCAAGCTGCCGCAATACCTGCAAACGGGCGATCGCATCTTTTACAGTCTGGGTCATGATCCCCAGTTCGATGCGCAGATTCTGGATCTGTGGAAACAGCAGCGCCGGAGCTATTTCCGCAAAGGGCGCGGCCCGGTAGCCCTCGAAGACCCGATCGCCCGCCTGCACCAACTGCGAAACATCAAGTCCCCGTTGGAACTGGCGGCCATGCGCCAAGCGGCCGACATCGCCGCCGAGGCCCACCAGCGGGCCATGGAGATGGCCCGGCCCGGCGTTTGGGAATATGAAGTGCAAGCGGAACTCGATCGGCTTTGTCGATCGCGTGGTGGTTGGGGGCCGGCTTACCCGGCGATCGTCGCTGCCGGGGAAAACGCCTGCATCCTGCATTACGTGGAAAACAACTGCCAACTTCAAGATGGCGATCTGTTGCTGATCGATGCCGGTTGCGCCTACGGCTACTACAACAGCGACATCACCCGCACCTTTCCGGTGAATGGCCGCTTCAGCCCCGAGCAACAAACCCTCTACGAGCTAGTGTTGGCGGCCCAGATGGCGGCGATCGCAGCGGTCAAACCTGGTGATCCCTACAGCAACGTCCATGACGCGGCCCTGAAAGTCCTGGTTGAAGGTCTACTAGACTTAGGGCTGATGGTCGGCAGCGTAGAACAAATTATTGAAAAAGAACTCTATCGCCCCTTCTATCCCCACCGCACCAGTCATTGGCTGGGATTGGATGTGCATGACGTGGGGGTCTACACCTATGGCGATGATCCCTGCTATCTCCAGCCGGGCCAGGTGCTGACGGTGGAGCCAGGCCTCTACATTGCCCCGGACATCGAACCGAAGCAGCCCGGCGAGGAAGATGATTGGCCCGCTCAACCGGAAGTGCCGGAACAGTGGCGCGGCATTGGGATTCGGATTGAGGATGATGTATTGGTGACCGAGGGTGGCCATGACGTGCTGACGGCCGCTGTGCCTAAACAGGTTGCTGATCTGACTTGGGGCAATGGCTAGGCGGAAGCCAATCAGGTTGGATGGACGGGCTGATCGCTCCAGTGAGGTAGCTGGTCCGTTCGACTTGGAATCTGTCAAGCCCTAAAATGTAAAGAATTAAGAAAAACTTCTGATTTCCCGATCGATCCAGAATCGCGGATGGGTACGTTTGGGCTAAGTGCTTAGATCTTCCCTCAAGCCCTAGGCGATGCTCCGGTTTGGTTGCTCCCCTGAAGCGCGACACTTCAAGGCTGCAAGCCGATAATTTTTGGGCGGTTCAAGCACAGCCACCTGGCGTGGTTGGGATGGAACCGATTCGGAGCGCCGCCGGTCTAGGGACAGTGAGTCATGTTGGGGTAGCGAGAAACCGTTCTGAGATTGACGGTCACTCTCCAACGCCCCGCCCTTTGCTGTAATGGGTGTGTTTCGGGTCAGTTTTTCAAGAACTCTCAGGCCAAGTTGGTAGAGCCAATATGATGATCCTGCGGCGGCTAGTTTTGGCTATTTCGTTCCAATTGGGACGAACGATCGCGCAGTTCCAGCGACTGTTGCATCGTCGAGGGCGATCGGGCGATCGACCCCAAATCCTGGCTTCTAATCCCTATTGGCGACGGCTGCGATCGCAAGCGGGCTTCGTGTTGCCAACCACGGCCCTGTTGCTGGTGGTGGTGGCCCTTACGATTACTGCTCTCTCGTTGCGCACCCTCAACCGCACGGATCAAGTCGCAGCCGATCGGGCCCAAAAGGTGATCTACAACGCCGCCACCCCCGCAATCGATCGCGCCAAAGCCAAACTTGAAAAACTCTTTACCCAAGACCCTCGCCTAACATCCAACGGCGCACCATCTGAGAAGTATTTGCTCAGTATGTTGCTGAACAAAAACTTGACTGGTAACGAATCATTCGATTCAACCTTTCCGCCAGAAGGACTTGAGCAGAGCTACACCTTTCCTGGGGAAGACCAGATTGATATAAACGGGGATGGAGAAAAAGATCCAGCTTGGAAATTTCCAGTTGATACAAACGGGGACGGGCAAGAAGATGCAGACGTTGCATATTCTCTAATCTTCAATACACCGTCTCCCAACTCTTCGGGAAGGCTAGAGTTTAATATGAGCAAGGCTGCCCTGCAAGAGCGGGTTGCAGCGCTGCGAACTCGTACGGGGCCTTTGATTCAACAGGAATCGGACGAAAGTCCTTGTAACCTCGCGGGTCGTCTGAGTGCCGAAATCTTGCCTCCCATTGAAGCGGGCTGGTATCAAGACCAAAAGAAAACATCTACCCTTCGGAAGAACTTCCAGGTGGATGCTGTTGTAATTCCAAAGCGCAATACTGCTCGGTCAGGGGCTGGAACCAACACCATTGCAACCCTTGAATTCCAGCAAGACCGGATTGTGGAAAAAGGCAATAAATGGGGAGCTTGGTTCCGTAATGATCTAGAGCTGTTTTCAGGTGCTGCCTTCAACTGGAATGGTGCGATGCACACGGAAGGCTCGATGTTTTTGGCTGGGGCTAACAACCCGACGCGCCTATTCTGGGTGAGCGCCCCTTCATCTTGCCTCTACCAAGATCCCGAAGCTTCCAGCATTAGCGCCTCGCCGGAAAATCCTGAAGGCAATGCTTCAGTAGAAACCTGCAAAAACTACACTGGCGAGGGAATTTGCAAAAACTTCAAAGGAGATCTAATTTCCAGTGCTGTTTCGGGCCCCCGCAGCAACTTTGGAGGTAATCCAAGGGTCTCGATCGACTATCGAGAAACTAGCGGCCGTGTGACCCCAGGCAATCTCAATTTCACGACCGAAACGGATTCCGTGAACTTTGGAGGGAAAGCGATCGATCTCGCCTTAGACCCACTCTTGCTCTACACCCAAGATGCCAGTGTTCGGCGCAGATCGGGCAAGGTACGCGCTGACGGCTGGAACACGGCTGAGGGAGCGGAATATTCAACCAGATTCAGCGGACAGGCTGTTCCTAAACCTTACCTAGACGACTTCTATCGGGCCGACAATCGCTATGGCCCTCGGCCAACCTACGGTCGAACCTCAGAATTGAGGATACCCGGCACCAAGAAGGTGGGTGACAACATTACTGACAGTCAACGTGACCGCTTAACCCGCAACACCAATACGGAGCAACCGGCAGAAGTGGGAGCAGATGGCTATTGGGAACGCCGTGCCATCAACGAGGGGACTCGGATCATTACCGGTCAGCGCCTAGAGCTGGAAAATCCCCTGGAAAATCCTCTGGGCTATCCCTCTCAAGCGGATGAATTTGATGCAGCAACGCCGCTTCAGGCCTTACAGCGTCGTAGCTATAAAGATAATCCGGCCGCCGTCCAAGGCACGTTGCTTTTTCACAAGGGTGTTGGGCAAGGGGTAAAGCCGGTGGCTGCCTTGACGAGTACTGTTCACCCGGGGACTCCCGACACCCTGAAACAGTCGGCAACCTTTGAGAAACTCCCTGTCACGGCTGGTGTCAAGACCAAACCGGAATGGACAGCCTTTGGGGAGCGCTTTGGAGACGAATCAGAGGAACTTGCGATCGACTTTTTCCATGGCCGCGGCACGAATGGTTGGGAAATGGATGTGGATCGGCTCAATGAGCTGGTCAGTGTTAGCACTGGCCCCACCAGCACCCCGGTCAATTTAAACGCGACCTTGCGGAAAGCTTTGGAAAACCTGGCGACCTTTGCGGGGGACAAGGATGGTGCATTTCCCGCCAAGCAGGAAGCAGGCAAAACTCACCCGCTCCCGCAGTTGGTGAAGTGGGGCGACTTTAGTAATTTGCGTCGGGCCCTCTATGACACCAACAACAGTCCGGCTGATGCGACCACCCAGCAGACTGCGGCTTTGAGTACTGGAATGTTGGCTTACAACATTGCCTATTTGGATGCGATCGACTACAGCGATCCGGACTTCCAAACCACCGTTCTCGATAAGCTGGCGGAAGCCCTCGGCAAAATTGGGGACAACGATCCAGCCTGGAATAAAAAGGAAGACCCCTCCCGTGCGGATTGGCTCTCGGGAGCACGCACCGACAGCGCCAATGACCGCAAGCTGGGACGGGTTGATATTTTTCGCCCCGGAGACACCACGGGGCCCTTCTCTGTACGGGTTTATCCAGGAAACTCCGGGCTGCGCAGTCCCTCTGACTTCAATAGCCGTAATCAGGAGGGTGCAGATTTTGTGGAAGTGCAGTTGGCTAGCCTCAAAACCCAGGGCGGCCAACCCCTGGCTAGTCCGCCCCTGCTGAAGCGGATTCCGGCTGCGGATCCGGCCCTGAAACCTGGTGAGAATCCGTTCGCGGCGACCACGGCTTCCACTGATTTGGTGACACCACTGGTTCCTCCGGAAGCCTATGTGGCGGCCTTGGCAGATAAGAGCACGAGCGGAGCGGCCCTCAACCGTTTGGACAGTAACCCCCTGAAACCCACCGAGTTGCAACAATGGGCCAGGTTAATTGCACTCCGAGAGCAAATCCAGCGCGATCGCACCTTTGGCTTTGCCACCCACTTCGGCCGGGTCAAAAACACCGCTGGCAGCATCCCTGCGGAAACCGCCAAACATCACTACAGCTACACCGTCCAAAATGACCTGACCCCCACGCCGCCCTCCGGATCATTAACCGTCGGCTATGCTTTTGGCGGCCGGGTGTATGAGCAAGCCAAAACCTATGAGTTTGGTTGCGATTTCAGCAAGACAACGGGAAATAACTACTTCGGCTACGGAGTTCCTGGAACGGTTGCGGAAGAGAAGCGGTTCTTGCACCTGGCAGGTACTCTCTGCCCCGTAGAACCCGAATATCCTGCGCTGTACTACCTGTTCCCGCGGCCCCTGTCTGAAGACTTCATCGCTCACGATGCGGATGGAGATAAAACGCTGATCCCCGACTTGGAAGTGGGCACTGCTACCCTGTCTGTGGAGGTAGACCATGCCCAACCTAGGGCTACGGATCCGTTCTATGCGCCTTACGACAAGCTGTATTTCGATCCCTATCTGACGGTTGCTCAGGGTAATTTCCAGGTGCTGAGTGATAAGGATCTGGAGTCAATCATTATCAAGCCTCGGAAAGTGGCCGATTGGCTGCTACCTGTGGACGACAATCTCACGCCAACGGGTAGTTGTACCAATTCGGCTCCTAACTGCTCCCAGATGCTGTTTGTGGCAGTGGACAACGATGGGGCCAAAGCAGACAAGGCGATCGAGTATCACCGGGTTGCCTTCAAGGATGCAGCCTTGATGGACGGGCGAGAGCGCCTCGTAGAGCGGGTGCTGGATATTGATATCGACATGCTGCGGCAAAAAACCTACGCCCCATCTGCCCTCGGAGATCTGTGGTTGACCTTTGGCAACCTGAAGAAGAACGAGGTAGGCGGCATCGTCTATGCATTCCGGGAGGACAATACCCGGGAAGATGCGATCGAGCGATCTCCCTCTACCACCTGGTCAAGCTATAACCTAGACACCGAAAGTGCTCGCATGAGCATCGGTCGTGGCAACCCCTTGGGGCAAGATCCGCCGATCAGCGACGTGACCGGCATTAGTCCTAAACCCGTGGACTACTACGCCGATCCCGATCGACGACCCCATGGGTTCCGATTGATCAACGGTGCTTTAGTAAGGCGCGAAGGTGGCGGGGATGAGAAGTCCAACATTGCCGGGATGTCCTTCATTACAGATAACCCCTTGTTTGTGAAAGGTGACTTCAACCTGCACCGAGTAAGCGGTGTCATGGTTGAAGAATTCAAGACCCTTCTGAATCGCGACAACTACGGCAACTTCTACTCCCGTGGTAGTCGCAGTCCTCAGGATGATCTGAATACTCAATTTGCACGTCTTGGGGTAGATACATGGCGACCCGTGGAATTGCTAGCAGACTCGATCACGTTGGTCTCTAGTAACTTCTGCGACGGCAGTGTTCGAGATACCTTCCTCAATGCCTCGCCCAAACTTGCAGATTGGTATGGTTGCCAGCGGGTTGGCTCGCTTTCTTCTCCCACCACTTCGTTCTATGCCCAAAACCGTCCCCTAGAAATGTCCGATCAAGAACGGGATTTGGTGCTGGATTGGTGGCATGAAAACCGGTTTGACTTCACCAGCTCTGTGGCAGTGGATTACACTGGCAAGCCCCTACAGCGAATCAATGAAGACGCTGCCCGTCCAGAGTTTGGACGACCCAATCCCTACACCGGTAACTACCAAACAGTTCCCTTGGGCCAACGCTATGGTCGTGGCGCAAATGGTGTGTTACCCGGTGCGAGCACAACCGAGGCGAATGCCATCTTTATCAGCGGTATTGGCTCCAGCCGCGAAAACCAGAGCTATGGCGGTTTCCATAACTTCCTCCCCATGCTGGAAAACTGGGGCGGCAGTAGCTCCAGCCAGTCTCAAACCATTTCGGGAGCCTTCTTGCAGCTAAACTTCCGCACGTCCTCAACAGGCCCCTATGAGCATGATGCCTGGGAAATCAATCAGCGCCCAGTCGGCGGCCAGGATGATATTCCCTACTACCAGACCCCAAGACGACTCTGGGGCTACGACGTGGGATTGCAATATGCTCCAGTGGGCCCCATTTCCAGTCGCTTTATTACGATCGGGAATACGCGCAGTGAGTTCTATAACGAACCGGAAGCCGGTGATCCTTACATCTGTGCTTTACGACGTTCAATTGAGACCACCCCTGATGGTTGCTGATAATCTGTCCCGATGAACTTGCGAGGCTTACCCGTCATGTCTAACGCCGCGTTCAATTACTGGGTTCGCCGCTGGCGCAGGCAGTCCCAAATCTCAGGCTCAGAATCTGGGCTGACGTTGCTCGAATGCATCGTGGCCTTGGTGATGATGTCTGTGGTGGCGGTGGCGATCACGCCTCCCCTATTTCTGGCAACAGCCTCGCGAGTCCAGAGCAATCGGGCAGAACAGGCCATTCAAGTGGCTCAGGGCGAAGTGGACAAAGTGCGCGTCACCATGGAGCGAGGAGATTTTAGTAATAATTTGTCTCTGCTGCCCCAAGAAAGTAGTAGCGGAGCCAGTGAGTTTGAAAAAACGCCAGCACCTTCGGGAGTTCCCGATTTAAAAAATCTGGAGTCTACTCGAAATAGTTGTGACAAAGGCGTGCCATTTGTGGGCGCTTTGGAGTTGCGGCCTGTGGATGTGGATGGCGATTGTTTGCCAGATTTTGCTGTTCAAACCTTTCGAAGTGCTGCCTCCGATAAAACCGCGATTGAAGGTGCGGCTGGCTTAGTTCCCGTGGCTTTTCGGCTTGGGGTGCGAGTTTGGGCTTATCAACCCATCCGGAGTGGAACTCAGCCCCTGGACATTAAAGCCGCTTCTCTGCAATTAACCAGTGGCACGGGTGAGCAGGGAATTAAGCCCTTGGCAGTGCTCTACACACAACTGGCCGTTTCGGACACCAAAGGTGCTTACGAAAAAATGTGTTATCTCCTCAACGGGGGGGCTGAAGACTGTAAGACGAAAACGAGTGGTGGAGAAACCCCATGATTACCCTTCAACGAGTCCTCAAACGAGTTAAGCGTCGTTACCAAGCATTTCAGCTACCTCATGGCCTTGCATTTTTAGGTAAACGCAAAGGCGCAATCCAAAACCGTCAGCTTGATTCAACCCAAACATCTGGATTTACGCTGATCGAATTGTTGATTTCAGCGTTGATTGCAGGGCTGATCATTTCAGGCTTGTTAGGGATTGTGGTGGAGCTGGTTTCGACCAATCGTCGAGAGTTGGCGCGATCGGAAACCATGCGTGATATGGGAATTGCTGCGGAGTTCATGAGTAATGAACTGCGAGAGGCGATTTATGTCTACACCGGTAAATGTCTATGGGAGGGGCAATCTTCTCCCGGGCAAACTGATTATTGTCCAGGTCTATTCGGTGGTGATGGAGGCTTGGAATTACCAAATGATAGTAGCCTTCCACTGATCGCCTTTTGGAAGCTCGATCCGCTACCTCATCCGTTACCTTCTGAATGTGAATCAGAATCTAAGTGTAAGACATATCAGTTGTCGGGTAGGACGTACACTTTGGTTGTTTACTTCCTGGACAAAAGTAATAAGAACAAGATATGGGACGGTCGTGCTCGAATTTCTCGACTTGTTCTCAAGCGGTTTGATCACAGGGAAGAATTTAATGACACCTTCAATGATCCCCTAGATGCAGGCTTAGGCTTGACTTTGCAGACTTGGCCAAAAACGGCTGAAGGCAACACACCACCAAACTCAGGTGAGCCGGATTTTGATCCATTACAGGTGCTGGTGGATTTTGTAGACGATACGCGGGATCAAACGCTGAGCGCAGAGCGGGAATGTCCTGCCCAGTATGAAGTTACGCCTAGTCTTGAGTCATTAACGGGGGATTTTGAAGGGGTTCGCAGTGTCTATGCCTGTGTGCTGGACGAAACTGGAGCAGTTAGTTTGCAACAGCTCCAGAAAAACGAGGGTAACCAGAACCAAAAGGTGATTTTGGCAGTTCGCGGTAACCCAGAAGGGCGCTATGGTTTGGATCGGCGGAGTTGCTCTCAGGATGATCCGGCGGCTGGGGAAAAGAATTTGAGTACGGAGCTGGGTAAAGAGACTCAACAGACGACCTGTCGGCTGGCGGCCGTCAAAACTGAAGTTTTGAACCGAGGCACGGTGAACAAGGTTCCGTCGAAGCTGCTGCAATAGCCAGCGGGCTGCCTGTTGGGCATCTGCGAAGGTTGCCTCGCTGAGAGGATAAACGTTTTGAAACCCCGACGAATGAAGGGATTGAGGCGATCGCGCGGTTTCCTGACATGGCGTGATCCCAGAAAAATCTAGGGCATTTGCGATCGTATTGCCATTTTTTAAGTTATTTTAAGTAAAGAACGAGTTAACACTCGTCTGACTGTTTAAAGCGCCCAATTTTGCCTAATCTGCCCCGCTTGCTCGGGGGGCGATCGTGCGGTTAGGGTCAACACGTCATCCCATCAGAAAGGACGTATTGACTCTGCGGCAACACAGACGACCGCTATTCAAATAAGATTCCCAGCCGTGCAATCTAGATCGTGCTGCGGGTTTTCGGGGCTAACTGCGAGATTGGGTTTTGGTTGTTCATCCGTTACGAAGCGTACTCATGACCCTTTCCTTCCAAAGCCTCGGCCTCTCGGAAACCCGTGCTGCTCATCTGGAAACCCTTGGCTTTACTGAACCCACCCCCATCCAAGCACGCGCGATTCCCGCCTTGCTCGAAGGAAAAGATGTGGTTGGCTTGGCTCAAACTGGAACTGGCAAGACGGCGGCCTTTGGGCTGCCCATGCTGGAGCAGATTGATGATGCCAATCGCACTGTTCAAACATTGATTCTGGCCCCAACTCGTGAGCTGGCGTTACAGGTTTCCCAGGCGATCGAGAAGTTTGTGGGCCCTGGTTCTCGTTTGCGAACCGTGACGGTCTACGGTGGCCAATCGATTGATCGGCAAATTAGCCAACTGCAACGGGGCGCGCAAATTGCGATCGGCACGCCCGGTCGGGTAATGGACTTGATGGATCGCGGTGCTTTGCGCCTCGACCAGGTGCGTTACTTTGTGTTGGATGAAGCCGATGAAATGCTGAATATGGGCTTCATTCAGGACATTGAAAAGATCTGTAGCTCGCTGCCCGCCGAGCGCCAAACAGCTTTCTTCTCCGCAACGATGAGTCCGACAATTCGTCGTCTGGTGGCGAACTTCCTGAAGGATCCGGTGTTTGTGACGGTGGAGCAGCCCCAAGCGACTCCCACCCGAATTGAACAGGTGCTGTATACGGTTCCCCGGGGCTGCAACAAAATTCGGGCCTTGTTGCCGATCCTGGAGCTAGAAGATCCTGAGTCGGCGATGATCTTCGTGCGCACCAAGCAGGGAGCTGCGGAACTGACCGTGCAACTGCAAGCGGCTGGCTACAGCGCCGATGAATATCATGGCAACCTGAACCAAGCCCAACGGGAACGCCTGATCACGCGCTTCCGTCGGGGGCAGTTGAAGCTGATTGTGGCGACGGATATTGCTGCTCGGGGTTTGGATGTGGATCGGGTGACCCACGTGTTCAACTTCGATCTGCCCGATAACCTGGAAAATTACGTTCACCGGATTGGTCGGACGGGCCGCGCAGGTCGAACGGGGCGTGCGATTACCCTGTCTTACAGCCTGGAGCGTTACCGGATTCGGCAGATTGAGCGGCACACGCGCCAATCGATGCAGCCGGTGAATTTGCCGACCCGTGCCGAGATTGAAGCGCGCCGGATCGATCGCCTCAAGAACCGGGTTAAGGAAGCGCTGACCAGCGATCGGGTGGCCTCGTTCCTGCCGATTGTGTCGCAACTGGGTGAGGAGTACGATCCTCGGGCAGTTGCGGCGGCGGCGCTGCAAATGTTCTACGACATGGAACGGCCCGCTTGGCAAGTTGAAGGGGTCTTTGGTGACGATAACTTTGAAACTGAGCGTCCCGAACGGGGCGATCGCGGCGGCCGAGGCGATCGCGGTGGCCGTAACTACGGGGGTGGCTCCCGTCGTCGGGGTGCTGGTGGGGGTGGCGATCGCCGCCCGAACCCCAATCGTCCCCGCCCCGATGCGCCGGTGAAGATGAACGATCGCAACCGTTTCGCTCCCGTCGGCGAATAAAAGCTCAGAGTCTGTCTCTTGGTTAACGACAGACTCGTAAGTTCCAGAAAAATTCAAAAATTCCAAAGGGTCTCAAGCAAATGATTAAACGCTTGAGACCCTTTTTGTAGTCTTTACTTTTTGGGACTGTGTTTTTTGGGCAAAGACCCAATTAAGCAAAGACCAAAAATGTGATGTTGAATCTATGATTTCCCAGAGCTACAGAGCACTGAGACAGTGACAAAATCCCTAGGAATTGACCCAACGGCGACGCAAACCCAAAGCGGCGAATCCTGCTAAGCCAAACATGAGCGACGGTTCCGGTGTGCTGCGCTCTTCGGGCACTTCACGAATTCGACCATAGAGATAGGCTTCGCTAGTTCCGCCTTCTTGGGAAATAAAGTCGGACACTAACTCACCATCGGGCGAAAGCTTAAAGCCGGATAGCTCAAGGGTGTATTCCTTGCCGTCGTAGGAGAAGGAGCGATCGCCCAAGGCGTTATTCCAACTGATTTTGTCCGCACAAGGAGTCACGCTGAAGTAAGAACAAGTGCCCGAGTTTGTGGTCTCGTCAATGTTCATTGTGAAGTTAAAGATCTCATCAGCAATTTCTGCAAAATCGAGCGTTACTGACAACCCAACGGAGTTGGCTGCATCATAAATTGGGTTGTTGAAATGCCGCAAAGTTCCTAACTGAAAAATGCTGCCGAGGGTGATGGGCGTTGCACCGACACCGGTAAATCCCAGTCCGCTGGGGCCGGCCTCGCTTGCTGGAATACCCCACCGAACTTGGTTTTCAGCGCCCACCGTCTGGAAGCCATAAAAGGGTGTTCCCGATGGAGTGCCCCAAGAGCCAGAGCTATTTAGCAGTGTTAAAGCAGCCGCTGGATTGGCCGAGGCAATCGCTGTTGCAATTGAAATAATGGCCGCAGATATGGTGAGTCGCATAGTGTTTTGATGGGTATTAAGGGTTAGTTGCTGACCCCATCAAACTAATTTGAATGAAGAAAAACGTCACGCATATTCACGAAATCTTTAAATACTGCTGTTTGTAAATTTGAATTTATTGAAAAAACACAAAGCGCTGAATTTCCCAGTTAATGAGGAATTCAGCGCTTCGTGAACTGGTAGCCTAGGCTACTGATCGCAAAGATTGACTTGACAAAATCATTCCTTGCAACTACTCAAGGGCGATCTAAGCGCCTGCTGAAGCGATCGCAACAGTCGCTGATGATCGGCGGTGGTTCTGATCGCAACTCGAAAGAAGCGATCGCCCAACTCTGGGAAGCTTGAACAGTCTCGGATCAAGATCCGATCGCGCCGGAGCACTTGCTGCTGGAGCTGATTGCTGGGCAGGGCGGTTTTGACCAACAGATAATTGGCGGCGCTGGGATAGGGGATCAGGCCCGGTTGGGCTTGTAGACCCAGAAACAGTTCCGATCGGGCCGATTCCAGCCAAGTCCAGGTTTTTTCGGCAAAGGGGCGATCGGCAAGGGCGGCAAGGGCGGCGGCCACGGCTAAACCGTTGACAGACCAGGGGTCTCGCCATTGTTGCCAGCGTGTTAACCGATCGGGCTGGGCAATCGCGTAGCCTAGCCGGAGTCCCGGAATGGCGTAGAACTTGGTGAGCGATCGAATCACAATCAGGTTTGGATAGTCCTGAACCCAGTTCACGACGGTGGGTTGCTCGATCGGTCGCAAAAAATCCATGAATGCCTCATCCACCACCACCAACCCAAAACGATCGCAAAGGGGCCGCAAAAGATCGTGGCTCCACAGTTGCCCAGTGGGGTTGTGAGGATTGTTCAGCACCAAACCATAGGCGGCGCAATCGCGATTTAGCCAGTCGCCCCAATCCCAAACCCAAGGCTCTACGGGCGCGATCGGCACAATTTTGGCCCCAAATGCCCGCAAGGCTCGGCCATAGTCCGCGAAGGCCGGCACGGGCAGCACGGTTGCGGCCAACTGACTCAAATCCCGAGCGGCCCAAGTCAAGAGTTCCGCCGCCCCATTGCCTGGCAAAATCCAATCTGGGTCGAGGTTATGGTGTTGAGCGAGGGCCCGGCGCAATTCGCCGTAGTTTGGATCCGGGTAAGCGGCCAGGGAGGGCAAGGCGGCAGTGAGGGCAGCCAAAATGCTGGGTGGCAAGCCTCCGGGATGGATACTGGCGGAAAAGTCCAGAATTTCAGAGGGCGCACAATGGGCGATCGCGGCGGCCCAAGCCAGGTTGCCCCCATGGATTGGGTGGGAAACAGTGGTCATGGCAAAAATCCTAGCGCCAATAGCCCGATCGCCCCGCATAACCACCCCAAAAAGACCACCCGGGTCAACCCCAAAGCCGATCGCACGGTCTCCGGTTCGATCGGTCGCTGGGGGTCTCCCAACAGGGGCTTGTATTTCACTTGACCGCGATAGCGATTTTCGCCCCCTAGTTGCACCCCCAAGACCATCGCATAGGCGCACTCGCTCCAGCCGGAATTGGGACTAGGATCCAGCGCCCCATCCCGCCGACAGCGACCCCAAACCTGCAAGGGCTTTCTTGAAATCAGGGCGATCGATCCCACGGTTAATCGACAGGGCAACCAAGTGAGGTGATCTTCCAAGCGAGCGCTGAACCAACCCAAATCCCGATGGCGTGAGTCCTTGTAGCCCACCATCGAATCGAGCGTGCTGGCGGCTTTGTAACCCAATGCCACCGCTGCGATCGCCCCAGGGCCCCACCCAAAAATTACCGTTGCCCCAGCACCCACCAAGGCCCAAAACAGCGGCCCCAACACACCATCCACGGCATTTTCCGCTACGGTTTCCAGCACGGCTCGCAAAATTTCTGGGCGATCGAGATGCTCTGTTTCCCGGCCCACGTAGCGACTGAGGCGCGATCGCGCTTCCGGCAAATCCTCACGGGCCAACGGTTCCAACACATCTTCCGCCGCATCCCGCAAGCTGCGACCCGCAAAGCAAGCCGCCACCATCACCGCCTCGACCCCTAAGCCAAAAATGGGGTTCAGCTTGCAGGCTAGCGACCCGATCGCCCCAGCCAGGGCCCCTGCGCCCCCGATCGTGGACAATGCCAACCCCACCCCTAACCAGCGCTGAACCCGATCGGGAGCGGTCAAAGACCAAACCCAACGACGGTAGCGATCGATCCATGCCCCGATGACCTGCACCGGATGCACCCAACTCCAAGGGTCACCCACCAGCCAATCAATCACCGCCGCAAGTCCCAATACTAGGATCGATCGGGTTGGCTCTCCCATGCCAATCAATCCGTTCATTCCTAAATTTAGATAAAAAATTATCAGTAATCCAGCTTAAACTAACTCATTCGCCTATTTTTCTGATATTTGAATAGAATCAAGAAGACCTTTAATCAAATCGAATGATTTCAAGAATTGCAAAACAAAGAAATTGCCTTTCGCTTTACTACTAATTATTATTCAACAGCATATTGAATTTCTCCTGTCTGAATAAATAATCTGGCTTTGTACTTATCCTTGAACAGGCGCTTATATTTTTGGATGTCTGTTGAACTAAGAGGGCATCGATTACAAGCAATCATACAAATGATGTCTGAATTTCTTGACAAGTTACAAACTCCCGAAATATATCCCATTGTGGATTCAATTTGCTTGACTGCATGTTTAACATCGTTTCCTTTAAATTCAACATAGATCAGCTTATTATTAGGCAGGGTCACTAGTTGATCGCAGCGAATACCTTCCCTAATAACACACCCATCAATGTCAATAACCTTAATCAGAAGCTGTCTGGGGTTCTTTAAGGTTAGCTTTGCTTTGCTGTTTTTGGATTTAGGATCACTCAGAGAAATGGTTTTTCCTTCATATTCTCGGGTGCATTTTGGAAAATCCATGATCCCTACTCAATATCCAGTAGTTGATCAAACTGAATGGCTAGCTCCTCAGAAATGGAGTCAATAATTTGAGCATCAATTAACTGAGTTTCTGGATCGATGATGTTGCGAGCCTTGCCATCAACGACATGATAGGCAGCTACATCATCAGGATCAAGAATCTGAGAGGCGGGTATAACTTTGAGAACTTGGTCACGATGCCCATCCTTGCTCAAAATTCCCGCCTGAATCAAGTTGTTAAATGAAGTCAGGATATAAGGACTGTGGGTTGTCAGAAAAAATCTGAATTGATTGGACTTGGCATTGTAAGCAGTGGCAATGAGATTTACAATGTCCCTTTGAGCACTTGGAAACAGATGTGCTTCAGGTTCTTCAATATAAATTGAATGACCTAATGAAGTGATTGTTGTACTACTAAAAACAGAAGAAAATAACAAGTTCTCTAAAATCAGAATCAAAGGCAGAGTCTCTTGCTGACCTGAGGAAGAATGCGATAATTTCACAGCCCTTCCATCTGAAGATTCAATATAATCCTTGCCTTGATGGCGTATATATTCACCTGACAAAATTCGAGATTTCAAATAAGCAAATTCCAAAAACAAAGCATCAATGTTTTGGTCTTCAAACTCATGACCTGATTTGACAGCGAAATTTCTTGCCTGTTCATAGTATCGTCCAAATTGCACAAGAAGAGGATCAATAGTTAGGTCTTTAGACAAAAAACTGAAAATATTGTTATCATAAATTGCGAACAGTGAACGACCCGCAGGAATAAATAGCTGATCAAATACTGCCTCTGCATTTAGCTTTTCCGAAGTCTTTGTTAGAAATTTGATTTGAGCTTGAGGATAAACTCCTAGTCCTGACTCTCTGATCACTTTCCAAAAAGAAGGAGAGTCTTCAACTTTTCTGACAATAAGTCTAGCTTGAGATAATGCTTTCTTATAAAAATCCGAATAAGTCAAATCTAATCTAGAAGTATTTCTCTTAATGTTTTTACTGCGATTGATTGCGATGTGTTCACTAAATAGCAAATACTGAATAGTGAATTCTGAATCCCCCCAAGATCCTAAAGGAAAATATTGTTCAAATAAAATTTTCATTGTCTTGTCAAATTCTGACTTTGATTCTGAATTAAAGCCAGCAAAAAAAATTTCTTGAACAAAGCTTCTGAAATAGAACAGTAATTTGGCAATAATACTTTTTCCGCTAGCTTGTGGGCCGATCAAAAGATTGATTTTTTTTGGAATGATTTCAATGTCTTGTAAGCCAGCGAAGCCTTGAATGATTAATTTTTCCATGAGCAACTTAAGATTTTTGAAAATTGGCTGAGTAATCTGCCCTAACGGACTCCTAGTGATCACATGGGGCTAGGCAGATGATTTCGCGCCTAGCCCCAGTTGCCCGATGTTAGTCGCCCGTAATCGACAGTTCCGCCACCCAAATTCGGGGGCAAGTGCCGCCGGGGAGCACTTCGGCTTCGGGTTCCACACAGATGATCGACTTCAGCAGGTCGTGGATGTCGCCCGCGATCGTGGCGGACTCGATGCTGACCCGATCGCCCCGTTTCACCAGCCAGCCATCAAAGGGCAGCGAGAACGATCCCTCCAGGGCGTTCACCCCCGCGTGCAGGGCGGTCACATCGTCCACCAAGATCACCTGCTCGGCATCGGCCAAGCGAAGGTCGCCCGGTTGGTTCGAGAACACGTGCCAGTAGCCAGGGCTGACCGTCACCTTAGCCCCCATGTTGGCGTGGCCCGTGGGTTGTGCGCCCAGGCGTTTGGCGGTTCCGGCACTGTGCAGGAAGTTGCTGAGTTGCCCATCGGTGATCAGCGGGATGCGGCGGGTGGGTGTGCCTTCGCCATCGAACCAGCTTGCGCCAATGTTGCCGGGGTGGTGTTCGTCGTCCGCCAGCGACAGGATCGACGCGGCCAGGGTTTGTCCCAGCGAATCCGGCGTGGAAAGGCTTTGCTTATCCAAAATGCTCTGGGCGTTGAACAGATTGGAAAAGGCTCCCAGCAAGCTGAGGAAAGCTTCTGGCGAAAAGACCACCGGATATTTGCCCGACTGAATTTTGTCGTAGTTCAGGTGGCTGAGGGTTTTTTCGGTGCTCTCTTGCAGGCAGCCTTCTAGGTCGAGGCGATCGAAGCTGCGGGCCATGCGGAATGCGCCGCCGCTGCGGGGTTTGCGCCCTTCCTGCTCGGTTTTGGCGTAGAGATACATGGAGGCGATCGAACGGGCCTCGTGCCGCAGGGCCCCTTCGCTGTTCAGATAAAACCGCTCCGTGTCGCTTTGGGAGAGGCCGTTGTAGGGCACGGAGGTGATCGCCGGGTGGGCATCCAGCAGCCGTTTTTCGGCATCGGCCAGGGCCGTGATCAGGGTGTTGATCGGGGCGGGCGGGGCCATGTCGCTGGTGTTGCCATCGATCGGCTGGGTGGCTTCGGGGCTGAAGTCCGGCACGTTGTCCGTGGCTCCGAAGGCGCTGGCCTCACTGGCGGTGCGGAGGGCCAGTTCCAGCCCGGCTCGATCGATGTCGGTGGTGGAGGTGATGCCCACGCGCCCGTCTTGGTTCCAAACCCGCACGGTCACGCCCGATCGCTGGGAGGCCTTCACCTGTTCCGGCTCGCCGTCGCGCACTTTGACGCTGGTTTCATCGACGGATGATCCGTACAAATCAAATTGTTTGATGCCCAAATTGGTTGCCAAATCGTGGGCATCCGTTGCCAATTGTTCAATTGAAATTGCCACGACTTAGCGACCTCCCACGGTAATTGCATCCACTTTGATGTGGGGTTGACCCACGGTGACATAGACACTGCCACTGACCGATCCACAGAACCCTGGCGACAGGGCCAAATCATTGGAAGACATGGAAATTTTCTGCATGATTTCCACCGCTTCCCCGATTAAGGTTGCGCCCTTCAGCGGTTTGGTGAGCTGGCCATTTTCAATCAAGTAAGCTTCATCCACACCGAAGTTAAATTGACCGGTGGGGCCGACACTGCCGCCGCCCATCCGCTTGCAATAAATGCCGCGATCGATCGAGCCAAACAACTGATCGATCGAGAATTCGCCCGGTGCAATATAGGTATTCCGCATCCGCGAGGCGGCGGCGAAGGTGTAGCCCTGACGGCGGCCGCTGCCGGTGCGGGGATGGCCGGTTTTCACAAAGCCCGCGCGATCGGAAATGAAGTTTTTCAGAATGCCATTTTCAATCAGCAAAGTGCGCTGCACCGGCATGCCTTCATCGTCCATATCCAAAGTGCCGAAGGCGTTGTCGCTCAAGCCTTCATCCCAAGCGGTCAAATTTTCATGGGCGATTTTTTCGCCTTTCTTGTCCCAAAATGGCGTGGTTTTGCGCTCCACTTGGGTGGTTTCCAGCAGGTGGCCGCAGGCTTCGTGGAAGATCACGCCGCCAAAGGCATTGGCCATGACCACGGGATAGTTGCCCGACTCCACATAGTCGGCGTAGAGCATTTTGCCCGCCGATTCAGCAATGCCACTGGTGAAGGTTTCGTAGTCCCAATCCCGCAAAAATTGGGGATTGCTGGCATCGCCGGCCCGCTGACCAATGGACGATCGATTGGCCCCATCGGCACAGAGCAGGCTCGACCCCACCGATTGGGTCAGGCGAATGTCATGGGCAAACACGCCATCGCTGGCGGCCACCAACACTTCTTGCCAGTCGCGAAAATAGCTCGATCGCCGCGACTGCACATGGCTGCCTTGCTTGGCCAGTGCGCCATTGGCCGCCAACAGCACCTCGCCCATTTCCTTCATGGAGCTGCATTGGCCCAACCAATCATCCTTGCCCTTGGTGGCCACGTAGTCCCGCAGGGGTTCCAGGTTCACTTCGGGGATGTAGGCATTGGGGCCCGGCAGGCTCAACCCCAGGATGGCCAGGGCTTTTTCCAAGGCTGATCGCAACCCGGCAAAGGTCAGATCATTGGTGCTGACGTAGCAGTCGGCATGGCCGCGAAACACGCGCACCCCCGCGCCGGTGGCCAGTCGGGGGGCAATGCTGGTGATGGCATCGTCTTCGGCCAGGCAGTTGATGTAGTTGCTGCGCTCCAGGAAAAATTCCACAAAATCGGCTCCGGCGGCGCGCCCCCAACCCAGCAAGGTCGAAAGGGGCGATCGCCAGCTTTCATCGAAGCGATCGACCGTGGGCAGGTAACGCAACTCGGGCACATCCCGAGACAGCAGCAAAGTTGGAGCCATGTAATGATTCCTCAAACGGTGCGAAGGGCAGCAAACAGAATTAGGGGTTGCTCAAGGGGGCTAGGGTCTGTCGTCATTTCTCGAGGTGAGGCTGAAACCCTTGATTTTTCATGCCCCCTAACCGTTGTAACAAGGGGCTTAAGCCCCTTGCTCCCCACGATCCGCTAACGGCAGATCTGAGGTTTCGGGCGAAACAACGACAGTTCCTAACCCCAGGAAACCGATGAAAATTTTCTGCTGTGGGCTTGGGTTTTAAGAAACGTTAAGCCCCGGTTCTCAGTCTAGCAAAGCGATGTCGTAGCAGTGTTCGGGCTGGGGGTGGTTGCACTCAGGCCATTCCCAGTGACTTTCAAAGGATTCAGCGGCAAAATTCAACAAAACGATTCAACTGGGGTTTTGAGTGATGGCACATCCCGATCGAATGGTTCCCGGCCCTGGCCAAGAATCCGTGTGGGACTATCCCCGGCCGCCGCGCTGGGAAGACTCGGGTAAGCAAATTCGGGTGGAGTTCAATGGTGTGGTGATTGCCGAAACCCACCAAGCGAAACGGGTTTTGGAAACCAGCCACCCGCCGGTTTATTACATTCCCCCAGAGGATTTGCGGCAGGAATATTTTGAGCTAATTGCCCGATCGACCTTTTGCGAGTGGAAAGGGGCCGCCCGGTACTACAGCATTCAAGTGGGCGATCGCCGGGCTGAGGCCGCCGCTTGGTTCTATCCCGCGCCGACCCCCGCCTTTGCCGAGATTCAAAACTACGTGGCAATTTACCCGAGCTACGTGGATGCCTGCTATGTGGATGGCGAGCTGGTGCAGGCCCAGCCCGGTGATTTTTATGGCGGCTGGATCACCTCTGAGATTGTTGGCCCCTTCAAAGGATCGCCCGGCACTTGGGGATGGTAAGGATGCCAGGGCAGGCGGGCAGATCATCCCGCTCATCCCGTTCATGGGGTGTGAAATTTGTAACGGTTTTTGAAGTGATTTTTAATACATGCATCGTTCGCCAAGAAATGAGTGATGAATGCTGAATCGCACAGCTAAAAGCCCGAAAAGATTGACCGGTAACAATTTTTGCGCCTTAGACTGTGCGATCGCCCCCAGAATCTGTACGGAGAAAAGCAGCAGGCTTTGCCGGGGCTTCTCAAAAAAATTGAGTAATCTCCGTAAATTCTCGGAAAAAAGTTGCTATACTCAAACTCAAGGCAAAACACTAACTCAAACTTCTTGCAAATTCCTTGGGAAGTTGCTGAATGAGGGTTTAGGGTCAATTGCCTCAACGCCGTTGCCATTCCCCAAAAGGGGTGGGCGTTTTGAGTTGAAGTGTGGGGTCATCGTCAGCAACGCCCTTGTGGAATTGCGGTTTAACCGGCCAGTTCTTGAGTTCAAAATCTTGGGTTCATAAGATCTTGGGTTCATAAGGTTCTGCGCCCTCAACCAGCCTCCGCAAATGAGCCGTTGAGCACGATGGTCGCCAAGGCTCTCCCACTCATCAGGTTCGCTCAGGCGACTTTTGCATCTACACAGTCTCCGCCAAAGTTCGGGTTCATTCCCTTCTTCTGCATCTGCCAAGCTGTATCTGCCTGGAGTTGGCCTGCCCGATCGAACCGTGAATGCAGGCCCGACTCCTCCATTAATTGCGATCGATCACTCAGGCGATCGCAAGCTCTGATTCTGCCTCTCAATCGGGGTGCATCGTGCATCTACCGCATCTCACTTTGTCTGCCATCTGAGGAACTGGCCCCGCGATCGACCTCGATCAACCCTCAACTGTTGACCGTCAGGGTGCATAACAGGGCGATCGGGTGCTCCATTCAAGGGGCCTCAGTTCCTACTAGATCATGGCTCAGTCAGCGTTCTGATTGCATTCAAAGCCATTAAGATCCAGGAAATCGGAGTGAAATTTTAGGCACATTCACCCGCTTTTTCGGGATCCATGGCTTGACCCAGGGAAGCAAATCGCCATCGAGTTTGACTCGGTGGCGTTTTTTTTTCGAGTTGCGATCGGTGAAAGGACAGAACTCGCGCTACAGTGACGGGAACTCACGGACTTAGGAAATGTCTAAACGGCTGATCCTAAGCCCGTAATTGCGCAAGTAACCAACTCAGACAAGGGATGTAGATCCCTGGTTTTGTTGTGCCTATGGTTCAAAAATTCATATCTGACACTGTTCAAACCTTCTCTAAAAATTAGACAACTCTGAGACTCAGTAACTCAGCTCAAGAATCAATGTTGACCATCCTAAATTCTTGGTTAATCACTCTCAAAAAACGCCTTCAATGTTTTTCGATTTTGCAAAACCGGGTCAATCAAGCCCACTTCATGGGAATTTCTTCAGCCAACCTCTTGATTTATGGAATGGCTGGTGTACCCGTTGCACTGCTGCTGCATTGGCTAGCCAAATATGTCGTCAATATTCCCTTTTTTGATGGTTGGATGATCGGAGTTTATTTTCATGCTTGGAAGCATGGGAACATAACGCTTGAAAGTTTGTTTGCTCAACATAATGAAAGTCGCAAATTTTTTCCACGCTTAATACTTGTTGGGTTGGCAGAATTAACTCACTGGAACGCTGCTTACGAAGTGGGCCTAACGATCACGCTTCTATTACTCATTCTGTTGGGTATTCATCGCCTGCTCAGATTTTCAATTCCTAACGAACCGAGGCTAGTTGCTGTTGCCACCGCCGTAACTGCCACAATTCTTTGTAGTCCATTGCAGTATGAAAATCTGCTGTGGGGTCTGCAATACATCATGTTTGTGACACCTGCTTGCTTGGTGGGCATGTTGCTGTTGATGCGGGGCGATCGACCCCAATGGCAAATTTTCCTGACCATGGCGAGTTTGGCTTGGTTTGCCACCTTCACATTTGCCAATGGCATGACCTTTTGGTTAATTTCCCTAATCCCGATCGGTTTTAGAATTTGGCAACAACCTAATCGCAAGGCATGGGCTTTTCTGTTGGGTTGGCTGGCCTGCTTTGCTGGGACGTTGATTTTTTATTTTCATGGCTATGTGAAACCACCCGATTCGCCAAGTTTGTTGTCGGGCTTAGAAGATCCATTCAAGCTCGTGCAATATTTTTTGGGCTTTCTGGGTGCGCCCCTGAGCTTTTCTGATCAGCAATTGGCTCAGGTCTTGGGAGCCTTTGCGCTGATCGCTTTTGTGGGGGGTGTGGCTGTTTACGCCTGGAGTGCTTGGCAACAATTTCAGAAATCAAGCGATCGCCCAAATTTCCACAGTACTTTGATGGCCATGATCCCTTGGCTATCTTTGGGCAGCTATAGCCTTCTGAGTGGAACCATTACGTCATTGGGGCGAGTGGGCTTTGGGATTGAGCAGGCGTTTTCTCCGCGCTATATTACGGTTTCTAATTATTTGTGGGTTGCTATTACTGGACTGATTGTCACTAGCCTGGGTCGAAGCAATTCATATGCTCTGAGACCTGCGCAAGGGATTGCTGCTGAAGCCGATTCAACAATCGCTTCCAGAACGAGTTCTAGAACTGGTTTCAACAGCCTAAAAATCAACCAACTTTGGCGCTGGTTCTCTTGGGGAGCTGCTTTTCTATTGGGGGTGTGGCTAATTTTGGAATCTAACAGCTACCGCGCCGGTTTGGGAGGAATGCAAATCTTGAATCGACAATTACGGTTGGGTAAAGCCTGTATTACTTTATTTCCCGTTGTTTATGATTCATTTGGTTTGCAGCAGATTCACCCGGATCTGCAATTGTTGAGGCAATATTTGCGACCGCTGAATGATTTGGGGGTGATTAATCCTCCCCTGATCGAAACACCCAATTTGGCAGCGTTTGGCTCTCGAGATTTGGCGGGCGTGGCTGAAGGACAGTGGGATAGCTGGACTTGGGAATCGAAGGTGGTGTTAAAGGATCGACAACGCCCCTTGAGTCATCCTGAATCGCCCCATTGGGTGGCGAAGGGGTGGGCGATTTTGCGGCGATCGGGACGATCGGCTGATGTGGTGATTCTGGCGGCGCGGGATCCCAAAACCCAGGTCGATCGCCCGATCGCCCTCGCTTGGGTAACGGAATCGCGGCCGGATGTGGCCCGCAAGCTTGGGGCTGATTTTCGGGTTTCGGGTTGGCAAGCGGCTTTCACGCCGGAGGAATTGCCAGCGGAGCCAACGGAGTTGAGTGCTTGGGCCTTTGATACCAATCAGGCGCGGGCCTATCGCTTGCCCAATCAGTTTTGGTGGCCGGGTCGGGGAGCCGTCGAGACCCCAGGATCCAAAACCCAAAAGGCTCAAGCTGTTCCCTAGGACTGAGAGGCCACCAAAACCACCCCGGTCATAATCAGTCCAACGCCGACGAGCCGAGCGATCGGGAGGGATTCCCCAAAGGCCACCACCCCAATCAGCACCGTGAACACGTAGATCAGGGAGACGGAAGGGGCGGCAATGCTGAGCTTAACTCGGGTCAACAGCAGGATATAGGCGATCGCCCCGAGACCATAGGCCGTCAGCCCTGCCACCAGTTCCCAGGTGGTGACCATGGACAGCAAGTGACTGAGCCAGTTGTCGCCGGTCACTTTGCCCAAGCGCAGGGCCCCTGCTTTTAGCAAAAATTGCCCCACCACGCTGGCCACAATTGACCCCAACAGCAAACCCAATTCCTGAATCGTCACCGATCGCGCTCCTGGCCCCGCAGGGCTGAGATCTTAAACTTGACCCACAAATTCAAATGCTAGGATACGGTGCAATTCCATCGATCGCGATCGGTTAGGAGCCTGCTTTCGCCTGTGTCTTCCAACGTTTCACACAAGCCTTCTCCCCGTCGTCCCCGATCGGGAGTTCGCCCCTTGCCCCGATCAACACCCGCCCCATCTCCCCCGATCGAGCCTCCCAGCCCGGGCCTGTGGCGTTTGGTCGTTGGAGCGGGGCAAATTACCGGCGGCACCCTGTTGACCGTCACCATGCTGGGCAGCGCCGCCGTGGCCGGAGCCTTGGTGGGCTTGGCCGTTAGCTTCCGCAACCTACCGGACGTGCGGATTCTGCAAACCTACACCCCCAGCGAAACCAGCTATATCTACGACATCAAAGGGCGTGTGCTGGCCAGCTTGCACGACGAAGCCAACCGGGTCGTGGTCCCCCTAAATCAAATCTCGCCCCACCTCAAGCGAGCCGTCATTGCGATCGAAGACAGCAGCTTCTATCAGCACCCTGGCATCAACCCCGGCAGCATTATGCGGGCCCTGGTCACCAACCTGGAGCGAGGACGCACCTCCGAAGGTGGCTCCACCCTGACCATGCAGTTGGTCAAAAACCTGTTTCTGTCACCCCAGCGCCGAATTAGCCGGAAGGTGGCCGAGGCGGTTTTGTCACTGCGCTTGGAACAAATCCTGAAAAAGGACGAAATTCTAGAGCTATATCTCAATCAAGTCTATTGGGGCCACAATAACTACGGCATTGAAACCGCCTCCCGCAGCTACTTTGGCAAGGCGGCCGCCGATTTGAACCTGGCCGAGAGCGCCATGCTGGCGGGCCTGATCCAAGCTCCCGAGGATTACAGTCCGTTTCTGAACTTCGAGCGAGCGAAGCAACGCCAGGCGATCGTACTGGGGCGAATGCTGGACTTGGGTTGGATCACGCCCGCCGAGGAGTTGGCCGCCCGCAATCAACCGCTGAATTTAGGTAAAAGCACTTCCTTCCAGTCCAGCAAGTTGCCCTACGTGACCGAGGCGGTGACCCAAGAGCTAAAGAAACGCTTCCGGCGCGAAGATCTGTTCAAGGGGGGGATGCGGATCCAAACCACCGTGGACTTTGATTTTCAGACCATGGCTGAGGCCACCGTCAGCGCGGCCCACGCCCGGATGCGATCGCGCGGGTTGCGAGCGGATCAAGTGGCTCTGGTGGCGGTGGATCCGCGCACTCACTTCGTGAAGGCCATGGTGGGCGGCGTGGACTATCGCAAGAGCCAGTTCAACCGGGCCATCCAGGCCATGCGCCAGCCGGGATCTGCCTTTAAACCTTTTGTGTATTACGCGGCCTTTGCCACCGGCCGTTACACGCCCAACTCCGCCGTGAATGACACACCCGTCAGCTACAACGATGGGGGCGTGATGTATCGGCCCAAAAACTACGGGGGCGGCTTTTCCGGCTCGGTTTCGATTCGGCGGGCCTTGGAAATTTCGTTGAATATTCCCGTGGTGCGCCTGGGCCAGGAGGTGGGGCTGAACAAGGTGATTGAAACCTGTCGGCTGTTGGGTTTCCAAAGCCCGCTGGAGCCGGTGCTGTCCTTGCCGTTGGGATCGGAGGACGTGACCCCGTTGGAAATGGCGGGAGCCTATGCCACGTTTGCCAATAATGGCTGGCATTCGGACACCACGTTTATTGTGCAGGTGACCGACAGCAGCGGGAAAGTGCTCTTAGACAACACGCCCCGGCCGCAACTGGTGCTGGATCCTTGGGCGACGGCAACCCTCACGGATACGCTGCGGGGGGTGATTACCAACGGCACGGCCAAGACGGCCAATATTGGCCGGCCAGCGGCGGGCAAAACGGGCACAACGGACTCAGAGCGGGATATTTGGTTTGTGGGCTATGTGCCGCAACTGTCGGTGGCGGTTTGGGCGGGGAATGACAATTACCGCCCGATCGGCTATGGGGCCACGGGGGGCAGCTATGTGGCTCCCATCTGGCGGGAGTTTATGCTGAAGGCGCTGCAAGGCGTGCCGGCGGAAGATTTTCGGAAGCCTTGGGAGTTCCAAAAGCCCTAGGATCTCTAGGATTCAGGATCTCTAGGATTAGGATCTTGAGGGCTAATTAACGATCTTCGATCGGGTCTTCAAACCCTGATTCCGCCTTGGCGAGAGGATGGGCCCAAGGGTCTTCATCGGCATCGTTGAGATTTGAGTTTGATTCTGGTTTGAGTTTGATTGAATTCAGATGCCGCTTGATGCTGCATTGAGACAACCTTGTGGTGGGTATTCGATTTTTTTCGATTTTTGAGGAGTAAAGCGATGGTACGGCGTTTTCTGGGGCGATCGGGCATGGGAGCGATCGGGTCGGTGGCCCTTCTGTATGGCGGTGTTTTGGGTTTAAGTCAGTCCGTGACGGCGGAAACGGCCCCGCCTCGGCCACCGGCCGCTGGCCAATGCCAGTGCGCTTGTCCCTGTGCCGCTGGCCAACAGCCCGCCAGCCCGCCAGCCCGTCCCCAAACCCCCACCCCCGCACCGGCCCGCGCCGTGCCCAACAGCCCCAACACGCGCGCCGAAGCGAACCGGCTGCCCTTGCCAGCTCGTTTTCCATTGCCCGCCTCGCGCTTGGCCCTCAAGGGTGGCAAGGTGACTGTGCGGTTAGTGAATTTCACCAATGCCAAGGTGGCCTTTGAGGTGATTGGCGTAACGGGCGATCGCCTGTTGACCGGTCAGCTAGACTCCCCCGATCGCGCCACCAGCGTTTTGGAGATGTTGCCCACCCCGAGCAATCTGGTGTTATATCGGGCCGATCGCGGTTTTTTGTTGGCTCGCCCCACCGTGACCCCCCAAGGCGATCTGGAGCTGGTGTTAACCGCCACCGACAACATTGATCACGATGTGAACTACGTGAACGTGACCGAACAGGGCGAAGTGTATTTGTACTAAATGGACAGCGGCCCATGGGTTTGACCATTGGCCTTGACCGGCGGACTAGACGAACCAAATCACTGAGTTGGTTTAGTCCATCGACTGGGTCAATGGTTGAGTACATGGGCTTGGTCAATGGTTGAGTACATGGGCTTGGCTAACGTTTTTGTTGATGAGTTGATGATCGGTTTGATATTTCTTCTGGTTGATTTTTCTGTTTGATATTTCTGTTGATGTTGGTTGCTAGAAGGGGTCGCCAGTCTCTAGCTCGCGGGTACTGGACTGAGGCAGGCCGATCGATTGCGGACGAATTGCGGATTTTATGAGCAACGAAAATCGTTTGGTAGTGTCAACGGACAGAATCGCCCAACTGCGGGTTGAGTTAGCAGAATATCCCACTGCTTTGGAGGCCTTGGCAGAGATTGAAGACTGTGAAGGCGATCTCGAAGATGCGGCGATCGCCCTGGCCATTCGGGCCGGTCAACAGCCCGATCGCAGTGATGGTTGGTTGGAAGGCCTGGCCAAGCGATGTCGTGCCCGGCTCTGCGTGCAAGAACCGGTTCGCCAATCCCTAGCCCAAGGGGCGATCGCAGCCACCCTGGGCTATTTGGATGATCAGCCCCCCTGTCCGGCCGTGTTGCTGTTGCCCGTGGTTCTGTGGGTCAGCCATCAAGGAGTCGAAACCTTTTGTCGGCCCCTCGATCGACCCAATTTGCCCGAGAGTTAATTGCAAAACATCGAAAAAGCGGTTCTGGGCGTTTCGGCCGCCGCTTGTGGTTGGGGCTTTCGGTGGCGGATGCGGCCAGTTTCGCCTGAAATCCCCATAATCATTAACAAATCATCCAATCAGCATTCAATCGTCCATAAAATCGTTAGAAAATCATTTAATCGTCTGATCGTCCCTGGTTTTGATCATCCATGATGCTGAAGGGCCGGGGATAATCTCTGAGATGATCTCTCAATGGTCAGAGTGGATCATGGATGATGATGATGGAGAGGGTTGCATCGACCAAGGCCAAGGCAAGCTGCGAATTCAGAATTCTGCGTCGCCAACGCCCCGAACCCCGATCGACCCAACCCGCTCAGTGTTTTCAGGATTTTCAGGCCCTGCATATACCTGCGTTTGCATAAGGAGACGATCGTGGCGACAGACAGCCCCAAGGTGCAATTTGGCCCCCAGCGTTGGTATTCCAGCCTCACCATCAACGGCGAAGAGGTGGGATGGTGCACCAGTGAATTTGCTAACCAGTTGTCTGAGCTGTTCGATCGCGAAAAGAAACTAGAGGCGACCAACACTGTGTTGCGCTTAGCTTTCAAGCGCCTTTGCTCCGACATGGTGGCCAAAATGGGCGGCAACTCCCAACAGGTGGGCCAACTGATGTTGCGGTACTTGGAAACCACCATTCGCCCCACCAGTGGCCCCCGCGCCATTGCCTATCTGCTGCGCGATCGCCAAGCCGCCCTGGGCATGGGGAGCCAGGAGTTTGTGCAATTTTGCGATTCCTATCGTCTTTCGCCTCCCGAGCTGAAGGATATTTACGAAGGGCGGCCGATTAATGACGGGCAGCTCAAAAACATTGCCCGAATTGTGGGGCGATCAGCGCAAGAACTGGCCGAAATCCGCGATGCTGGCGGCAGCAGCGACACCGATCGCCTGGCCAAAGATTTGGGACTCAGCCCCACCGAACTCATGGAGTGGTTAAATCAATAGCCGCAACAAGCAGCCTAGCCGCAGCAAAAAGCGCCGATCGCCAACCATTAATCACTTGCAGGATTTCCACAGGCGATCGTCTCTGAATTTTTACGAATTTTCGCCAAGATCTGGTATTTTCTTTAATCCCATGTCATGAATTGCTCAAAAAGTTTAACCAATCCCGCTCAGGGCTAATGAACCGGATTTTTCTTCGATGATTAGCCCTGATTGGGAATGGGAAACTTAGGCGCAACAGGGGCACGGAACGGGGGTACGGAATAGGAGCACGGAGCTTGGGCGACGGTTGCGGCTCGGCCCGATGGGGCCGTAGTCGGGAATAATTGTGGGTTTAATTGAGCAATTTATCAGATATAAGAAAGTCCACCTACTGATCCTGGAAACCCAGCTTTGGCAAAGGCTTCAGGCATTTTGTGCTGAGGTGAATTAGCGGTCGAGGCACAGGAAATTCACCAGACTAGTAGTGGCTATGATGGTGGATATTAAGATTTTCTTCAGAATTCCCAAGAGATCTGATGAGTTACTCATATCCGTTCTACGGTACTACTAGAGGGCTATGGTCAATGCGTAAAATCAGTGCTAAAACCGAAGCTCCAAAGCTTGCCCACGAAACCGTAGAAGCAGCCCTAAAGTTGCGATTTTAAGCCGCAATCTTGAGTTGCAATCTTGAGTTGAGATTCGGGGTCAAGATTCTGAGTCGCGATTACAAGTTGTAACTTGAAGCTGCAATTTTGGGTTACGACTCTTGATTGCAACCTTTGAAAGCCTGAGTTTGATGACCACTGACTGAGTTTGTGCCAATTAGGTTCCATTAACTTAGTTTTCATCATCAAGCTTGGACAATCAAAGATCAGTCAAGATCACTCTGATCATGATGTTTGTTGATTGTTTCGTAATTTGATGGACTGTTTGGAAACCAACATCACGATCGGGAGCATCCCCCGCTAGGTCATCAATTTTTTTGGGTGGTAGCGGTTCTGACCAACCGTGACCAACTGTGATCAGCTTGTGAACCATGCTGTTAACCGTTGTAATCAGCCGCTTGTGATCAATCATTTGCGATTGATGATTTGCAATTCATGATTTTAATGGATTGCAACAATGAATAACTGAAATAAATGACTGAAATGAATGCCTGAAATGAATCATTGCTATTCAAAAATCACCATTAACCATTCAGTTTCGGTTTGATTGCTTGTTAAGCTTCGCCCTTTAATTTGTGTTTTTGAAAGCACTAGGGAGGTTTGTGATGTTGGACTGTTGCGATCGAAGGACAGTGGTTCGCCCCCAACGACTCATGCACCGATCGGAAGGGGAATCAGCAAGATTGGTCATGGGCGAAAGTCGATCCGCTGCGATCCTGGATCGATCGCAACCCCTGATCAAAGGAATGGTGATTTTGGTTTGGGGGCTGTTGGCGGTGGTGGAACCCTGGTCTTGGCTGGGTCGGGGCCAGCGCTTTGCCCTGGCCGGTTCTCCCGAGCAGAGTTGGTTAGTGCGAGCGGCCGCCCAACAGCCAGCGCCCACCCCTCCAGACTCCGGCGGCCCCAGCCGCAGCCAGGGATCGGGCACACGCTAAGGATTTAGACAATTTCCGCCAGGCTTCGCTGATGAATCTTCGTCCTCAGACTGCTGCCAAGCTCGACATAGCTGTTAATATTGGAAATTGCCTTTTGTCTGGCAATGTCTAAAAGTTTGTTGAGTGGGGCGCGATCGGTGCGCGTGACATCGCTCCTACACCGTAATTGCGCAGTGCCCGAGTGCTTACCCAGCGACCCGCCCATCAACAGCCCAACACACGATATCCTCAACCATGGCTAAGCGAGTTCAAGTAGTTCTGAGCAAAGACGTTAGCAAGCTGGGTAAGACCGGCGATTTGGTAGAAGTGGCTCCCGGTTATGCCCGCAACTACCTGCTGCCTCAGGGGGCAGCCGTTAACGTAACCCCTGGAATTTTGAAGCAAGTGGAGCGCCGCCGCGAGGCCGAGCGCCAACGCAAGATTGAAGAAAAACAACGCGCAGAAGCCAACAAAACGGCTCTGTCTACCGTGGGCACGCTGCGGATTGCCAAGTCGGTGGGCGAAGGCGATGCGATCTTTGGAACTGTGACCACCCGCGAAGTGGCTGACAAGGTGAAGGAATACGCCGGGATCGATTTGGATCACCGCGATATGACCTTGCCTGAAATTAACAAGCTGGGCAAGTACACGGTGTCGCTGAAGTTGCATCCGGAAGTGGTGGCAACGGCGACGATCGAAGTGATTGCCGAGTAGGATTGCCGCCGGGATGTCTGGGCACATCAGCTAGGCGATCGCTCATGGTCGATCGCTGGTGGCCCGCTCTCCATCATGCCTGTCCTGAATATCCTATCCATCGCTCAGATCCCCAGCGGGATTCCGAGCAACTCACGCCCATGGGGGTCTGGCTAGTTCCAGCCCCCATTTCTGTGGCATAGTGCCGATCAGAATGCGCATGGCCCTGAATTTCCTATTAGATTCCCTATTTTCTTTGTTTTTGCGATCGCGAACCCATCGATCAAACTTGTTTGCAATATGAGTGAGTCGCTTGATTTTTCGACCGTGAGCGATCGACTGCCGCCGCAAAATATTGACGCGGAAGAGTCGATCCTCGGCGGCATTTTGCTAGATCCGGAAGCGATGAACCGCGTTGCTGAAATTCTGACACCGGAGGCGTTTTATTTAAGTGCCCACCGCACCATTTTTGAAGCCATGCGTGAATTGCACGCCCGGGGCAATCCTACGGATTTGCTATCGGTGACCACTTGGTTGAAGGATCGAGACCTCTTAGAAAAAGTAGGCGGCTCGCAAAAAATATCGCAACTGCTCGATCGCACCGTTAGCGCAGTCAATATTGATCGCTATGCCCTTTTGATTGCCGATAAATATGTGCGGCGACAGCTAATTTCTGTGGGCGGTGATATTGCGCAGTTGGCATTTGACAATAGGGAAGAGTTGGCAAAATTGCTCGATCGCGCAGAGCAGCGCCTGTTTAATATCACCCAATCCAAAGCCAAAAACGATTTGACTTCTGCGGAGGTGATTCTCTCGGAAGCATTCTTTGAGCTGGAAAGTCGGGCCCTGGAATCTCAGATGCCGGGACTGAGCAGCGGCTTCTATGATCTAGATGCGATGACTCAGGGATTCCAGCGATCGGATTTGATCATTGTGGCGGGTCGGCCCTCAATGGGTAAAACCAGCTTTGTGATGAATGCGGCTCGCAATGTGGCCGCAATTCATAACCTCCCGATCGCCATTTTTAGTCTGGAAATGTCGAAGGAGCAACTGATGTATCGGATGCTCTCCAGCGAAGCGCAAATTGAAAGCAATCGCCTGCGATCGGGACGGATTAGCGAAAACGAATGGGGGCGAATTGGGTCGGCCATTCAAGGTCTTTCTAATCTGAAGCTTTATATTGACGACACAGCGGATATTTCAATTACAGAAATGCGATCAAAAGCCCGTCGCCTGCAAGCGGAACGCGGCGGCGCATTGGGGCTAATTGTGATTGATTACCTGCAATTGATGGAAGGAGGCGGAGATAACCGGGTACAGGAGTTGTCAAAAATTACCCGATCGCTCAAGGCCCTGGCTCGGGAATTAAATGTGCCAATCTTGGCCCTATCTCAGCTCAGTCGTAGCGTAGAATCACGAACAAATAAGCGACCAATGATGTCGGATCTGCGCGAGTCAGGTTGCTTAACCGGCGATACTTTGGTGCTCATGGCTGATAGCGGCCAGCGAGTACCCATTCGTCAACTCGTTGGACGAAAAAACTTCTCTGTACTGGCTTTAAATCCAATTACCTGGAAGCTAGAGTCTAAGCGAGTTAGCCATGCTTTTTCAACAGGAATTAAACCGGTCTTCCGTTTAACAACTCGTCTGGGTCGTCAAATTCGTGCAACGGCTAACCATCAATTTCTAACTTTAGATGGCTGGCTGCGGCTCGATTGCTTGCAACAGCGCATGAGAATTGCTCTACCGCGCCAGCTTGCCCCGAATCAAACTACGACTATCACACAGCCAGAAGTTGCCCTGATGGGTCATCTCATTGGTGATGGTTGTACTCTTCCGCGCCACGCGATTCAGTACACAACAGTGGATTTAGACTTGGCAACCGCTGTTCAAGAACTTGCGGTTCAAGTGTTTGGCGACGATATCCAAGCACGCATTAAACCTGAGCGAAACTGGTATCAAGTCTATTTATCATCTGCCACTCCTTTAACGCATGGTGTTCGGAATCCAGTAGCAGAGTGGCTAGATCAGTTTGGAATTTTTGGATTGCGGTCATGGGAAAAATACATCCCAGAGCTGATGTTTCGTCAGGATGATTTGACCATTGCCAAATTTCTGAAACACCTATGGGCTACCGACGGCTCGATTCATCTCCTGCGTGGGAAAAATCTACGCCCCCTTGCTTATTATTCTTCCAGCAGTTGGCACTTGGCAGAAGGCGTACAAACACTTCTGCTTAGACTAGGCATCAATGCAAGGCTCAAGAAAATTTCTCAGAAGGGTAAAGGGCGAGATCAATATCATGTGGTTGTTACAGGTCATGAAGATCTTTGTCGCTTTGTTCAACAAGTTGGAGCCTATGGCATTAGAAAACAAACTGCTCTACAGTCGGTTTGTGAATACCTTGATTCACATTCTGCGAATACCAATCGAGATGTTATTCCGTCTAGAGTTTGGTCAAACCAGATTTTGGCAATAATTTCTGAGTCTGGAATGACTCAGCGACAATTCCAAAATGCTTTGGGCACTCGATATTGTGGAACAGCACTTTATCAACAGAATCTCAGTCGTGAACGTTTGAATAGAATTGCAGAAGTTCTGGATTCGAGCAGCTTAAAAAATCTGGCTAATAGTGATGTCTATTGGGATGAAGTGGTTTCGATCGAGCCAGATGGAGAAGAAGAGGTTTTTGATTTAACAGTCCCAGAGCATCACAATTTCGTGGCAAATAACATCATTGTTCATAACAGTATTGAGCAAGATGCGGACTTAATCTTAATGCTTTATAGAGAGGAGTACTACAACCCAGATACTCCCGATCGGGGAATTGCAGAAGTGTTGCTAACCAAGCACCGTAACGGCCCAACGGGCACAGTTCGCCTATTGTTTGATTCGCAGTTTACGCAATTTAAAAATATGGCTGGTGGCGGTGGTGGCCGCTTTCAGCCCTAGGTGAAACCTGCCTGAAATCTTAGCGAATATCTTGAAAGTCTGATTTTAGATTTTGGCTTTGATCTTGGCTTGAGTATCGGATTGAATAGCGATCGGGCGGTTGAGGAGCAATGGCAATTCAATGACGGTTTATGCCCAAATTTATGCGGTGGTTCAGCAAATTCCCCCGGGCAAGGTGGCAACCTATGGGCAAGTGGCCGAGCTGGCCAACTTGGCGGGCAAGGCGCGGTTGGTGGGCTATGCCCTGGCGCGGGTGGCGGGGGATGATCGAGACATTCCTTGGCAACGGGTCGTGAATGTGCGGGGGGAAATTTCCTACTCACCGTTTCGGCAGGGCAATGATTATTTGCAGCGGGCGTTGCTGGAACGGGAGGGGGTGCAGTTTGATGCAGCCGATCGGGTCAATTTGCGGGTCTATCGGTGGCGGCCGGGGGAGCCTGATGGGCACACTAGCCTTTAGATTTGGATTCGGAAGTTGAACGGTTGAGCAACCGTCGAATTCTGCGTCTTGGGTTGGCTAGTTTTGGGTTGAAACTATGGCGGAGTTGGGGGCAGAGGGGGCGCGATCGCAGCTCCAAGCGGGTTTGGCGGCCCTGAAGCAGGGGCAACCGGCGGCGGCGATCGCCCCATTGGAAACGGCCAGCGCCACCTTGACGGGGGCAGAGCAGGCTCGGGCCCAGGCGGCCCTCGTGGGGGCCTATCGAGCTGTGGGGCAATGGGTCAAGGCGATCGCCCTTTGTGAATCGCTGCTGAACCATCCCAACCCCCAGGTGCGCCAATGGGCAACCCAAGCGCGATCTCAACTGAAACCGCCGCCCCCACCGCCGCCCACCCCAAAACCCAAAGCCGCCGAGGATCCGGGATTTGTGCCCCTGGAAGCGGGAAATGCGGGATTTGTGCCCCTAACGGATCCCCAGGCGATCGGGAAGCGAACCCAGGTGGTGCGGGTGGCGTTGAATCCTCATCCCGGATCGCCAGCTTTGGGGTCTCCAGCCTCGGGGTCTTCTGCTTTGGCCTCCTCATCGGGATCTGCGAGCGCTGACCCGGGGACGAATCCGGCGATCGCCCCTGCAACCGCACCTACATCCCCATCGAAATCGGATCGTCCCCCAAGTGCCGTAGCTGGTTCCCCGCCTTTGTCTCCCAATCCCGATCGCCCGCCGGCCGTGATGGCGGTGGTGACAACGGTAGAGACGACTGCACCGGAAGCGCAACCCCCGGCGGCGACGGATGCCCAAACCCCCGAACCCTATAGCGTTCAATGGCGCAACGGGGGCCGAGCCGATCGCCGCACTGCTTTGACCCCAAGGCCTTGGGGTCAGCGGTTGGTGAGCCAGGCGATCGCGATCGTGCTTTTGGCCTGGATCGTGCAACAGTCTGTCCTGTTGGGAACCGCCACCTATAACAAACTGCTGGATTGGCTGTCGGTTTTGTTGCCTTGGTTGCCCATTTGGGGAGAGGCCACGCCCTACATCACCGATGATCCCTCAGTTTCGGCTTGGATTGCCTTGGGGCTGCTGTTTTTGGGGTCGCCCTGGCTGTTGGATGAGGTGATGCACCGTTGGGGCAGCCAAACACGCAAGTTCTCAGAACTGTCTGCCCAGCGGCCGGAAACGGCGCGCCTGTTGCAGCGACTGGTGCGATCGCGCAATCGCCCGGTTCCCTATCTCCGGTTGCTAACCACGGATCTGCCGGTGGTGGTGGTCTACGGTTGGTTGCCGGCCCAAGCTCGCCTAGCCATTAGTCAAGGGGCGATCGATGGTCTGAGTGATGGAGAACTGGCAACTTTGGTGGCCGCTCAATATAGCCAAATTGATCGCGGCGACAGCGCGATCGCCAGTTGGGCCACGGTGGTGTTGCTGCTGCCCTATGGTTTGCATCAATGGGCGGCGCAATTGGCGGAAACCTGGCAGCTTTGGCCCGCCAAGCTGGGGGCGGTGGGTTTGTCGGCCCTGGCCTATGGGCTGTATCGGGTGGAGCGTTGGGCCCTGTTTGGTTGGAGTCGATCGCGCCAGGCCGAAGCCGATCGGCTCGGGGCCGCCGAAACGGGGGATCCCAATGCCCTGGCGCGGGCCCTGGTTAAGTGCGGTGTGGCAGTGGCGGAACAGGCGATCGCGAACCGGGCCCTATCCCCTTGGTTGGTGGCGATCGAGCTGTTGTTGCCCTTCAGCCCCACCTGTGCCGCCATTGAAGGCAGCTTCCACCCGATCGCGCCCCCCGAACCCCTGTGGGCCTGGGGCCGACGCAATCCCTATCGCACTTGGCTCCAGCTCAATCACACCCATCCGCTCACGGGCCAGCGAATGGCCACCCTGGCGGAATTGGCCGTGCGCTGGCGATTGGAACCGGAATTTGAAGCCAGCGATCGAGCGGCCCAAGACCAACAACAACGCTACTTGCCACCCTTGCCCCGGGCCCGCCCCCTGAGACCCACCACCCCTCAAACCCTTTGGCTACAGTCCGGGCCTTGGGTGGGCATGGTGGCCGGCGTGGGGGTGGCGCTGCTGCTGTGGGTGATTGGGGGATTGGGGCGGCTGTTGAACCACCCGATCGGCTGGATGTGGGCCGATCGCTCCCTGCTGTGGGGCCTGGCCTGGATGGGTTGCGGACTGGGGATTTTCCTGCGGCTGAATGCCTTCTTTCCAGAAATTCGCGGCCGCTTACCCCTGATCTTTAATCATGCGGATGGGCCGCCCCTGGCCAGCGCCTTGGCCGAACCCAACGCCCTCCCGATCGATGCGGTGATGGTGAAAGTATCAGGACGACTCCTGGGGCGATCGGGCTGGGCCAATGGACTATGGCAAGATCTGTGGCTACAAACCCCCAGCGGCCTCTTGCCCTTGCACCTGGCCAGCCGTTGGGGTTGGCTGGGAACCTTGATCCGTCAAAGTCGCCAAGAACTCCCGATCGGCAGCCCCGTGATGGTCACCGGTTGGCTGCGGCGGGGCGGCATTCCTTGGATTGACGTGGAAAGCCTGAATCTCGTGCAGGGTCGGCTCACCAGCACCACCAGCCTGGTTTCACCCGATGCCCATCCCTTGCGATCGGTGCTCCTGGGGGCGATCGCCGTGGCCATCGGTTTCAGTATTCTGATGCGCTATCGCTGGTTTTAGGGGCGAGTTTTACTGGTGTGGCTGCCCTGACCAAGCCCCTTGCAATCAAAACACCGGTAACTCGATCGGGTATCTGGACTTTTG
This sequence comes from Limnothrix sp. FACHB-1083, assembly GCF_014696485.1. Classification (NCBI taxonomy): domain Bacteria; kingdom Bacillati; phylum Cyanobacteriota; class Cyanophyceae; order Pseudanabaenales; family Pseudanabaenaceae; genus Limnothrix; species Limnothrix sp. FACHB-1083. The sequence continues at coordinate 10,439 of NZ_JACJQD010000003.1, read as the reverse complement.
GATCAACATGGGTTATTCTCAGAGGCGATTTAATCTCCGGTAAACCGACTGATTTACTGGAAATTCAATTCGGGGCGTACAATCACCCCACCCCCGATTTTTTTACCCCACCCTGCGACCCACGCTTAAACAGGGTTAATTGCAAGGAGTTTTGCATCGTGACTGTGCCTTTTCGCTTAAATCGCCCCAGCCGCCGCCGCCTGCTTGCCTGCTTGGGCATGGGTTTGCTCGCGAGTGGGATGATTTCCGCCTGCACTGGCTCCAACAATCCCAACGCCAACGGCTCCCCGGCTGCCGGTAGCTCGCCCGCGACGGGCACACCAGCGGCCAACGCATCGGCTGCTAATAACGAACCGATCGAAATTACCTTGGTGTCCTATGCCGTGACCCGATCGGCCTATGAAAAAATCATTCCGCTCTTTGTCGAAAAGTGGCAAAAAGAACGGGGCCAAACGGTCAAAATTAACCAAAGCTATGGCGGTTCTGGCTCCCAAACCCGTGCCGTAATCGATGGTTTGGAAGCGGATGTGGTGGCCCTGGCATTGGGTCAGGATGTGGAAAAAATTGAAAAGGCTAAGTTAATTGAACCCGGTTGGCAACAGGAAGCGCCGAACGACGCGATCGTGCACAAGTCCGTGGCGGCCCTGGTGACCCGGCCGGGCAACCCCAAGGGCGTGAAAGATTGGCCCGACTTGGCCAAGCCGGGATTGAAGGTGATTACCGCCAACCCCAAAACCTCGGGCGGGGCCCGTTGGAATTTCCTGGTGCTATGGGGCGCAGTGACCCAAACGGGCGGCACACCGGAGAAGGCAGAATCCTTCGTGAAGTCGGTGTATGCCAATGTGCCGATTTTGCCTCGGGATGCGCGAGAAGCCACGGACGTGTTTTTGAAGCAAAACCAAGGCGATGTGCTGATTAACTACGAAAACGAACTGCTGTTGGCCCAAGCCAAGGGCCAAAAGGTCGATTACGTGGTTCCGGCGACGAATATTTCGATCGATAGCCCCGTGGCTGTGGTGGATCAGGTGGTGGACAAACGGGGTACTCGGGAGGTAGCAGAAGCCTTCGTGAAGTTCCTTTACACCCCCGAAGCCCAAAAAGCCTTTGCGGAAGCAGGGTTCCGCCCGATCGACCCGGCCATTGAAGCGCAGTTTAGCGATCGCTTTGGCAAGGTGACCAAACTCTTCACGGTTAAGGAACTGGGTGGTTGGGATGCCGTCCAAAAGCAGTTCTTTGCCGATGGAGCCATTTTCGACAAGATCCAAACCAAGCAATAGGTTTTGGGGGGCGATCGCCCATGGATCTCAACGGCTCCAGCGCGATCGCCCCGCACCATTCCCACAATCCCGATTTTGGACGGGAGGCAATCCGATGACTGACCCCATCCACACCAATTCTCCGGTCACGAATTCCCCGATCGACTCAGAACCGGGGCATCGATCGCAAGTCCGGGTGCGCATCCGTGTGCCCAGTAACTATCGTCCCGATCCCGTCATTTCCACCATCATTTCCCGGTTTGGGCTGACGGTGAATGTGCTGGCAGCCCTGCTGGGATCCGACCAAGAGAGCGATGGTTGGTTTGACTTAGAACTCAGCGGTTCCAACGCTCAAATTCAAAGCGCCTTGCTGTATTTCAACGATTTGGATCTGGAAGTGTGGCGTGATGATGGGGATCCGGACGGAATTTGACTTCTGAGCTGAACCATGCCACTCTGCTTATGGCGTTCTGAACCCGCTCGATCGCCGTTTCATGGTGTCTTTTTTCACTTCCTTTCCCGCACTCCTGATCGCGCCCATGAGCGGTCAAAACAGCATAAAACTGAATCATGATGGTTTGGCATTTGCGCTTCATGCCAAACCATTTTTGTTGTTTCGGGGAAGCGATATTCATACATCTTTGATGGTCAATCCCAAGCTTGATGGTGATGAGATCAGGATTTATGACTTGCTACGATCGAGCCATGCCCTACCAGACTCATCATGCTCGCCACCGATCCGCTATATATCAGCCCGGCTGATTACCTTGCTGCCGAAGAAATCAGCCCAATCCGCCACGAATACCGCGATGGTGAAGTCTTTGCCATGACAGGTGGCACACGCAACCACAACGCAATTATTGGTAACTTACTCGTTGCCCTGAAAACTCAGCTTCGGGGTTCTGGTTGTCGTGTTTTCTTGGTAGGAATGAAGCTGCGAATTGAGGCAAGTAACGCTTTCTACTATCCCGATGTTGTGGTGACTTGCGACGATCGCGATCGCCCGAATAACGAGCAATATATTAGTTATCCGCGCCTGATTATCGAAGTGCTGTCGCCCAGCACAGCCCGGTTCGATCGCACTGAAAAATTCGCCGACTACCGAACCATTCCCAGCCTGACTGAATACGTGCTCGTTTCGACGGATTGCCAGGCGATCGAGGTGTTTCAAAAGAGCGATCACGGTGAATGGCAACTGGCAAACCCCAGCGATCCGGTGCAATTGATGAGCGTTAATGCTTCGATCGCGATCGCGGATATTTATGAGGATACGGATCTTGCGGGCTAATTTCGCTGGCGGATTGCCAATGCAGTCCAGCGAGCGGCAATCTGCAAAAGATAACCCCTTACCGAAACGATGAAATGCTTGGTTTTTGGGGGCTTCACAAGGGGCCGTTGCCCCCTGTGAAAACGAGAGACCCGAGCGAGAGGAACCGATCTAGACCAGTAGGAATCGACTGGCGATCGCGCTGGCTTCCGCCGTTGAGCGACCGCGCAACACCCCAATCAGTTCATCGCCGCCGCTGAGGCCCGCCGTGCCGTCATTGTCGATGAACAGACCCAGGGCCGTGGCATCCACGGTGGTAGTACCGAGAACGTAGGTGGCTCCGCTGGTTAGTTGCAGGCGATCGTCCGTGGGGCTGAAGTCCGTGATCAGGGCGTAGTCACCCAAGCCGGGATTGCTGTTGTTGGTGTTGCTGTAAAACGCGCCGCTGCTGTTGCCCAGCACAAACAAATCACTACCGGCTCCGCCGACGAGGGTGTCGATTTCGCCAGTGCCCCGGAGACTGTCGAGGCCCGCGCCCGTCAGGGTGTCGTTGCCCAGGTCGCCCGACAGGGAATCGCTGCCCAGGTCGCCAAACAGTTGGTCATCGCCCTGGCCACCAAACAAGACATCGACATCTTGACCACCGCGCAGGAAATCGTTGCCCTGGTTGCCGTAGAGGGTGTCGTTGCCCTGGTTGCCCGCGAGGCTGTCGTTGCCCTGGTTGCCGAAAACTAGGTTGTCGCCACCCCGTGCATCGAGTCGATCGGCGGCGTTGGTGCCGCGAAATTCCCGCGCTACGGGCAGGGCCTCATCAAACCGAATCAGGCCCAATCGCACGGGGGTGACTTCCGTTTCAAAGGGCACGGTTCCGTTGCCGGGCAGGGTGTCGGCCGCCAAGCCGAAGTCGTTGTCGTTGACGATCGCGAGGGTGTTGGCATCAACCCGCGCCAGGCCTTCGGGTTTGTCCACGTTCACATAGCCCGCTTCGGCGGCGTTCACGAGCAGACGCTTGGCAACGGGTTCAATGCCGGCCGCTTTCAGTTCTGCGTAGGTTAGCTGCTCGATCGTTTTGCCGGGGGGCAGTTGACGCAAGTTGGCGGGGGAGTTGATGTTGGTCGCGCCAGCCAGGTCGATCTGATAGATCAATTTGTTGGAGCTGTTGTCGGTCAGGTCGTCGCGTTCAATGACGGCAAATTGACCGCCCCCGATCGCCACGGCATCCCCAATTTTGTCGGTGCGGCCATCGCCACTGCGGGTGATGTCATCGAGGATGTAGAGATATTCGGCGGTCACTTCGCGGGTGCTGATGTCCAACTGCACAATCCGCAGGTTGCGCGATCCTCGGGAGGTGGTGTCGGCGGTGCTGTCGGGATTGTCGATCGCGCTTTGGATGAAGGCATAGAGTTTGTTGCCATCCAAGGCCACGGCTTCAAACCCTCGATTGGCCCGGCGCGACCCATAGACGGCGGGTAAGATTTCCGTGCCAAATGTGCCGGTGGGTTGTTGAGCGGCGGCGGCGGTTCCTTGGGGAATGAAGCGGTTGAGGAGTTTGCCGGTGCGATCGAACTGATAGATGGCGGGGCGATATTCATCCACCATCCAGAACGACCCATCGGGGGCCACCACCACCCCTTCCGAGTCAATGCCTACGGGGTCATTTGTGAGCCGGTTGCCAAACAAGTCCACGGGCACTTCGTCCGTGTAGGCTGCACCGGAGGCGGCCGCTTGCAAGTTGGGCAGGCCGGTGATCGGGCGATTGTCGGCGGCCTTCAGCCCGATCGTCTCGGTGAGGGTGAAGGTGCGAGTGGCCGGATCCAAGGAAAAGCGAATTAACTGCGGCTGAAAATCGGGCAGTGCGAAGGGGCGCTCGTTGCCGGGCACGTCGCGCAACAGGTTGGTGGGTTCACCATTGGGGCCGCGATCAGTATGGGTCAGGAATTGCAACCGCCCGTTGGCATCTCTTCCCTCGAAGGCTAACCCGGAAAACCCGCCCAGAAAAATCTGTTGACCGGGCGTGGTTTGGGAAGGGTTGCGGGGGTTGGTCGTGGCTGTTGTGCCCAACAGCGGACGGTTATTCCAATCGAAGGTTGAAATTGTGGTGGCCATACAGCACAGGAAACAATGGTGGGCAGAGGCTCCCAAGCGATCGAATCGCGCCTTGGAGCTTGGCCACTCTATCGGTCTGGGCTTAAGCAACCATTAACACTGGATTGCTGTTTGCTTAATCTGCGCATTCAGGCTCAAGGCCACTGACCCCAGGGCAACCGATCGCCCCTGCTTAAACCTGCACCAAGGCATCCCAACGGCGAAGCGTTTTTGCCGATTGCAGCAAGCGCCGAGGGAGCGATCGCCCGGTCAGGAAGTTCATCAACCAAGGAGACTGGTTCCAGCGATTGATCCGACGGGACAGGACAAACTCCTGATCAAACAGTCGTTGCAAGTCGCGATCGTAAGCGGAGAGGGCTGCGCGATCGAACTGGCCAACTCGGATGGCCGTTGCGGCCACGGCTGCCGCCAGCCGCCCCGAGTCGATCGCCTTGGCCGTACCAAACCCCGTTAGTGGATTGCACAGGCCGGCCGCGTCGCCCGCCAGCAACACCCGATCGCCCGATCGGCGGATCTGGGCCGAGCCGCCAAAGGTCATGGGCCAGGTTTCCGGCTCACTGATGGGTTCTGCGGTTGCCAAGCGTTCCCGCAACCAGGGTTTGGCGGCAATCACTTCCGACAGCAACCCGGACAGGCGGGCGGGGTCGTTACCAATTCGATCGGCCCTAGTGCCCAAGCCAACTTTGAACCGCCCATGGGCCAAGGGAGCAATGAACACAAAGCCCGGCAAGAGGGGCTGAATGTAGTGTGCTTCGATGTGAGGCTGCTCGAAGCTGGCCACGTTGCGGTAGTAGCGGTGGAGCGTCAGGGCCCGATCGGTGGGGTCTTCGGTTTGGTTCAGCAACAGGCTGGCCACGCGCGATCGGGCCCCATCGGCTCCAATCACGAGCTTGGTGTGCAGGGTTTCCGTTTGCTCACCGATTTTCACCACTGCCGCCAACCGATCGCCGGCCGGTTCTAGGGTCACCAATTCACAGCCCAGCCGCAGATCCGCAGTCGATCGATCCACAAACCCTAACAGCAGGGCATCCATGGCCTGGCGATCCATGGTGTAAATCGGGGCTTGGTCGGCCGGGTGGGGCAAGGGGGGTTGGTAGCGATCGCCCCGATCGCTGAAAATCCAAGCGCCGGCCGGACAAGGCAACAGGTCGGGGCTGGCGAGGAGGGCTGCTGCCAAATCAGGGCGATTGAGGCGATTGAGCGCGGCCAACAGATCCTGGCCAAAGGCATTGCCGTCCACTTTGTCGCGGGGAAAAACGGCGCGATCGATCAGCACATGGTCAATTCCCCGCTGACTGAGGGTGATTGAGCTGGCCACGCCTGCCGGCCCAGCTCCGACGACTAAAACATTGGTTTCCATAGCAGTGGATTGAAGGGCAAATCTTTTTTGAAGCTTGAATACTGTCTATTGATCTTCTTAGATTGCCCGATCGTCAACTTGCCAAAATTGGAGGCGCTGGGGGCTAAAAACTCAAAAAAATGGGCGATCGGCTATTCCACGATTTCGCCCAAATATAGCCGCACGAAATCCCGCGCTGCTTCTGGATTTAGCTTTTTTAAGGCTGTGACGATCGCCACGATCGTTGCGCCTGTGGGATCGCTCAGCTCATGAACCCAACGATAGGGCACTGATCGCCGCAACCCCAGCTCAACAGCCAGTCGATTTTGGCTGATGTTGTGGATTGCTCTCAGTGCTTGTCCGGCACGTCCCATGCCCTCGATCGTCGCAAAGGTTGGAGTTTCCGTAAATGCGATCCCGATCGCTAACGCTCCTCTAAGAATTCGCCCAAATATAACCGCACAAAGTCCCGAGCGGCGGCTGGATCAATCTCCTGAAGTGCCTGAGCCAATTCGTAAACCCGTTCAGCGGTTGGGTCGCGCACCTCGTTGCACCAGCGATAAACGTTCGAGGTGCTAATTTCCAGGGCTGAGGAGACCTTTCCCTGAGTAATTCCGTAAGTCTCGAGGACTTGCTTGAGTGCTTTGCCTGCTTTCCCCATGCCCCAATCTTGCCGTTGTCGTTGAGTTGAACAGTGGGTGGGGCGATCGGCTATTCCACAATTTCGCCCAAATATAACCGCACGAAATCCCGCGCTGCTTCTGGATTTAGCTTTTTTAAGGCTGTGACGATCGCCACGATCGTGTCACCGCTAGGGTCGCGAACGCCATTGCACCAGCGATATACGGTGGTTCGCTCGATATTCAATCTGGCAGCGAGAGCATACTGACTGACCTCGTGCGAGGTCAAAACTTGCTTTAAAACTTGTCCGGCTTTCCCCATAGGCTCAATCCTCTCAAAAGCCTATAGGTTTCGTAAATTGGCTACCATTTGGACTAGTAAATTGATCGGTTGACGTATACAGATTGGACTATTAAACTTAAGGCAAGTCCAAGTAAGTGAGATTTGACAAAGCTGTTGTACATCCCACATTCAACGGGGGATAGAGACTGATGCCTCATTGATCTTGCTTTGCTTGTGCCAACGGCCAATTCATTTCAGGAGGAACGGCCATGACGACTGTAACTGACTTTGTGGAAACGCCGATCGCCCCGGAATCCTTGACTGAGGGGCAATTCGCGCTCGATTCCCTGCCCGCGCGATTGGATGGGCGCGAAACGGTGAAAGTGATGGTGATTGGGTCGCCGCGTGCGGTGGAAAACACGATTCGAGTGTTGTATCTGCGCGGCTTTGCGGAGTTGTATGAGTGGTCACCGATGCAGCCGACCCAAAATCCCGGTGAGGTGATGAGCTTGCTGAGGCGGCTGTTGTCGTTGAGTTGAGCAGTCTAGAGTAAGGCTCGAATTTGACCGATCGCGTTGCTGAGGAGTTGAGCAGCGCGATCAATTTCATCATCGGTCGTGAATTTACCAAGGCCGATCCGAATTGCGCCTTCTAGGTGGTCGCTGGGCAACTGCATTGCCTGCAAAACATGGGAAGGCGCTTCAACGCCGCTGGTACAAGCAGAGCCTGTGGCAATAGCAAGCTGCTGACGAACTCGCGCAACAATTGCCCCGTTGGGAAGACCAGGTACGCAAATATGTAAATTTCCGGCAAGGCGATTTTTGAGATCACCGTTAACTGCCAAGCCGGGAATTTGCGCTTCTAGCAATGTTTGTAGGCGATCGCGCTGTTGAGCAATGCGCCATTCATCCTCTTGCATTTCGCTAGCTCGTAGTCGGCAGGTTTCACCAAAACCAACAATTCCTGGCACGTTGAATGTGCCTGGCCGAAGACCATTTTGCTGACCACCACCATAAAAAAGAGGCGCAATCCTATGTCCACGCTGGACAATCAAGGCTCCGATGCCTTTGGGTCCATAGCATTTATGTCCTGAGATCGCTAACATCGTGACTCCCCAGCCATCAAAATCGAGGGGGATTTTTCCAAGAGCCTGTGTAGCATCACAGAGGTAGGGAGTTTGATGGCTTTGGGCGATCGCCGCAATTTGAGCTACAGGATAGATTGTGCCAACTTCATTGTTGGCTGCCATGATGCAAAGTAAATCCAGTTGCTCTGCACAAAGTTTATCCAAGTCGTCAAGATTAAGGCGTGCCTGTTTGTCTACAGGGATCAAGATATGTTCGATTCTTTTTTGTCGAGCTAGGGCATAGCAGGTATCTAGAACTGCTTTGTGCTCAACGGTTAATGTTGCAACACGGGGCAGTTGATTTCTAGGAGAAAGTGCAGCAATTGTGCCTTGAATCGCAAGATTCAGGCTTTCGGTAGCGCCGGAAGTAAAGATGATTTGGCGTGGGTTGCTATTAATCAGTTGTCCAATCTGCTGACTAGCCAATTTGACCGCAGTTTCTGCATGATCTCCCCACAAATGATCATTACTGCTAGGGTTTCCATAGTGGTGAGTATGGAAAGGGGCGATCACATCCAAAACACGCGGATCGATCGGCGTTGTTGCATGATAGTCAAAGTAGATAGGCTCTGAACTCAAGGAGATCATTTAGGACAATTTCTTAGATCCTTGAATTGAAAACGACAGTTAAGGTGTAGTGCCAGGTTGAGTTTCTACAGACGACTCCTCACTGGTCAGTGATTGGCGACCACTCCACTCGATTGGTGATAGAAGACTAGCTTTGGGATTGTTGATCATGTCCCGATACTGTTGACGCAACTCACTCACCTTGACTTGTGTTTTCAATCCTAGTGCGTGGGAAATTATATCAACTGATAATCGTCGCCCAGCTTTATTACCGTTGATAGTCCTTGTCCCTGGATTCCAGATGACATTTTCCCAAGGTGCATCATCAATATCCATTGAGATGCTACTCAAGATAGCCGTTGCGCAATCCTTCATGGACTTGCCTTGTATTCCAGCACGCTTCATAGTCTCTGCAACAATAAACTGACCAATAGGACGTGCAAGAACATTACCACCTGAAATGGCTTTACCTTGATCATCAACTTTAATAAAGCCTTCAGAGTCAACGGCTTTTCTCAAGTCACCTGGCTTTCTCCGCCCATTAAGTACTTCATCGAAACCCGGCGCAGACTCTAGGAGATGTGTCCACAAATCCTCCAAGAAATTGTAGTAAGCGTCTAGCTCATCCTCGGAAGGTCGAAATTGCTTGAACTTTGGGCTGATTTCTAGTCCACTATTGTAAGCGGCAAGAAAGATTTCATTAGTATCATAAAGAGATGAAATCGTCGTTACATAAGGATCGTTACTTTTAGCTGATGATAATGTTTTTGAACCAAGATTCTTGCAATGGACAAGGGACGAGAGGTAGCCGTTCTCTTTCACCAATCTTCTGGTGACTATTGCGATTGGATCATCCTCATCAATTGCAATGTTCACCCCTGATGATGTTGGCTTGGCACGTCGATTTAGCGTGGAGAATAATCGACGAGTTCTTTCAAGACCAGATTGCGTATTTTCATGCTTCAAGAGGATGACTGCAATTTGTTCTTTGCGCAGATCAGGATTTTTCTTCACTGCTTCTTGAATTGACTTTAAACGGTGCTGACCGTCTAAAGCATAGTAAGCTTGGCTACCATCAAATCTCAATAGACCAAAGCCATAACTATGCTTGTCTTCTACATCATCAATCAGCTCATGTTCAGTGACTTTAACTATAGAAAACTCAGGCTCTCCGCCATACACTGCGACGACCAAAGCACCGTAAAAGCGCTGTGAGTTGTTCAGAAGGTAGGGAACCATTTCCTTCTGAACACGATCAGAAATCTCACGCTGAATCATGTCATCGAGATCTTGATTGGCATGAATCTCCTCTGCTAGTTGGCATCTAGCAGCAATTTCTCCAAGGTTCATGACGGTGACATAGTAACGCCAGTCGCCCATCCGTGCTTCAATCGCCGCAACATAGTGAGACATAATTAGCTCCTCAATAGCTTGTCTTTAAAAGCCAAAATTGAATCTAGAAAGCTTCTCTAAATGTACCCCATAAACGTTCTCTTGAGGGTATTCTTTCATTGCACGGAGGCTGGCAGCACATAAGTAAATGTTCCTCAACAACATCAACGTAAAGCCGAGGCAATGCAGCCCACCAGAAGAAAAGCTGATTTTCGTATTTATTCAACATAAAGCTGAGTTTTTTACGGGCTTTTGAGCTATTTTTTTCTTTCAGATAGGAGTCAAAACGCTCCGACAAAAACCCTGGAGCTGCCTTACCAATGTAAAGTATTAAGTGAATAGTAGGTGGAAAGGGTGGTCGTACGTCAATCTAATGTGGGATTGATAGAGTAGAGAGACTGATGGATGAAGGTTCACGCCATGGAATGCCCTCTGTGCGGTCACAGCAAAGCCCATAAACACGGCAGGATGCCCAATGGACAT